>CAJUFM010000080.1 GCA_910585745.1 uncultured Eubacterium sp. | reverse complement strand
GATAGGGGTCTGAAAGCCTTATAAAATCAAGGCTGAAGATTCCGAGAAGTTATGTAGAATATAGAAAGGGGGCTTTTATGAATCAAAAACTTTGTCAGCTGTTTCTGGAAAAACAGAGAAATTATCTGATGGCATTTGCTATTCTGCTTATCATTTCAGGCTTGTGTGTGAATTATCAGCTGATGACATATGCTTCTTTTTATTATAAATGGCAGTCCTTATTCGGGTATGACGAAAGCTGGTACTGGTATTCCGATGAAGACGAGGAGCACAATGAAATTGAGAATTATCTTCTAACAGAACAGGATGGGATTTCTGCCCATGAATACCGATGTGAGAATTATCGTTATATCGATGGAAAAGACGTTGCTTGGGATAATGTGGATTATGGAGTGTTTTTTCAGGCGGAAGAAAAAGATATCACAGGTCTGCGGGAAAAATTTAAGGAATTTATGAAGATCCGGCCTGTCCCAGAAATTGTAAGGGAAGAGTGGAGGACTGCCACTGAAAATGGAGCGGTGTCTTTTCTGCTCGCGCTGGTGATCTGGGGAATTACAATAGCAGGAGGTGTTTTCTGGTTCCGAAAGGCACTGGAGCAGAGCGGGGAAGAAAATGATTATCTTTTCTTAGTAGGTTTTTCACCCCGGGCGGTCCGGGCACGTTATGGCAGATGCATCTGGTTCTATTTTGTGATGGCATTTTTTGTATCTTTTGTGCCGCGGATATTGGCTTATTTTCCATCCACCCTTCATTATGTGTTTACGGATTTTGAATTCTGGCGGATATATCCTAGTGTCATACTGGGGATGTTTCTGTTTTACTTTTTAACGTTTATTCTGCTGAATTACTTATTTAAAAAAGCATGGAAGAAAGAATATGGAGAGGGGAATCTGGTACAGGAAAAAAAGCATATCTTTATCGGTGATCTTACTTTGGAGGATAACCTGGCGCTTATCCTGATAGCCCAGGGTTACTCTGAGAAATCGGCAGAAAGTCTGGTGGGGCAGATGGTGGAAGAGGAGAAACTCTCCTTTTGTGCCGAACATCAGATGGCAACCTGTCCTGGAGAGACAAAACTAATATTTTTCCGGCTGCAGGATAAGCTTTTAGAGGATTCAATAGAATAGCAACATATATCAAAATCTCCGGACAGTTATAGGGTACAATATTTTTAGCAAGGGGGAAAAAGATTTGTTTGAGTGGAATGAGACCGTACAAAAAATGATCGACTGGATTGAAGCATATCTGACGGATGATCCCTTTCTTCCCTGAACATTATGTGAATCAAGGAGGACTTACTATGAATCAAACAATGTTGACAGAAGCACATGTTCGCGTGGAGCATATTCCCGCACATCAATACATCGGTATCTGGGATATAGAGACCACCGATTATATGAATTTTTGGAGCAGGCATGATTGTGACAGTATCTGTGGAACAATAAACAGCATGAGCCATGTTTCTCATCCCATCGTCACTTGTCATACGGCGGGATGGTTTTATGAAAATGGCAGAAAAGGCTATTTTTACGGTTTTGGCGTACCAGATGAGTATCAGGGAGTGATACCGGATGGGTTTGAGATCCGGAAAATACCTGCAAGTGTCATTATCCAGAAGTGATTGGTTATGAGGTACTGCGCCCCGTACGAAAAATAAAAAATTAGTGGGTCTACTTGTTGCGGAAGACGTATGGCAGCTGTTATTATAAATAGGGAAGCAAATGAATGAATAGACTTGTGAAAGAATGGAGGTTGGATTTTATGGTATATCCCTATGCAACATTGAGTGATACAACAGAAGTTGTCCATTCTGAGATGAAACCAGATGGGAAAGTCAAAGTTTATATTGAAAAGGCTGTTTATAATGGCTTTCATAATGCAACGTGCTATTTGCCAGATTATACATGGGAAAATATAGTTGGATTTTCTGAAGTTGAAATGAAATATTATAAAGAGTTTGTTGAAAATAATGCTCATTTAATTATGGAATTTGCAAGAGAAGGGGGATTTGAAAATGCCTCAAATTTTTAAATTTGGTGGTTATATAATTTTCTTTTGGTCAAATGAAATAAACCAACAGAGCCTATTCATGTCCATGTTGTAAAACATAATCCAAGAGCAAATTCAACAAAAATATGGATAACGAAAAAAGGGAAAACACTGGTTTGCAATAATAATTCCCAGATATCATCAAAAGATTTAAGAAAACTGCTGGCGTTTATTGAAGCCAACAGTAAAGAAATTATGCAAAAATGGTATGAGTATTTTGGAGAAATCAGCTATTATTGTTAAGGACCTAAAATCAAAATATCAATATAATAAAATATAAAAACCGTCCCGCCAGGTCTCTGGCGGGACTAACTTTTATTTTTTATTACACTTCAAAAAGCATATCCCCATAAGATGGTACAGGCCAGTCTTCTTTATCCACCAGCATTTCCAGCTCGTCGATGGGGGCTCTTAGAGCTTCCATTGCCGGGAATACGATATCCCGGTAGTATTCTGCCTGTGCTTTTCCCTCTTCCATGGAACCAGCTTTCTCCGTCACATCACCGAGGGCGATCAGAGACTTCTGGGATTTGGCGAGGAGTGCAGAACAGTCTTTTAGGATCGAGGTCTGCACCGTGAGATCTGCCTCCGGACAAGCCTGCCGGATACTGTTGATGGAGTCTGCCAGGCTTGTGGTGTATTTGATCACTGCAGGAATGTACTGTTTGGTCGCCATATCAACCATTGCCTTGGCTTCAATGTTGATCGCCTTTGCGTAGGCTTCGTAATGAATCTCGGCGCGGGATTCCAATTCTGCTTTAGAGAGTACATTCTGGTTCTCAAACATCTGGATGGTCTTTGGTTCTATGAGGGAAGCGGTGGCATCCACCATGGTGCGCACGTTGGGAAGACCACGTTTTTCTGCCTCGGAAACCCAGTCATCGGAATAGCCATTTCCGTTGAAGATCACCTTCTGATGTTCTTTTAGTGTTTTCTGGATCAGGGTATCTACGGTTTTTTCAAAATCAGAAGCTCCTTCCAGTTCATCCGCCATTTTTTCCAGTACATCTGCCACAGAGGCGTTCAAAACCGTGTTTGCCCCTGCGATAGACATTGAAGAAGCTACCATACGGAATTCAAATTTATTTCCAGTGAAAGCAAAGGGTGAAGTACGGTTACGGTCCGTGGCATCTTTTTTCACTGGAGGAATGGAGCTTACACCGATATCCATTTTTCCGCCCTTTAAGCTGTGGTCGGCAGTACCTGTCTCAATGATCTGTTCCACGATATCCTCTAATTGTTCTCCGAGGAAGATAGAAATTATCGCCGGCGGCGCTTCATTGGCTCCCAGACGATGATCGTTTCCAGGATTGGAGGCGGACATACGCAGGAGAGCGGCGTTTTCGTCTACGGCAGCGATCACGGCAGTCAGGAACAGAAGGAACTGCCTGTTGTTGTGAGGGGAAGAGCCGGGACTTAGCAGGTTTTCCCCAGTATTCGTCACGATGGACCAGTTGTTGTGCTTCCCGGAACCGTTTACGCCGGCGAAGGGTTTCTCATGAAGAAGACATTCCAGATTGTGTCTTCTTGCCACCTTTTTCATTACCTCCATAACCAGCTGGTTGTGGTCCGTCGCTATGTTGGCGGTGTCATAGATCGGCGCCATCTCATGTTGGGCCGGAGCAACTTCATTGTGCTGGGTTTTGGAAAGAATTCCCAGTTTCCAAAGTTCTATGTTCAATTCATTCATGAAAGAAGCCTGTCGTTCGCGGATACTTCCAAAATAGTGGTCATCCAGTTCCTGTCCCTTGGGGGGCATGGCGCCAAATAAGGTACGTCCCGTGAAAATAAGATCTTTTCTCTGAAGGTATTTATCCCTGTCGATTAGGAAATATTCCTGCTCTGCGCCTACGGAGCAGGCTACATTCGATACCTCGTCTTTTCCAAACAGCCGGAGGATACGGACAGCCTGTTTGCTGATGGCTTCCATCGAGCGCAGAAGAGGAGTCTTTTTATCCAGTGCCTCTCCAGTGTAGGAACAGAAAGCGGTAGGGATACAGAGTGTGACGCCGATGGCATCCTCACGCAGGAAGGTAGGAGATGTACAATCCCATGCGGTATAACCCCTTGCCTCGAAAGTTGCCCGGAGACCGCCGGAAGGAAAAGAAGAGGCATCGGGTTCTCCCTTGATCAGTTCTTTGCCGTTAAATTCCAGAACTGCCCGGGAATCGGACTCAGCACTGATGAATGAGTCATGTTTTTCTGCTGTTACGCCGGTCATAGGCTGAAACCAGTGTGTATAGTGGGTGGCACCATTGGCAAGGGCCCATTCTTTCATACCGTGGGCAACTACATTTGCTACCTCCGGGGTGAGTTCCTCACCATTTTCAATCGTCTTTTTTAAAGCCTGATATGTTTTTTTTGGAAGATACTCCTGCATCACTTCATCGTTAAAAACTTTCGTTCCAAATACGTCTGAGATTACATTCGTTTCCATATTTTCCTCCATTCTGGCACAGTTGGATGGGTGCCAAATCAATTTAGGGATTCTGATTAATTCATATCTGTTGTATTCAATGATCTTATTACGCAAATCCTCTATCCATTATACACAAAAAAAGCATTTGCGCAATAAAAAGAAAAAGGTGTCCTCAAAAAATGAGAACACCTTCGTTCTGTCTGAATACAAAAACATAATATCATGTTAAGAAAAAAAAGTAAAGTGTTATTTTCATTTTTATAAATAAAGTTTGCATGTTAGAAAGTTAATAATTGAATGAATTAGCTCTAAAAGGATAAAAACAAATGAAATATATCGTATACAATATCAGCAATGGTTTGTTTTTCCACATCTTCTGATGGATAGACAGGATAGCTTCCCAGAGGGCTTCCGTTCACCAGAAGCTGTACCTCACCGACTGCTGTTCCCTGGCGTACCGGTGCCTGGATCTTTGGCGGCAGGGAGTAGCGGATGTCGATGGTATCTGTCTCACTGAGAAGAAATGACGGGATCTCTGGCTGGAGGATGCCGACAGCATCCGCCTTTCCGTTTTCTACAGCTATAGAATAAACAGAAAGATTCCTGACTGGTACATTTTTCATAGAAAAATTTTCAAACCCCAGATTCATCAATGCTTTAGTGTCCGCCCATTTATATGATTTATTGGGAGGCCATCCGCTTCCGAGGACACAGCTGACCAGAGTGAGGCCGTTTCGGCGGGCGGCCCCTACAAAGCAGTAGCCGGCTTTATTGGTAAAACCGGTCTTTATGCCCAGGGCTCCTTTATATGAAGTAAGAAAGGCATCGTGGTTCGTAAGAGAAAAGCTGCCCTTGCCACTGGTCTCACGGATCGTTTTAGAAGGTGTGTGGATGAGCTCCAGAAAGGTCTGGTTGGTGCAGGCATAAGAAGCCAGGCGGCACATGTCTGCGGGGGTGCTGGCGTGACCTTCTGCATCGAGTCCGTTGGGGGTTACAAAATTGGTCTGGCTCATGCCCAGCTCGGCAGCTTTTGCATTCATCATGGCGGCAAAGCCCTCTACACTGTCTCCGATGTGTTCTGCAATGGCGACAGCAGTGTCATTGTGAGATTCCAGCATGAGGGAATACAGAAGATCTCCTAGAAGGAAAGTTTTGCCCTTTCCGGCGCCGAGGCGGACTTTTGGCATCGAAGCGGCTTTGGAGGAAAAGGTAACAGGATCTTCCATATTACCATTTTCCAGGGCGAGGATACAGGTCATGATCTTCGTGGTGCTTGCCATAGGAAGTGGAGAAGCCTCGCTCTTTCCATATAAGATACGTCCGGAGTCTGCGTCCATGACACAGGCAGCGGAAGCATACAGCCGGGGGGCTGGTGAGGAGGTGGCAGCGGGAGGGATATGGTCGGGGGGGATCTCCGTAACAGTTTGTATATCAGAGCTGGGATCCGCTGGACGGTTTTTCATGTGGCAGTAGCACAAAAACAGCAGAGAGGCCAGAATAAGTGGAAGGTAGATCAGATATTTTTTCAACATTGGATTTCATCCCGGAGAGTTTTTAATATATATATGAAAAAGCACGAAAATTCATGTACAGAAAAGTTTTATAAAAAGTCTGGATAAAAGTCAAAAATGTGTTGCTATTTTGCAGAAAAAGCATTACAATTAAAATTGGATAAAATTTTGTCTCTAGGTCAGAAGTGGGGTTAAGAAGGAGTGTTTTCCCAGTCTGATCCTGACAAGACATAATATATAATAAAGTGGAGGACTGCATATGAGTAATTCAGCAAAGATGTCAGCAAGACAGCGGATTGAAGCACTTGTTGACGCAAACAGTTTTGTTGAGATCGGTGGACTTGTGACGAAGAGAAATACCGACTTCAACATGCAGGAAAAAGCAGTGCCGGCGGATGGTGTCGTTACAGGTTATGGTGTGATCGATTCAGAACTGGTATATGTCTATAGCCAGGATGTCACAGCATTAAATGGTTCCATCGGCGAGATGCATGCGAAGAAAATTGTCAGACTGTACGAGATGGCGATGAAAGCAGGAGCACCGGTGGTCGGATTGATCGATTGTGCCGGCGTCCGTGTCCAGGAGGCGGTGGATGCCCTTGCAGGTTTTGGAGAGCTTTATCTCAGCAAGGTGAAGGCAAGTGGTGTGATCCCACAGATCAGTGCGATCTTAGGATCTTGTGGCGGCGGTGTTGCCATTTCATCACTTCTGAGTGATTTTACATTGATGGACTCACAGAACGGAAAGTTATTTGTGAACTCACCCAATGCAGTGGATGGAAATAATACAGACAAGTGTGATACCGCAGCAGCTGCATTTCAGGCAGAGGCGGGAAATGTTGATTTCCTCTGTGAAACAGAGGCTGATGTTCTGGCACAGATCCGCGCTCTGGTGCAGATTCTTCCTGCGAATTTTGATGATTACGCCGGAAAAGAGACTCAGGATGATATGAACCGTGTACTGAATGGTTTTGAGGGACTTATTTCGGATCCTGTGGCGGCTCTGACCCAGATCGCCGACGATCAGAAATTTTTAGAGACAAAGAAAGAATATGCCGATGATATGATCACTGGTCTTATGACGCTCAATGGTGTGACCGTGGGAGCAGTGGCAAATGGTGCAGAACAGGTGCTTTCTACTGCAGGATGTAAAAAAGCAGAGAAGTTTGTGTATTTCTGTGATGCCTTCGGAATTCCTGTGATCACTTTTACCAACGTAAAGGCATATGCTTCCTCGATGGAAGAAGAGAAGACCATTGGACAGGCAGTGGCAGATCTTACCTGTGCTTTTGCCAGTGCAGAAGTTCCAAAAGTAAATGTGATAACCGGGGAAGCATTTGGAAGTGCTTATGTGGCGATGAACTCTAAGCATATCGGGGCAGACCTCGTTCTGGCTCTTGAGGGGGCAAAGGTCGGTGTCATGGATGCGAAGAGTGCGGTACAGGTTATGTATCAGGACGAGATCAGCAAAGCAAAAGATACAAAAGCTTCACTGGAACAAAAGACGAAAGAGTATGATGAGCTTCAATGTAATGTGAACATAGCAGCAAAAAGAGGTTATGTAGATAATATTATCGATGGTTCTGAGATCCGTAAACAGTTGATATATGCAATGCAGATGTTTGGAATGAGGTGATGGAATGGGATTGTTAGCAGCAGTAGCAACGGATGAAGTTGTGACAACGTTTCCAGAAGCACTGGTGAATACGGCACTGGGTATGGGAACCGTATTTCTTGTATTAATCCTGATCTCTTTTATCATTTATCTGATGAAATTTATTCCGGATCTGCTGGATCGTTCGTCTGGAAAGAAAGAGGCAGCATCGATGCCGAAGCCGGCGCCAAGACCAGTACCAGTACCGAAGCCGGCACCGGCAGCGCCTGTACAGACAGATGATACCCAGCTGGTGGCAGTGATCACTGCGGCGATTTCCGCGGCGATGGAACAGGAGGGGGCTCCAGTACCAGCAGACGGTCTGGTGATCCGTTCTATTAAAAAGAGATACTAAATGCTGCCAGGTTTAAAAGGTTAAAAAGCCTTTTCCCCGACAGTGTAAAACGTTATGACTATTATCAATATTAGGAGGATATAACACATGAAAAATTATACTATTACAGTAAATGGAACCGTTTATGATGTATCAGTGGAAGAAAAAACAGGAGCAGCAGCTCCGGCAGCAGCACCGGCGGCTCCAGCAGCAGCACCAGCTCCAGCTCCAGCAGCACCGAAGCCGGCACCAGCTCCAGCAGCGGGCGGTTCAGCTGGTTCTGTTCAGGTGACAGCACCGATGCCTGGTAAGATCCTGGCTGTGAAAGCAAGCGTGGGAGCAGAGGTGAAAAGAGGAGATGTGGTTCTTCTTCTCGAGGCGATGAAGATGGAAAATGAAGTCGTAGCACCTCAGGATGGAAAGATCGCAAGCATAAACGTGAACTCCGGTGATATGGTTGGAGCCGGCGACGTATTAGCTACAATGGACTAATCACTAAATAACTGGAGGTAAAAAAGATGGAAGTTTTACAGAATCTTCTCCATCAGACTGCATTTGCAAATGGAACGGTTGACTGGCGCAGTTATGTGATGATACTGGTTGCTTTTGTGTTTCTCTATCTGGCGATCAAAAAGGGTTATGAGCCTCTTTTGCTCGTCCCCATCGCATTCGGTATGCTGCTTGTCAACATCTATCCGCAGATCATGGAGCCTGGCGGACTGTTGGAATATTTCTTTAAACTGGATGAATGGAGTATCCTGCCATCCCTGATCTTCCTCGGTGTAGGGGCAATGACAGATTTCGGTCCGCTGATCGCGAATCCCAAGAGTTTTCTTTTGGGAGCGGCGGCGCAGTTCGGTATCTTTGCCGCATACCTGATGGCTATCGTGATGGGATTCAACGGCATGGCGGCGGCGGCGATCTCGATCATCGGAGGCGCGGACGGTCCGACCTCGATCTTCCTGGCAGGAAAACTGGGGCAGAAGGAACTTATGGGACCGATCGCAGTGGCAGCATATTCTTATATGTCACTGGTGCCGATCATTCAGCCGCCGATCATGAAACTATTTACTACAAAAGAAGAACGAATGATCAAAATGGACCAGCTCCGTCCTGTATCGAAGGTGGAGCGGATTCTTTTCCCAATCATCGTAACCACGGTGGTATGTCTGATCCTGCCAAGTACGGCACCTCTTGTAGGTATGCTGATGCTTGGTAACCTGTTCAAGGAATCCGGTGTAGTTGGACAGCTGACAGAGACAGCATCCAACGCACTGATGTACATCGTTGTTATCCTGCTGGGTACATCTGTAGGGGCAAAAACCAGTGGCGAGAACTTTATTGACTTCGATACGCTGAAGATCGTCGCCCTTGGTCTGATCGCTTTTGCAGTGGGTACAGCGGCGGGCGTCCTGTTTGGCAAGCTGATGTGTAAGCTGTCAAAAGGCAAGATCAATCCGCTTATCGGTTCTGCCGGGGTTTCTGCGGTTCCGATGGCGGCCAGGGTATCCCAGAAGGTGGGGGCAGAAGCAGATCCTACCAACTTCCTGCTGATGCACGCCATGGGACCAAATGTAGCCGGAGTAATCGGTACAGCAGTAGCGGCCGGTGTATTCATGGCAATCTTTGGAGTCTAATGCGAAATGATGTATAGCGCACATAAAATGCGAAAAATATATTTAGGAGGAAATGAAAATGGCAGATAATAAAGCAAAGAAGCCGATTAAAATAACAGAAACAATCCTTCGTGACGCTCATCAGTCCCTGATTGCCACCCGTATGACGACGGAGCAGATGCTTCCGATCATCGACAAGATGGATAAAGTGGGCTACCATGCAGTAGAGTGCTGGGGAGGAGCTACCTTTGATGCGTCCCTTCGTTTCTTAAAAGAAGATCCATGGGAGAGACTTCGAAAGCTGAGAAAGGGCTTTAAGAACACGAAACTGCAGATGCTGTTCCGTGGACAGAATATCCTGGGATACAATCACTATGCAGATGATGTGGTGGAGTACTTTGTACAGAAATCACTGGCAAACGGTATTGATATCATTCGTATCTTTGACTGTCTCAATGATATCCGTAATCTGGAGACAGCGGTAAAAGCTGCAAATAAGGAAAACGGACATGCTCAGATCGCCCTTTCCTATACCCTTGGCGATGCGTATACCATGGATTATTGGAAAGATATGGCAAAGAAAATTGAGGATCTTGGTGCTAAGTCTCTGTGTATCAAAGACATGGCAGGTCTTCTCACCCCATATGAAGCAACAGAGCTTGTGACAGCTCTGAAAGAGTCCGTAGATATTCCAATCGATCTTCATACCCATTATACATCCGGTGTGGCTGCCATGACCTATATGAAGGCAGTTGAGGCGGGCTGTGATATCATTGACACGGCGATGTCTCCTTTCGCACTGGGCACCAGCCAGCCGGCGACGGAAGTTATGGTGGAGACCTTTAGAGGAACTCCGTACGACACGGGGCTTGACCAGAACCTTCTGGCGGAGATCGCAGAGTATTTCCGTCCGATGCGCGAGGAGGCGCTGCAGAGTGGTCTGATGAATACAAAGGTTCTCGGAGTAAATATTAAAACACTGATGTATCAGGTGCCGGGAGGCATGCTCAGCAATCTTGTATCCCAGCTCAAAGAGATGGGACAGGAAAGCAAGTATCAGGAAGTGCTGGAAGAAGTACCCCGTGTGCGTAAAGATTTCGGTGAGCCGCCGCTGGTTACACCGTCATCCCAGATCGTGGGTACCCAGGCAGTTCTGAATGTCGTTTCCGGCGAGAGATATAAGATGGTGACGAAGGAATCCAAGAAGCTTCTGTCCGGTGAGTTTGGTCAGACCGTGAAGCCCTTTGATCCGGAAGTCCAGAAAAAATGTATCGGCGATACAAAACCGATCACCTGCCGTCCGGCGGATCTGATCAAACCGCAGCTGGCGGATCTTGAAAAGGAGATGTCCCAGTGGAAGCAGCAGGATGAGGATGTACTTTCCTATGCGCTGTTCCCACAGGTGGCCACAGAGTTCTTTAAGTACCGTGAAGCGCAGAAGACAAAAGTGGATGCGACGCTGGCAGATAAAGAAAATAAAGTATATCCGGTGTAATATCTGGATTGGAATACAAGAAAGACAGTGTGAAGGCAGAGATGCTTTTACACTGTCTTTCTTTTTCCCGATCAGAAACTTAATATTCACGCAAAAATAATATTTTTGTAACAAAACGACGATAGAAATAGTGTAAGGTAATACTTGGGAAAAGAAAATCTGAGGGGGGGGCGAAAATGTATAGAAAACTTTACTTATTGATATTATGCGTGGGGGTTTTAAGTCTTGGGGGTTGCGGCGGGGAGTTTGCCGATATTTCCAGAGACGGCGCGGTGTCCGGTGGTGCGGTAAGGGGACAGGCTGTGGAGAGCAAACAGGAAAAATTAGAGGACTCCTGTCCGCCTTTTTGTACGGATACAAACTGGTACTGGCTGAATTGGAATGGAGAAGATGACTATCTCGTGCAGAGCAGGCGGGATGGTACTGGCCGGAAGACCATAAAATTTGAAAATGTGGAGAATTTGATTTCCGTGAGGGAAAATGCTTTATATGTAGTGACATCAGAATGGAATGACGATGACGATTATGTTGCGAATTCCATCTGGCGCATTCCCCTGGAAAAAGATGAGATGGGTTTTGATCAGGTGCTGGTAAAGGACGCTGAAAGGATTGCAGCAGAAACCGCTACCGAAGGGATGGGAATAGAACTGTATAGTTTTGCTATGGTTTCCAACACTCTTTATTATTTTGCATACCCTTCAGGAGGTATGGAGCTGGTAGCATTGGATCTGGACACAGGAAATAAGAAGATAATGGACCTGCCAGCTGTGGGATTAGAGATATTGGAGGGTGAGACCAGCCTTTTTTCATGTGGTGACCGGATTTTCATGTTTCTCGATGATGTTGGAGTTTTTGTCCGGAACCACGAAGAGGGGGATTGGAGGAAACTGGCGGATTGTGGAGAAGATTTTTTGGGTTTTGACAGAACCGTAACATGGAACCAGGACACTTTTTATTATGTGGAAGGATTTGTGGAAGAGGATGGCAGCTCCAAGCAGATCCACAAATATGATCTG
>CAJUFM010000079.1 GCA_910585745.1 uncultured Eubacterium sp. | reverse complement strand
GCATCGCCAGGCCTGCCGTCTCCGTCCGTAAGATGCGCCTGCCCAGAGACACTGGCAGGGCCCCGGCTTCCATCGCCTGTTCCACTTCACCCCGCTCAAATCCCCCCTCCGGGCCGATAAATATGCCGATGGAAGTTCCCTGTACGACGCGGTCCATCGTCTTTGCCGTCTCTGGCATATCATCGTACAGCTCATAGGGGATAAGGCAGTATTCCAGCTCCTTGGCCTGTGTACATGCCCCGCCAAAAGAGACCACTTCTCCCACCTCTGGCACAATTCCCCGCCCGCTCTGTTTGGCTGCAGCCTCGGCAATGCTCTGCCAGCGCTGTCTCTTTTTTTCTGCCTTTTTGTCATCCAGGCGAACCACGGATCTTCTGGTACGCACCGGAACAATCTTAGCAGCTCCCAGTTCAACCGCCTTCTGGACGATCAGCTCCATCTTATCCGCTTTGGGAAGAGCCTGAAACAGCACGATCTCCACAGGAAGCTCCGTTCTTACCGGCTCTTTCTTTTCAATGTCCAGCAACACCCTGTCCGGTTCGATATCATGTATGATACAATGATAATCCGTCCCCCGCCCATCGGTGATCATAATATGCCCGCCAGCACCCATACGCAGTACATTTTTTATATGATTTACATCATCTCCGATGATATCCGCTGTATTTTCAAAAATCTGCTCCACTGGAACAAAAAAACGATACACCTGCCCGAATCTCCTCTCTGGTTTCAGCAACACAATAAGCACAAGCATCCGTGCCCTGCGGCAACCCCAATGCCTGTGCTCAAAGTGAACCTATAAATAATTCTTCTGGTGTCCTTATTTCAATACACCAGTACTTGAATACAATGATCTTCCTGAATTCATCAACATCTGGTTAGATGCAAGATTAACAAGACCGTTTGCCCTCTGGGCATGACGATCTGCTAAACCGCCACTTCCCTTAAAGATAGATTTAATATCCGTCAAATTTGCCTGTGCAAATTTGTCCTTATCAACCGTTATCTTATTATCCGTGCCGATGGTAATACCCAGCTTCTCCAGCTGCTTTGCACGGGCTTTTGTATCATCTGTCATCCAGGATACACTCTTGGATATGCTGGTAAGACTACTCTTCTTTGCACTATCCACTACAGCATTGTAGCTGTCTGCCATCTTTTTCACAGCATCGTAAATCTCATCCCTGCTGCTACTGTCAAAATCCATATTTGCCAGTGCACTTGCATCTGTACTTAGGTTTTTGGAAGTGCTCTTAACGCTGGAAAGTGCTTTTTCTGCTTCCTCAGCCTTTGCATCCACTTTTACCTCAGGAGTAACATATTTTTTGCGGACGTCATCCCAGGTTGGAGAGTTGATATTACTACTGCTACTGCTTTCTGTCTTTGTCTCTTTGTCATTGCCTACTTTTTCATAATAGGACTTCAACATCTTGGTATAAACACCACTTTTCATCAGTCCCAGATCCCCAAGATTAGAGGCGGAAAGGAAACTTCCTGACCATATGGAATTCCGGCTTCCGAACAAAGAATTTGCAAGTGAATTATTAAACATTGCACACATAATCCTCGACTCCTTTCTAAAAAAACTTCCTGACAACCTCCTTGCCATCAGGTCTTTACTTTTGTTATCGGCAATTATAACAGAAAACTAAAGTCTTTTCCATATACTTTTTTCATTCCTTTGACAACGGCTTCCCTTTCACTGTAATGATGCTTAACTCCGTTGATCTCCTGATACTCTTCATGCCCCTTTCCAAGAAGAATGATCATATCCCCTTTTTCCGCATGTTCCAGGGCATAAGCCACCGCTTCCTCCCGGTCTGGGATCACCACATATGTTCCCTCGGATCTGGCCATCCCAACTTTGATATCCTCGATGATATCCATAACATCTTCCCGCCGTGGATTATCGCTGGTGATTATGGCCAGCTCCGACATCCTGCCGATCACTTCTCCCATCTCGTAGCGTCTGACCTTGCTCCGGTTTCCCCCACAGCCAAAAATACTTATGATCCGATGGGGATTGTATTCTCTCAATGTAGAAAGAACGCTTTCTGAACTCACACCATTATGGGCAAAATCAATCAGCACAGAAAAATCCTCAGAAACTGGCATTGCTTCTACTCTGCCCCGTACAGTTACATGTTCCAGGGCATGAAGAATGACTTCTTCCGGCATTCCCAGCGCCATGCTGGTACACGCTGCACACAATGCGTTGAAAATATTAAAACGTCCCGGAAGACCTACTATAATTTTACCTTCCAGCATCCCTTCTGCCCGAAATTCCATGGAAAGCTCACCGCCCTTGGAGACATGCTGGATATCCCTTGCCCGCATGTCAGCCTCTTCCAGTGTTCCAAAAGTGATAATACAGCAGGCGGCATTTCTTACAATATCATCATAATGTTCATCATCCCGGTTGATGATACCTGTCTTACAGCGCCGGAACAGCTCTGCCTTACAGGAAAGATATTCTTCAAAGTTTTCATGCTCTCCCGGCCCGATGTGATCCGGCGAAATATTGGTGAAGACGCCATAATCAAATTCAATCCCCGCCACCCGGTCCATCTTGATCCCCTGGGAGGATACCTCCATAACCATATACTCGCAGCCTTCCTCCACCATCATAGCAAACAGCTTCTGGAGCTCATAAGATTCCGGCGTCGTGTGCTCAGTCGGGACGGTCTTTCCGTTTATGAAAGCTCCCACTGTGCCGATGATCCCACAGGTCTTTCCTGATTTTTCAATAATATCCCGTACCATATGCTCGGTAGTAGACTTACCTTTAGTTCCTGTAATTCCCACAGTGATCATTTTTTTCGCCGGATAATCAAAATAGGCGGCAGACATAAGGCTTAACGCTTTTCGCCCATTTTCCACCAAAAGAACCGTGATATTCTTATTTTCTACACTTGTCTCTTTTTCCGCCACGATCACTTCTGCGCCTGCTTCCACCGCACTATCGATAAATTTATGACCATCCACCACGGTTCCCTGAATCGCCACAAACATTCCACCTTTTACAGTTTTACGGGAATCATAGGCGATATCAGCTACATCCTTGTCCAACGTCCCTTGTAGTATTTTGTATTCTACACCTGTAAGAATCCGCTCCAGTTTCATGTCCTGCCTCCTGTCTTTTCACCAATTCACCCAGTTCCATGATTTAACCAGGCCGCCACAATATATTCGTTCTATTACATAAAAAACCTGTCATTTAATATACGTCTGCGGAACAGTTTATATGCTTTTTTTGAGAGTTTTCTTTTCATCTGCCGTTTCACCTTTGCCCGGTCAATGATACGGGACGTCATGGCCGCCTTTGCCTCCCTGCGGGTGGCAGAAAAGGTCATGATCCGTTTACTTCCCTTTACACGGCGCCATTTTTCCCACTGGACTGGCACATTTCCCTGACCGTTTATGCCGTTGGGGTTTCCGGTATGGCAGAAATTGCCCACATACCGGCGCATCACATTGGTAAGGGCCTGTCTTCCTGGCAGATTGGCTTTCGTATAAATGCTGTCGCTGGTGCCTGCTTCCCCCTTCTTGTAGCGTCCCAGCAGAAAATCTACATCCATCCCATGGATCGCCCCCACATAGCGGGCGTAATTTGCTCCCACTACACTGCGGTCTTCTCCCCAGCTGAACCGATAGGTATAAAAATCCTCATGGTAGGGGTCGATGGAAAGTTTATTTGCCAGACGCTCCAGATAAAAAGAGGTCTGTAGTTTGCTTCCATATTCCTTTGACTTTTTTAATAACCGGTAAAACTGCGCCCTGTTTTTAAATGTCTTTGGACTTTTGATCAGGATCCGGTGTAAGGTTTTATAGGAAACATTGGCAAATTCCGAATTGTTGCAGCCAAGTATCATAGGCACCCGGTTATAGCCGCCATACTCCAGCACGTCAAATCCTGACTTCGGAATCACTTTACCATCCCGGAAGTTCTGTGGAAAATTCGTCAGACGCAGGGAGGTGGCACCTGCCATCCTCTTTATCTCTTTGTTGGAAAGGCTGTACAATAATTTGTTCAGTTTCTTTTTGCTGATCCTTTTCACGTATTTAAGTGCTCTCTTCTGACTGGAAAAGCGTCCTCTCCGGACGAGGATCTTTGCCAGCTTCTGATTGGACCATCTTCTCCCCTCTCTGACAGAGCAGGTGGTCATTCCCCCGCTAAAGCTGATGACTTTGTGAAACAGTCCTTTCATCACAGGAGAGATCACACAATTCAAAGTATCCCTGGCACCTGCTGAAAAACCGGATAAGGTGACATTCTGTTTATCACCGCCAAATGCCTCGATATTGTTCTGCACCCATTCCAGGGCCAGCTTGATATCCAGCATAGCAAAATTGCCGCTGTCTGTCATCCGGTTCCCCGTCTGCAGCCCCCTGGAATGGAGCCATCCAAAGGCTCCCTGGCGAAATTCTACTGAGACGACGATCACTCCGGTTTCTTTTACAAAGGAGCTGAAACTTCGGTTTGCCGTGCCTCCAATATTTCCGCCTCCATGTAAAAATACCATCACTGGCATTTTTTCTTCTTCCTTTGAAATCGGCTTGTAAATGTTCACAAACAGGCAGTTGTCACCCTTTCCTTTGCGTGCTTTTTTACAGGAACGGGTACGGCTCCAGGAATCCGGCGGCGTCGGCGCTTTCCACCGCTTGGTCTGTCCATAGGGTACTCCCAGCCAGATATAGGCCATGCTGGTTTTCTTTCCCTCGATCTGACCAGAGGTGGTGGTGACAAATCTTGGATTTTCATTTTTAGGCGTCAGAGCACTTCCCGTCACAGACTGACCACTGACCACCTGACCGCTCACAACCTGCCCGCTGACTACCTGACCACTGACAGCATCACCGCTCACTGCTCCATTTGTGACAGCTCCGTCCGCTGCCGCATTTTCTGCCCTCACCATACTTACTCCCATGGTAAAAGAAATGATCGCTGCCGACAATACGAGTGCCGTCAGCATATATATAAATAAGTTTTGTCTTCTCATTTGCATCCTCTTTTGTTAAGTATTTTATATGATGTTAAAATGCTTCATGGCATTGGCAATGCCATTCTCCATCACCGGATCAGTCACATAATCCACCTGGTCAAACAGGATCGGATTCCCTCCGCCCATCGCCACAGAAAGACCTGCTGCCTGCAGCATGGAAATGTCGTTAGTGCTGTCGCCAAAAGCTATGCTCTGCCCGATATCGATACCAAGACGCTGGCATACGAACTGGATCCCTGTCGCTTTGGATATCCCTCTTGGCACCACTTCATAAAAGGTGGGATCTCTCTGAATAAACTCAAATTCTTTCTCGTATTTGCGCCGGAAGCTTTCCATATCTGAGCTCCCATCAAACCAGAGCGCCATCTTGTCAAAGGAAAATTCCTCTTCCCAAAAGCACTGGGTTCTGGCGGCAAAACTTGCTTTCTGGGCAAAGATCCCATTTTCTTTAAAAATACTCTTTACCACCGGCATCCAATAATCGTGACGGAATGCAGAGCAGTCCCTGCCTTCCAGGACACCGTCAATATGATACCGCATCAGGTCCTGAACCACCTCTTTTTGGAGATCCTCTGGCAATACGTGATGATAGACCTCTTCTCCCCCAATCTCGATATAAGTTCCACAGCCGCCTACCATTCCGTCAAATCCCAGAGCCATGATGTCCTCCGGAATGATGGCAAGACATCTTCCGGAACACAAAAACAGCATGCTGCCGTTTTCTTTTGCCTCCTTTAATGCCTGCACCGCACTCTCCGGCACAATATCTTTTTCTTCGTCGATCAAAGTACCATCTATATCAAAAAACAGAATACGTTTATCCATATCCTTTTCATTCCTCTCTTCCCAGCCCGCTGACACCGGTCAGCGCTCATCCGGGCTGCAGTAGTCTTTGTGGACGCCTACAAACTTGTATGCCGGGCGGATGATCTTACCGTCATTCACCAGCTCTTCCAGCCGGTGGGCGCACCATCCGGAGATCCGTGCCACCGCAAAGATCGGTGTAAAAAGCTCCCTGGGAATGCCAAGCATAGTATATACAAAACCGCTGTAAAAGTCAACATTAGCGCACACCGGCTTAAACAGCCTGCGCTGCTTCATGATCAGCTTTGCAGCAATCTTTTCCACAGTTTCATAAAGCTTAAATTCATCTTCCATTCCCTTCTCCACAGATAGTTTCCTGGCATATTTTTTTAGGATCACTTCCCGCGGATCAGACTCAGTATAGACGGCATGTCCCATTCCATAGATCAATCCGCTGCCATCAAAGGCCTCTTTGTTTAATATCTTTTTCAGATATTCTGCGATCTGCGTCCTGTCTGACCAGTCCCCGCAGTGCTCTTTGATATCATCAAACATCTGAAGCACCTTCAGATTCGCCCCTCCATGCCTCGGTCCCTTCAGTGAGGCAATGGCCGCGGAGATGGCAGAATATGTATCCGTTCCCGAAGACGTCACCACATGGTTCGTAAACGTGGAGTTATTCCCTCCACCGTGCTCGGCGTGGAGCACCAGTGCGATATCCAGTACTTTTGCCTCCAAGGCAGTAAATTCTCCGTCGGGACGGATCATCTGTAATATATTTTCTGCTGTGGAGAATTTTTTCACCGGAGTCCGGATCACCAGGTCGTCATCAAATTTAAAATGCCGGTAAGCATGATAGGCATACACCGCGATCACCGGCAGCTTGCTGATCAGCTGCAGAGACTGTCTCAGCACATTGGGCACCGAGATATCATCTGGATCCTCATCGTAAGAATACAATGTGAGCACACTCTTCTGCAGCGCATTCATAATATTTTCGCTGGGTGCCTTCATTATGACATCCCTCACAAACTGGGCGGACAGTTCCTGAAGGCTGGTTAAGATCCTCACAAAGCTTTTAAACTGTTTTTTCCCGGGAAGCTCCCCGAATAAAAGCAGATAGGTCGTCTCCTCAAAAGCAAACCGCCGGCTCTGGTAATTTTTCACCAGGTCCTTCACATTATATCCCTGATAATATAATTTACCCTCAGCCGGAACTTTGACTCCATCAACGTACTCGTAGGAAACCACGTCGGCAATCTCCGTCAGTCCCGTAAGCACACCCTTTCCATTGGAATCACGAAGCCCCCTCTTCACATCATAATCTGCGTAATAATCCGGATTGATCGCTCCGGACAGCATACAATAATTCACCAGTTCTTCTAACTGGGTATTTAATCCATCTTCCAGCTGCATCATCGATTTGTTATCCATCGCTTCCTCCAATCGCATACGCTCTCAACAACTTTTTACCGTTGTCCTTATACTGTAGTAAAAAGCGCACAAACCACAATGATCTCACCATCGTAATCTGTGCACAAAAACATTATATCATACATTTATATTCTTTGCAAACAATGGCTAAAATTTCCGGATCTGCTCCGACTCGTCATCGCTTTTCCGGATCTCCTGGATCTGTACATAATAGCCGGTACCAGCACTTACTTCCACCTTCACCCGGTCCCCGGTCCTGTGCTTCATCAATGCCTTCCCCACCGGGGATTCGATGCTGATCATATGGTTTCTGGCATCGCTTCGCACCGTGGTGACGATCTTATACTCCTCCTCACAGTCCTCTTCTTCAAACCAGACCTTCACCGTGTCATTGAGCCCCACTTCCTGCTCCGTAGAGTCGTCCTCTACGATCTGGGCGGTCTTGATCATCCGCTCCAGATAGCGGATACGGCTCTCGTTCTCATTCTTATATTTTTTCGCCGCCTTATACTCAAAGTTCTCACTCAGATCCCCATGGGCCCTTGCTTCTTTTACGTCCTCCAGCGCCTCTTTGCGCACCACCAGCTTACGGTGTTCGATCTCCTGCTCCATTTTTTCAATGTCTTTTCTGGTCAGTTTGTCGTACATGATCCCCCTCATTTCTGCACTGTATTTATCGGATCAATAATGACAGTGCTATCATATTATAGCTTTTTTTATGTTTATCTGTCCAGAGTTTTTTCACATTGGAGGGCAAAAAACTAGTTCTATCTTTCATATTTCTTGTTTCTAATTATTACCTATTGCTTGTTTCCTGATTGTGTTAAAAATGATATAATGGAAAAGTACAAATTAGTAATTTAGCTAAGTTACAGAAAAAGGAGGTATATCAAAAATGCAAAGAATTGGAAAAATGCTTTTAGCCTTAGCAGTTGTTGTTTTGGTTTTTGGCGGGACGAATGCGTTCGCAACATCCAGGGGATGTTCTTTGAATAATGCGAAATCTGCAGAAACCGCTGGTACTTGTACCGTAAAAGCAAGTACTAATACCTATAAGGTAACAGCAAATCATAGTCCGAATTCAAGAAGCAGTAAGTTAACAGTTGGTCTGAATGAGTGGAATGCGACGAATTCTACATATCGGCATAGGGTAATATTCACACTTGAGAAAAATTCGACCCTTACTAAATATCCACTTTATGAGACTGGTAAATGGGCAAAGCTCCGTCTGACTGCTGGTTCAGGCAGTGCGACAGGTACAGGACTTATATCTAATGAGTTTTAGTACGATTTTACAGGGAACTGTTTAAAAACAGTTCCCTAAAAATCAAGGAGGAGAATCATGTTTTTCCTTAAATGCAAACAGTTTTTCAAATCACCGGTTCTGGTTCTGGCAGCTGTTCTCTATTTTACCTGGATCATAAAAAAACTATTACCTGGCATGATCTCCGAAGAAGGCTCCGTCGCGGATGCGATGACCTTCCCTCTGGTTTTTATTCCGGTATCTTTTGTGTTTTTTATGTTTTTTTCCTATGCGCTTTTTTCCAGAGAAAGCAAAAGCAAAGTAAATGAAGTTATCCTGACATGTAGAAATGGTAAAGTAAGAAGCTGCTTTTGTGATCTTGGCCTGATCCTTGCCATCAATGCCTTCCTGCTGCTGCTATTTATTCTGTATCTGGGACTACAGAGCAGAAAAGCGTTAGGCTCTGTACAAATGGATGTGCTCTGGTTTGGGATCCGCTGTTATCTGATCCATATCATTTTAGTAAATATATTTGCCGCCTTGACCGGTATGGCAGTTTCCCTTATCAAAAACGAGATCAAGGCATTTGCCGTTATGATCCTTCTCTGCTGTTGTTTTAGTCAGTTTTTTCTGGAGTCTTTTTATAGGCTGACAGGAGATGATCTGGATCTGCAGCATATGATGGATCTCTTTGGACTGACCACCAGAATGTATCATGCCGCACCGGATTATGATTATATTTTTTCTATCGAGAGTGTTGACCTGCAGCGCATCCTGTTCTGGATTTTCCTGGTGCTTACCATCTTAATCTATCATTTGTCACAAAGAAAAAAACGGTTCTTTGCCTCCTGCTGTGGAGCCGTTACGGTGTTGCTTTTTGTTTTGTATATGCTACCCAATGGCGCCAGCTATATAAATATAAATATGAATGCAGAAAACATTTCGGATGCCTATGATGAAGACTACAACTATTATGCCACACATACGGAGCAGGCCGGCAGTTTGGAACGTCATGAATCAGAGGAAGATTTTAAGATCACGAAGTATGTGGCAGACATTCAAGTGAACCGGATCTTAAAAGCCGATGTGGAGGTTTATGTGGATAAGCCGGAACTGGAAACTTATATGTTTTCCCTGCGCCATGAGTACAGGGTTACCTCTGTCGAGGACGAACGTGGGGAACAGCTAAACTATCGCCAGGAAGGCGACTGGATCACCCTTCAGCCGGAGGATGCCGGGAAACATTCTAAATTTGTTTTCCATTATCAGGGGACCTCCAAGAAATTTTATTCAACATCCCAGGCGGTCCGTCTGCCTGCCTATTTGGCTTACCTTCCCTTTTCAGGGAAAAGATATCTGTTTCTGGACTTTGTACAAAAATACGGAGACCAAGATACGTCCCTGGTTTTGTATAACGGACCTACACTAGAAGGACCTGGTTATAAAACAGAATACGATATTACGGTTGACAGTGGCCTAAAACTATACAGCAATCTGCCAGAAATAGAGTCCAACCATTTTCACGGTATCAGTGATGGCGTTACCCTGATGGCAAATACTTTTTTAGAGGAGGAAGAGATATCCGGTGTAAGAGTGGTGCATTCAAAAATAGATCCGGGATATTTCCCAAAAGTAGAACCCGATTATGATGAAAGAAAAAAATGGAGAACTTTTATAGCTGAAAATGATCTGCAGGGAAAGACGATTTTTGCACTGGGGGTCGTACATGGATCGGAGGATAGTTACAGATATTTTGGCGAGGATCACCTTGTGCTGATGGCTCCCTGTGCAGACCAGTACCAGACCTTTCTTAAAACCGGAAAGCATCCCTATTATGAGGAATTGACGGAAGAAGAAATATTAAAGGACCTGGAACCTCTTAACCGTATCACAGAGTAGACAGATAAGGAGATTTTTGATCGTGATAGAAATCAAACATTTGTGTAAAAATTTTGGAAGAAAAAAAGTGTTAAAGGATATCAATTGTGAACTCAGTGAGGGGGTTTACGGACTGCTGGGGCCGAATGGCTCTGGAAAGACGACGCTGATGAGGTGTCTGACGAATCTGTATCCATTGACCTCCGGTGAGATCCGGATCAATGGAATTTCTTCCAGACGGGGAAGTAAGCTCCGCATAGGCTATCTTCCGCAGTTTTTTGGTTTGTATAAAGAACTAACGGTAAAAGATTCCATGCGGCTCTTTTGTAATCTGAAAAAGGTAAAAGGCTCAGATGAAAAAGAAATCATTGAGAAGTGCCTGGAAGCTGTAAATATGAGCCAGTATCAGGATGTCACCGGAAGGAAATTATCCGGCGGGATGATCCGCCGGGTGGGGATCGCCCAGGCGCTGATCCATGAACCGGAACTGGTTTTGTTCGACGAGCCCACCGCCGGGCTGGACCCGGAGGAACGGATGCATTTTAAAAAGGTGATATCCCAGCTGGGCAAAAAGGAAACGGTGCTTATCTCCACCCATATCGTAGAGGATATCGAGGCGAGCTGTGACCGTGTGATCGTTATGAACCACGGGGAGATCTGCTGTGTTCTCAGCTGCAAAGAGCTCGTCCGTCTTGCAGAGGGAAAAGTCTATGCGTGTAAAAAGGGAGATGAGCAGCAGATCCATGGTGAGTATTTTATAGAGAAACAGTATGAAGAAGATGGCGAAATTTATTACCGTATCCTGACGAATGAGGCCAGTGAGGTGCTGACGCCGGCAGCACCAGCTCTTGAGGATGGTTATATGTGTGTCATAAAGGAGATATAGGGTAACAATTCAGCCATAGTGTGCAGCACAGGCAAATCATGCTTGCATGAATGAGCCGGGATGCACAGCTATAAGCGGAACGCCTGTTTATGAGCAAAGTTAGCTGCGTGACAGCGGAAAAGCACCGCAGGTGCGACTTTGCGAATGGCGTGGGCTGAACTGTTACGAAAGGGGAGAAGATAGATGAAACGATTCTGGCTGCAGTTAAAGGGAATGGGAATTATGTTTTTTCTGCCAATACTTGGCTATCTTTTATTTATTCCATTTTGTATCATGATCTTAAATAGAAATGTGGAGGAAGCGGAACAGAGATTCTATACGGCGCAGCATATGTGTTATCAGTTTATCCCCATCTTATCGACGATCTGGATGTATATGTTCCAAAAAGAGTATGTGGAAGGGGAGGGCCGGGAAATCCTCATTCTGGGGAGAAAGATCCCCTTGTTTAGTTTTATATACTGGATTCTGAATCTACCCTTTATCTGGGTTTCCCTACATATTCTAAAGGATACAGAAGGATACCGCGAAGATCTGTTTTATGAAATGCTGGTGGCCAGCTTTATGATCTGCGGCCTTGTATTCTTTTTAAACTTTGCCATAAGCAGCATCGCGCTGTCGATCCTGCTTGTGGTCCTCTACATCTGGTTATCCAATGTCGATATTGAGAACGTATTTGTTTTTCGTGACGGCCTGCAGGACGTCCAGCAGGCCTCCCAATATCTTTATGTGGTTTTGAAGGGCGGAGGCCTGTTGAGCGAAGAGGCGGCTGTATATAGTGCCATGGGGGCGCTGTTCTGGCTGTGCGGTCTGTTTAAAGCCAGAAGGCTGTAGGGAAGCCAGGGAGGTATAGGGCGCATTTCAAACTTGCATATCATAAAGTGCTATGATAGACTTATGCTATGATGTTAGGGGCAAAGGATATTTTGCCCCTAACATTGAAAGGAAGTGTTATCATGTCACCTGCATTAGTGCAAGAAAAACTTCATACTGTCGATGACATTTATTCCCTGCCAGATGGACAGCGTGCGGAACTGGTCGATGGCCAGATTTATTACATGGCACTGCCAAGCAGAAAACATCAAGAGATCTCCGGAGAACTTTTTGGCATCATCCGGGAATACATCAGATCAAAAAACGGTTCATGCAGACCATACATTGCTCCCTTTGCCGTTTTTTTAAGTGAAGATAATAGGAACTATGTAGAACCGGATATCAGCGTTATATGTGATCCTGACAAGCTGAACGACAAAGGATGCAGCGGTGCCCCAGACTGGATCATCGAAATCGTATCGCCGGGCAGCAGGCGAATGGACTATTTTACTAAACTTTTTAAATACCGCACTGCCGGCGTGCGTGAATACTGGATCGTGGATCCAGACAGAAACCGTATTACTGGAGGCTGTAAAAAATCTTGTGTCTATGGAAGTTAGACTTTTCTGATAAGAATAA
>CAJUFM010000078.1 GCA_910585745.1 uncultured Eubacterium sp. | reverse complement strand
CAAGGTACTATAGAAACAGAGGCAAATTTATTTATGGTTTTGACCCCAACATCATGATTTTATTTAATTTACATTTTATCATTCATAAAATACGTGGTCAAGTGAAATTTACTTGTGTCCTATGGTGTATCGTAGACTTGTACAAATCATGAGATTATTATATAATAGTTAACACTATGGAGAATGTGCGGCATTCCAATGACTGGTATTTAGGAGGCATGGATATGGGAAAAAGGAGTTTTTACGCAATGCTAAAAAGAGGTACGGCATGTCTGATGATATTTGCATTACTGTGCCGTATACTTCTGCCATCAGGAGCACAGGCGGCAGATGTAGATACAGACATAGAATCAGGTATCACACTGGAAGTGACCATAAAAACAGACAACGGCGAAGAAGTTAGGACGGTCAGTGGTGAAAACCTGCGAAAGGCATTATATTCTAATGGGATCAAACGTGGTGATATTACATGTATGAAGATCACTGGCGGGGCGGTAAAAACAACTGACTGGGATGAGATCTGCTATAAAGGAAATACAGAAGATGATGCCGACACCTCTTATATGAATTTAACCAGTATACTGGCAGAGGAAGGAGTAAAAGGCGAGGACATAAGTGATAGAACGTCCGGTCAAACCTTTCCTAAATCTTTAAAAACCGTGATCCTGCCAGTGGGAGTGACAAGAATCGGTGCGTCTGCCTTCAATCAATGCAGCAGCCTTCAGGAGATAATAATTCCGGAGGGCGTGACAGAGATCGGAAATTACGCATTTTATCAATGCAGCAGTCTTCAGGAGATAATAATTCCAGAGGGTGTGACAGAGATCAGTGGGGATTGTTTTCGTCAATGTGAGAACCTTCAAAAGGTGACTCTGCCTGAGAGCCTGCGCTCAATTTTTTTCAGTGCTTTTAGAGATTGTGGGAATCTTCAGGAGATTAACTTTCCCAATGGCGTGACGTTAATAAGTTCTTATGCATTTTATGGATGTAAGAGTCTGCAGAAGGCAGATTTGCCAGAAACTATTACCACGATTGGTGAACATACTTTTGAGAATTGCTCTAGCTTAAAGAGTATTATTATTCCCAAGGCAGTATCCAAACTTGGCATGAGTGCCTTTGAGAAATGCACAAGTCTTGAAGAAGTAGAGATCTGGGGATCTGCAAAGCTGGAAGCCAGTACCTTTTTGGGATGTTCCCGTCTCAAGGAGGTAACC
Source organism: uncultured Eubacterium sp. (assembly GCA_910585745.1). Taxonomy (GTDB): domain Bacteria; phylum Bacillota; class Clostridia; order Lachnospirales; family Lachnospiraceae; genus Eubacterium_F. The sequence goes on along the minus strand of CAJUFM010000078.1, from coordinate 11,902 downwards.
TTGCTCAATGGACTGATTTTAGACTGTGAGGATCCCCCTTCTTATAGAAATCCTGCGTTTTGTGGAATTTTTACTTCCTGCCCGCTCAAAATCCTGAATATTGTTCTGAAGGAGGGAGAAACGGCGGCGAATATGACTCCTGTAACATGTATGCAGACGGGTGCTTTTGGGGTTGACTTTTCAAGGCTGGACTCCTCCGCCATATTCTTTTACTTGCCGGATGGAACACTTTTATCGAAGGATACCACACCTGCACTGGATGAAGTGGCGGAGCGGTATCTGTCGGAGGATGATGGCAATACAGAAGATAATTCCTGGCATGGCTGGGAGATTGGGCGGAGTTATGAGATAGAGTACAGACTGACGAATCTCTCCACAAGCAATGAGAGTACAGTGTGGAAGAGTCCAGAAGGCAATTATACTGCATGTCTAAGTGGAAAGGGTGACAGTGGAAAGTTATATGAACTTCCGAAGACGATCCAGGTAACTATAGGGGATAAGGAAGCTGTTCAGGAAGAAGACTATACCTACGATCCTGCCACTGGAGAGCTTGTGATCTTTAAAGATTCAATCATTGGGAAGATTGTGGTCACGGCTCAGGGAAGTGTAATCTATCATGATGTGACAGTAAGAACCCAGGGAGGGGGAACGACTAAAATACAAACCAGCCTGGTTTCTGTTTCCTCAGATGGAAATTCTAAGGTACAGGTGCAGGGAGGCGACGATATTCTTTTCACTTTTTTACCAGTGGAAGGCTGTTCCCTCATATCTCTTACCATCGACGGAGAGACTGTGGAAGTTTCAGATAATACATATAAAATTCCAATTATAAAAAGTGACCATATGATCCTGGTAACCTTTACGGAAAAACTCCAGCCCACTCCGGAACCGACGCCCACACCTGTTGTAACTCCCACCCCGGAGGCGCCAGGACCGACGGAGACACCGGTTCCGACGGAAGCACCAGCACCATCAGCGACGCCAGTCTTTACCGAGACACCAGCGCCTTCCATTACCCCGGAACCGATGCCGTCCCAAGAGCCGGTGCCATCCCAGAAACCGACGCCGTCCCCTGTGCCAACACCGGAGGCTTCCCAGACGCCCCTTCCGGACAAAGACCTTTCTGACATCACAGACGGACTGGGCGTCTCCCCGGATACAGCGGTGAAGATCCAGACAGCGGCAAAAGAACTGGACGTCCCCATGGATACGATCCTGGTGACGGAACAGACCATACAGTCCCAGAAGACCGATCAGGACATAAAGGGGGCATATTTTGCCAGGATCCAGGCAAGAGCTTCCCAGATCACGGAGAAAAACATCAAACTGACCTGGAACCGGGTGAAGGGGGCAGACGGCTATGAGGTGTACGGCAACCGTTGCAACACCCGAAAATGGATCTATGAATACAAACTAAAGAAGGACATAAAGAGCGGAAATAAAAAATCCTACATTGACCGGAAATGCAAAAAGGGCACTTATTTCAAATACATCGTCCGTGCTTACAAGATCATTGATGGGAAGAAGGTGACCATCGCCGCCTCCAAGACGATCCATGTCACCACGAAGGGCGGAAAGAATGGAAACGCCAAATCTGTGAAGCTGAACAAAAGTAAAGTTACCTTAAAGGCAGGCAGGACATGGCGCATCAAGGCAAAAGAGATCAAAGAGTCCAAGCCACTGCGGCACCACCGGGAGGTCAGCTATGAATCCAGCTGCCCCCAGGCACTGTCTGCCTCCAGGAAAGGCGTCCTAAAGGCGAAGAAAAAAGGAAAATATGCGGTCTTTGCCTATGCCCAGAGCGGTGTCTATAAAAAAATTCAGATTACAATAAAATGATATTTTAAGGAAGACACTTATAAAATCTCTTGACGTACCCACGTTTTTATGCTATATTCTTAATGTTGTGATGCCATTTAAGTAAATGGCAGGAAAAAATAGATGGTCCTCTGGTGCAGATACATCGCATTAAGAACATCAAAAAATGTAGGAGGAACAACAAAAATGAACGAGATTATCAGAAAGATCGAAGCTGAGCAGATGAAGGCGGAAATTCCCGAGTTTCATGTTGGAGATACCGTAAGAGTATCTGCAAAGGTTATCGAGGGCAGCCGCGAGAGAACACAGGTATTTGAAGGTGTTGTATTGAAGAGACAGGGCGGAAGCAGCCGTGAGACATTTACAGTCCGCAAAAACTCCAATGGAATTGGTGTAGAGAAGACCTGGCCGCTTCATTCTCCAATTGTAGAGAAGATCGAGATCGTTCGCCTTGGTAAAGTAAGACGTGCAAAACTCAATTATCTGCGTGACCGTGTTGGTAAGGCAGCGAAGGTAAAAGAACTGGTTCGTTAATGCTTAAGAACGATTGACATAGTGTATGTTATAGCTGATGCCATAGCATACACTATGTTTGCTTTACGGGGAAATATATATGAATCTAAATTTTGAAGAAGAGATCAAGAAAAATAATCGAAGAAAAATAGTCAAAGAATGCCTGATCTGGCTGATTGAGATCATCCTTGTTATAGTGGCAGCGTTTCTGATCGTGAATGTATGTTTCAAGCGGACGAGCACAATAGGCTCAGCCATGGAGCCAACGCTTTACAATGGCGAAGAAGTGATCCTGAATACAAAGGCATATATGATCTTCTCGCCAGGACGGGAAGATGTGATTGCTTTTTATGATAAAGAGAATGTAGACAGTGATGGTGAGGAACCACTGCTTACCTTCCGGCGTGTTATCGGACTTCCGGGGGAAAAGGTACAGATCACGGAAGGAAAGGTTTGTATCGATGGAAAAGAATTGAAAGAAAAATATACGTATCTGCCTATTTCTGCCACAGGAATTGCAGAGCAGGAGATTACACTGGGCAAAGATGAGTATTTTGTCTTATGTGATTCCAGAGCTGATACAAATGACAGCAGGAATGCAGCTTTTGGAAATATTAAGAAATCTCAGATCCTAGGGAAGGTATCCTTTAAATACAAACCTTTTTCCAGAGTGACAGGTCCGGACAGCAAGGCATACGAAACAGAAAAACCAAAGGAGAAATAAAGATATGCATTTTCAATGGTATCCAGGTCATATGACAAAGGCGAAACGGGCCATGCAGGAAGATATCCGGCTGATCGATGTGGTGGTGGAACTGGTGGATGCCAGGATTCCTGTCAGCAGCAAAAACCCGGATATTGATACTCTTGCAAATGGAAAATCAAGGATCCTGCTATTAAACAAGGCAGATATGGCAGATGATAAAGTGACACAGAAATGGGAGAACTGCTATGAATCCAAAGGTTATTTTGTCATAGCGGTAAATTCGACAAAAAGAAATGAATTAAAGACTGTCAATCAGCTGATCCAGAAGGCATGTAAGGAAAAAATAGAACGAGACCGCAAAAAAGGAATTCTAAACCGGCCGATCCGGGCGATGATCGTCGGAATTCCCAATGTGGGAAAGTCAACCTTTATCAATAGTTTTGCAGGCAGGGCCTGTGCAAAAACCGGCAACCGGCCGGGAGTGACGAAGGGAAAGCAGTGGATACGCCTGAATAAGCAGGTAGAACTGCTGGATACGCCGGGGATCCTTTGGCCAAAATTTGAGGATCAGATGGTAGGACTTCGTCTGGCATTTATTGGTTCCATAAAAGATGAACTTTTACAGAGAGTGGAGATATCCCTGGATTTTATCGATTTTATGCTGGAAAATTATCCTGGGAAATTGGAAGGATTTTATGGAGTAAAAGAGGAAGGAACGGATGTGGAGATTCTGGAGGGCATTGGTGAGATAAGAAAATGTCTGAAAAAAGGAGAAGAAGTGGATCTGGAAAAGGCAGCGGCACTTCTTCTGGATGATTTTCGTAATGCCAGGCTGGGAAAGATTTCTCTGGAATTTCCGGAAAAGGAAGGATAGATTGGAACTACGGGAGTTGAGAAAATGGATGATAATAGAACACTAAGTGAAGAGATCGAGGAAAGCTTACGGATATGTGAGGAGATCCTGAACCAGAATCCGGATTTTATACCGGAAAAACCTCAATTTTTAAACGAATTGGATAATCCGAAAAAGCCGGAGCCAGTGAAAAAGCTGAAACCAGCGGTATCAGAACCGGTCGTGGAACCGGTCCCCAGAGTTGTATCAGACTCATCCAAAGTGGTGGATGATCTGGAAGAGTCAGAAAAGGCGAGATCAGAGAAAAAGCTGGAACCGGCATCAGAGCCGGTACAATATGAGTCTGTGCAGCCACTCAGAAGAATAGAGGAATCTAAAAATCAGCCTGTGGCAAAGGTTGTGGAAGAAAAAGTGGAGACGAAAAAACACGGCGTAAGGCGGACCCTGATCAGTATTCTGGTCTGTGTTGTCATTGCGGTTACTCTCTCTGTCCTGATCTCTGTTTTTGTGGCAAACCATACGACGGTGGAAGGAAGTTCCATGGAACCGGGGCTTTCCAGCGGAGATCAGCTGGTGGTGGAAAAAATCAGTTACCTTACTGGAAAACCACAACGCCATGATGTGATCGTATTTAAATATAATGAAACTACCAACTATATCAAACGTGTGATCGGACTTCCTGGGGAAAAGGTGCGGATTGACGAGGAGGGAAAAATTTATATAAACGACTGCGCGGTTTTTGATGAATATGGAAGCGGTGTGATAGAGGATGCAGGGATTGCGAAGGAAAATATAAAGCTGAAAGATGACGAATATTTTGTGCTGGGGGATAACCGCAATGCCAGCAAAGACAGCAGAAGTTCTGAGGTGGGAATGGTAAAAGAAGATCAGATCCTGGGAAAGGCCTGGCTTCGTGTGCTGCCATTTGAAACATTTGGAATGATAGAATGACAGGAGAACAGGATGGAAATAGAAAAAAAGTTTTTAGTATCAAAACTGCCAGAAGACCTGGATCAATGGAAGGCTTCCGCGATCGAGCAGGGATATCTGTGCACAGATCCTGTGGTCAGGATCCGCAAAATGGATGATCAGTATATCCTGACTTATAAATCTAAACAGGGCATTCAAAAGGCAGCGGGAGTTTGTATTAATCAAGAGGTGGAATTAGCTCTGACCAGGGAATCCTATCATCATTTATTAGGAAAGATAGACGGAGTTTTGATCGAGAAAACCAGGTATGCAATGCGTTATCCGTCGGGAAACCAGATTTATAAGATTGAACTGGATGTCTTTCATGGGCATTATGAGGGAATGGTATTGGCGGAAGTAGAGTTTCCTTCCAAAGAAGAGGCAGATCAATTTGTTCCTCCGGACTGGTTTTCAGAAAATGTCAGTGATGACTGCCATTATTCGAATGCATTTCTTGCCGCAAATAGTAATGAACCGTCACATCCCAGCGGAAGCAAAGAGACAGAAGGGGATACGTGATAGATCAAATGTTTTTCCATATATATCATTGGGATATGTCAAGTTCTGTTGTATACTGAAAGAAATAATTTGATTTAGCAGCTGTCCAGCATCGGGGTCAGATCATGTCCGCGCGCGCTGGACAGTTGTCGATTAAAAATTAAAAAAACAGGCTGATCACTAAGCAATACGTACTTTAAAAAAGTCATATTGTACCAGGCCGAAAAAAGGAGATGGAGACATGCTGAAAAAGACAAATAAGCGGATTCTTTCCATGACAATGGCATTTGTTATGGCGGGTTCCTGCGTTTTGGGGGCACTGGCGGAACCGACAGATTCCCAGGCGGCAAAAAAACCAAAATTAAAAACCAAATCTGTATCACTATTTGAAGGAAAGAAGAAGACGATTCAGATCACAGGGAAAAGAAAAAGGCCAAGTATACCTTTAAGGCTTCCAACAAAAAGATCAAGGTGAGCAAGAAGGGTGTTATAACGGCGGTAAAAAAAGGAACTGCAAAAGTAAAGGTCAGTGAGACGTATAAGAAGAAAAAGAAAACCATCGGAACCGTTAAAGTAACGGTAAAGAGAAAACTGGTACCGAACAAAACTACGGCACCACAGGTTCCAGCAACACCAGGAGTAAGTGCACCATCAATACCGATTGCGAGTGCACCGGCCCAGGTAATACAGTCAGAAGCACCCACAGCGGAGCCCACTCCTGTAATAAGACCGACGATAGAGCCGGCTTACGAGACGAAAACCCTTGATTTTGATGGCAGTACCAGTAAGGTAGTGGAGTCAGAACTTACGGTACCCTTGGAAAAAGCGATGCTTTACGGCGGACTATGTACTGTGACCGCTGAGTTTACCCAGGAGACAGGAAGCGCTCAGGATATCTCCGTTGGTTATGATGGCACATATCTGAGCTTTAAAAAGAATGGCGCATACATAGATAAAAATTCTTTTAAAGATGAAGCTATGTCGGATGCCAAGTCCTTCAGCTGCCCGAATGGGGAGAAGACGAAACAGGAGTTTACTTTCGAAGTGCCGAAGTATTCAAAAGACTTTAACATTAAATTCAGCGGGGCAGGAAAGTTCACTGTAGAAAATGTGATCGTAAAAACCCAGCCTTTTGCCAGCGCAGATTATGCCTCCATGGTAGCAAATTCTACCGCTTCTACAGGCAACAATGCCAGGATTAAAAAGGCGATTGCAAAAGCTCAGGCGGGCGAGGATGTGACCATTGCATATCTCGGTGGTTCAATCACCGAGGGATTCGCTGCTTCGGAGACAGATAACAGTGACTGTTATGCAGAGACCTCTTACAAGCAGTTCAAAAAGATATTTGGCGCCGGAGACGGAAGCAATGTACATTTTATCAATGCGGGTATGAGCGGCACACCTTCATCTCTTGGTATCGTGAGATATCAGCGTGACGTGCTGGATCAGATGAAAACAGGTGAGTATCCGGATATTCTCTTTATCGATTTTGCGGTAAATGACGGCGACGATGCGGATACCTATGAGAGCATCATCCGTACCGCCCTGGAACAGGGATCTGCAGTTGTCCTTATGTTTGTACTTTATATAGGCGGTTGCGCTCATGAAACGGAATATACCCAGTATGGAAAATATTATGATCTTGCCATGGTGAGCCCTTCAAAAGGAATGGCTTCCTGTAATAAAGAAGAATTTGACAAGTGGTTCTACTGGATTGAAGGAAATACGGACACATCTTACGGTCATCCTGATGTGGGAGGTCACAGATATATGGCAGATTGTATCACCAATATGTTTTTGACCATTGATCAGGAGGAGGAAGAGGAAGATAATATCACCGACGTCAATGAGATTGCTCCGAAGAAAAGTGATAAATTCCAGGGAATGAAAACGTTGTTGTCCTCCACAGATCTTTCCCAGAATCCATCGGTGAAATCCGTTGACCCGGGTAGCTTTTCTGAACGGACAGACAGTGCCCAGCAAACACTGCAGTATATCAAGGATGGAGTAGAAAAGATGCAGTGGTTCCCAGATGTGTGGATGCACACGTCAACTACGGGAAGCGACAGTTTCAAGGCGACGATTAACTGCCGGAGCCTTATTGTGGCATATAAGATGGCCTCTGGCAATTCAGGAAAAGCGGATTGTTACATTGACGGAAAACTGGTCGGGACCATGGGGGGCAGTGGCTGGAATAATGCCGGTCTGCTTCGTGCACTCCAGGAAGATGAAGTAAAGGAACATGAACTGGAGATCCGTATGAAAGACGGAGATGAAAAGAAACCTTTTACTATATTTGCGATCGGATATTGTGACTAAACTAGGAAATGTAAGTTTCAAATAGAAGAAAAAATGCTTTCGTGAGGCCATGGGGCTTTGCGGGAGCATTTTTTCTTCATATGTAATAATTCCCCAGTCATAAAAAATCTGACGGGACATACATAAAAAAATCTTGTATCTATGAAAAAATTATTATATAATATTTTTGATATTATTATAAGGAGGAATGACACATGTCATATGTAGATGAGGTATTGGCTCAGCTGATCGAAAAAAATCCAGCCGAGCCGGAGTTCCATCAGGCAGCCAAAGAGGTTCTTGAATCTCTTCGTCCTGTTGTGGAAAAGAATGAAGAAAAGTTTCGTAAAGATGCATTGTTAGAGCGTCTTACCAATCCGGAAAGACAGATCAAGTTCCGGGTGCCATGGGTAGATGACAAGGGTAATGTTCAGGTAAATACTGGTTATCGTGTACAGTTTAACAGTGCCATTGGACCATACAAAGGTGGTCTTCGTTTCCATCCTTCTGTAAATCTTGGAATCATCAAATTTCTTGGATTCGAGCAGATTTTCAAAAATTCCCTCACAGGTCTTCCGATTGGCGGAGGAAAAGGTGGATGTGATTTTGATCCCAAGGGAAAATCCGATAGAGAAGTTATGGCATTCTGCCAGAGCTTTATGACAGAGCTGCAGAGACACATCGGTGCAGACACCGATGTACCTGCCGGAGATATCGGTGTAGGAGCAAGAGAGATTGGTTTCATGTACGGACAGTACAAGAGGATCCGTAACTGTTATGAAGGTGTCCTGACGGGAAAAGGGCTTACTTTTGGCGGTTCTCTGGCCAGAACAGAGGCAACCGGATATGGTCTTCTGTACTATACGGAAGAAATGCTCAAATGCAACGGCATTGATATTGCTGGAAAGACCATTGCAGTCAGCGGTTCAGGAAATGTTGCCATCTATGCAACCCAGAAAGCACAGCAGTTGGGAGCTAAAGTTGTTACGGTTTCCGATTCTACCGGCTGGGTATACGATCCAGAAGGAATTGATGTTGCACTTCTGAAAGAAGTAAAAGAAGTAAATCGTGCAAGACTGACGGAGTATGCAGAGAAGAGATCTTCCGCTCAGTATCATGAAGGAAAAGGCGTATGGTCTGTAAAGGTTGATATTGCCCTTCCTTGTGCAACCCAGAATGAGCTTTTGATCGATGATGCCAAAGCGCTGGTAGCAAACGGAGTACTGGCAGTGGCAGAGGGCGCAAATATGCCTACCTCTATTGAGGCAACCGAATACCTGCAGGCAAATGGCGTGCTGTTTGCTCCTGGTAAGGCTTCTAATGCTGGTGGTGTGGCTACATCCGCTCTGGAGATGTCCCAGAACAGTGAGAGACTGAGCTGGACTTTTGAAGAAGTTGACAGTAAATTAAAAGATATCATGGTAAACATTTTCCATGCCTGCGATGATGCTTCCAAGAAATATGGTTTTGAGAAAAACTATGTGGCAGGAGCAAACATTGCTGGTTTTGAGAAAGTGGCAGAGGCAATGACCGCCCAGGGTGTTGTTTAATTGCAGATATTAACATAAAAGTATACGGAGAAGTCCTGTAAACCTATTGTTTATGGGACTTTTCTTTATGTATTGATAAGACAAACAATTGACAGAATATTAACAAATAGAAGAAAGATCAAAATTATACGTGGCATCCTCACAGAGAGAAAACTTTCTGTGGGGATTTTTTCGCTCAGGCTGCATTTCACAACCATGAAACGTCATTTCATAGCCTGTTTATTGTATTGGCGGAAAGAAAGTGGTAAAATATTATGTTCCAGGAGGTGATCATGTGATTCGCATTGGGATCTGTGACGATGAACGACATATGTCGGATACGATTCGAGCGATGGTTTCTGACTTTTTCCGCCAAAGAAATATAGAGATTATCATCTTGCAGTTTTCTAGTGGAGAAGAATTATTAAGATTTGACAAGCAAATAGATATTTTATTTTTGGATATTCAGATGAAAGGGATCGACGGCATGGAGACAGCAAGGAAGCTGCGCCACCGCAGGTTTAAAGGGATTCTGATCTTTATAACGGTTTTGAAGGAAATGGTATTTCAGTCCTTTGAGGTACAACCCTATGATTATCTGATAAAGCCGATCGAAGAACAATATTTTGAAAAAATGATGGAGCGGCTTCTGGGTTCCATGAAAAATGCCAGTGAGGAAAATTTACTTGTTCAAAAGGGATATGAGAGCCGTATTATTCCTATCGGGGATATTGTTTTTTGTGAGATCATTGACAGAAAGATCTATCTGCATTTGGTGTCCTCCGAGGTGGTTGATTATTATGACCGGATCGAAAATCTGGAAAAAAAGCTGAACTATGGTTTTTTTCGCTGTCATAGGAGTTACCTGATTCATTTGAAGTATCTGAAGGGTTATAAAAATGGAACTGCATACATGGAAAATGGCAGGGAGATACCTGTGTCACGCCTGCGGAACAAAGATTTTTCTAATGTGATCCTGCAATATATGAAATGCGAAGGGAACAACTAATATAATGGTTTTGTAATGCCTGGGAGAATTGTCAGTCAGGAGGATGTGGGATGTCGTATTATTTGGATTTTTTTAATATATATGTGATGGGAAACATTCAGATCCTTTTGGGGGTTTATTTTCTAGTCCGGTTTTTGAAAAAGAAAGTAAAATGCCTGCATTTTATCCTGTTTGCAGCCGCTGGATTCGCCATTACCAGTATGATTCCCTCCGGAAGTATTATTGAGTTTGTGGTATATGTTTCACTGCTGGTCACTGGTGGGATTTTTATATGCCACGGGGACCGGGAATCCGTCATATTATATGCGGCACTGACAGCTGAGATCATGCAGTTGAGTTACGGAATGATAAATTCTCTTCTGACTATTTTATATCCCTGGATGTTCTCTTTTGATCAAAAGTGGTCGGGTATTGTATTTATGGTATCTGGGAATTTGGCCTCCTGCTTTCTGGCAGTTTTCTGTAATTACATTGTGCTGCGCTATTTCTCCGTTTATGAAACCACAAAAAAGAAATATGTACTTCCAGTCTTAATACCTATTGTCATGATTTTTTTTATGGAGCAGTATATTAGTTCTGTAATCTATGGGAATGTAAATATTTCAGATGGAAATGGAGCTGCATGGTATAAAAATCATATTCAGCTGTTTATTATACAGTTCCTTGGAATGGTAAGCCTGTTCTGTATTATGTTTGCCTATAAGAAATTGTTGGAGAATTTTCATCTAAGTACAGAATTATCCCTGCTGGAACAGCAGGAACATTCGCTGAACCAGTATGTAGAAGAAGTAAAGGCCCGGTATGAAAAAACAAAGTCCTTTCGCCACGATATAAAGAATCATATTTCTGTGGTTAAGGAGCTTTTACAAAAAGGAAGATCAGAACAGGCGCTGGGTTATATAGGAGATTTGGAGAGCATGACAGTGGAATTGTCATTTTCATGCAGCACGAATAATCCGGTAGTGGATATGCTGGTGGGAAATAAACTGGGAATTGCAGGCGCTTTAGGGATTGATGTCCACTGTTCCCTGGTTCTTCCCTATCCTTGTCCGGTGCGTGATATTGACTTCTGTGTGATCCTGTCAAATGCCCTGGACAATGCTATCCATGCCTGCCAGCGTATGGCTCATGGAGAAGAAAGGTATATCCGGGTGACGGATCGCATACAGGGAGATTTTATCTTATTGGAGGTTGAAAACAGCTTTCAAGGAGAGAATCCATCCCAAAGGGGGACGGGGTTGTCCAATATAAAAGCAGTGGCAGAAAAGTATCATGGAGCCATGAGTATAAAGACACGGGAATCCGCATTTATACTCAGTGTACTGCTGATCATTCCACAACATTTAGAAAGCAGCTCACAGCAAACGGATTCATCTGACGAGGCAGACAGCCGAAGAAAATATTGAAGGGCAGAATATTTTGTGTGAATACGCCCTATCATATGAATTCAAGGAGGCAGGCTTATGTCAATGAAAGTGAGTGGAAACTACAATGATTCCCAAACCAGTTATGCAGAGCGGCTGAAAGCAGAACAGTCCCTTGACCAGACGGAAAAGGCAGGGAAAACAAATAAGGCGCAGAAAGATCCAGAGGTGGCGGATAAAATACCGGTTCCACGTGATGAATATACCCGCAGTGAAAGTTTCGGGGAGAAACCAAGTGGTATGTATCATCTGGGACAGAATGAGGATGGAAGCTGGAAGATTGTT
>CAJUFM010000077.1 GCA_910585745.1 uncultured Eubacterium sp. | reverse complement strand
GTCCCTGTCGGCGCAGATGTCGGTATCGCGGTCGCCGTCGGCGTTGGTTCTGACGGCCTTTGGGTCGGCGCAGTCGGCGGCTCCGCTGTCGCCGTCGGCGTCGGTTCTGACGGCTTTTGGGTCGGCGCTGTCGGCGCAGATGTCGGTATCGGACTGGGCGATTCTGGTGGATCTGTAGGTGAAAGCGTCGGCTCCACTGTTGGTTCCGCAGTAGCAGAAGGACTTGAAGCTTGCGGAAGATCTGTAATCGGCAGATTGGTGGTGTCTGGAACTTTCGTCTGATCTGGTACGCTGGACGGCACCGGTGCAGAAGGTACTGGTGCTGCAGAAGGCACCGTCACCGACGGCGTTTTATCCGCGATGGTTGCGGGATCTTTGAAATTCTGATCCAGCTTAACGATGACCTTACAGAAAAGTTTTTTCTTCTTTCCCCGGAGCACAAACTGGCAGTTCAGTTTCGTCTTCCCCGCCTTTTTGCCACGGACAACCGCCTTTCCTTTTTTCTTAGCCTTTACCGTTGCCACTTTTTTATTGGCAATCTTCCATTTGATCTTCTTCGTTGCTTTACTTTTCTTTAACGTAACAGTGACAGACTTTCCCTTTTTGACTGTGACACTTTTCTTGCTCAGCTTTGGTGTAACTGCCGCTGCCAGATCAACATCTGCTGGCAGCACCGATACGGTCAGCATCACTCCCAGCATCGCAGCCGCTATTCCTCTTCTCTTGTGCATTTTCCACTATACCTCCCATAATAATCTTTGTTTTTCATCTCAATGGCAGATGTGGGGACAAAAAACTTTTGCCCCCATCCCCATGATTATCGTTTTCCTTTATTTTTAATAACCTGTTTCATCATTTCCACCCTCTGCTTTTCTTCTTCGCTCATATCCTTCGTGAGAATCCCCAGAAGCACTGTTACCTCCTCCTGGGAAAAAGAAAGATTGTGGGCTTTTAACTTCTGCATCGCCTCCATGATAAGCGGCGCGGAATTCTTCATTTCCCTGCCTTTCGTCTTCTGCTCCAGTTCCCGGATGATCTGTGCCTTTACCGGGTGCATGTTCCTGAATATATCCTTCTGATCTGTCATATTCTGTCCCCTTGTCGATATTTTCTGCAATGCGCTGCCAGATCTCAGGAAGAGGTTCTTCCTCCGCCGCATCAATATCGGCGCTCTGCATATCCGCCTGGGGTTCTGGAACAGGATCAGGGAATATAGCATCCATATCGCTGTCACCGGCTGCTTCCGGCTGCCCGCCTGACTCTTCTGTCATGCCGGGCTCTCCTGTCATACCGGCTCCCAGATCCTGCATAGACATCATCATGGACATCATATCAAACATATCCTGCTGCTCCTTCGGCACCTGACTTTTCAGAAGATCAATGATCCCCTCCATGCCCCGGTCCGAATTCTGCGCCTCCTGAAACAGCGTCATCATCGACATCATCCGCTTCATCATAAAAAACTGCAGCAACATGTCAATCATCCGCTGCTCCTGCTGTCTGCAGAAACAGCGAACCGCCCGAAGCAGCCCTTCCAGATCGATAACCTCTCCCACGGGGATATCCAGAAAAGGAAGCGCTGCTTTTACTGCCATTATGCTCTTGTTGTCCAAAATCCGCCCTTCCCAGTTGAACATCCTTCCCCCGGCTCCCGCATTGTATCCTTTTTATTATAGATATGCAGGGGATCCGGAATCATGACTGTACAATAAATATTAAGTAACTGGTTCTACGGCGCCGTCAAACTAAATATCATGAACTAATACACAAGCTGTTCCTCCGTTATGCCTTCCAATACACCGGATAAATAGCGCTCTGCCACATACTTTGCCATCGGCAGGTTCAGATCCAGATAATTTCCGCATTCTTCCGGTGAAGCTCCTGGGATCTTTCCTTCATAATCCCGGATAAAAGCAAACATCTCCTTTAGGAGCGGCAGGATATCCACCGATTCATAATCCCCCGCCAGAATCAGATAAAAGCCGGTGCGGCACCCCATCGGACCAAAGTACACGACCTTTTCTCCCATCTGGGAATGATTCCGCAAAAATGTCGCACCCAGATGTTCGATGGCATGTATCTCTGCCGTATTCATGACCGGTTCAAAATTCGGCCTGGTCATACGCAGGTCAAAGGTTGTCACGATATCCGTCCCTGTGCTGTCCTTTCTGGATACATATACACCAGGGAGAAGTTTCAGATGATCTACAGTAAAACTGGTTATTGTTTTCATAATAAACGTCACCTCTTTTTAAAACAGTATAACATAAAAGAAAAAGAAAGTATATGTCAGCCTTTTCCAAAACATATACTTTCTTGATTTTTTTACGCAAAGACACTCACATAGACTTTTTCAGAATGCACTTAGTCTGAAAACAGGCATCTGATTCTTTAAAAGTCTGCGTTCGTGCTTATGCGTTTATTTGATTACCTTGATCCACCCCTCCGGCGCCTCAATGGTCCCCATCTGCATGCCGGTCAATGTATCATATAGTTTTTTCGTAACTTCACCCATCTCTTCCATACCGCTGGGGAAACAGATCTCTTTGCTGTGGTCTACGATCTTTCCTACCGGCGAGATCACTGCCGCTGTCCCACACAGCCCGCACTCCGCAAAATCTTTTACCTCATCCAGATATACTTCTCTCTCCTCCACTTCCATACCCAGATGATCTCTGGCGATAGCCACAAGAGAACGTCTTGTGATGGAAGGAAGAATGCTGCTTGATTTTGGGGTTACAACCTTTCCATCCTTCGTCACAAAGATGAAGTTTGCTCCTCCAGTCTCCTCAACCTTTGTCCTCGTCTTTGGATCCAGATACATATTTTCAGAAAAACCCTTCTCATGGGCATCTACGATGGCGTGAAGGCTCATGGCATAGTTGAGTCCTGCCTTGATATGTCCTGTACCATTTGGCGCCGCCCGGTCAAAATCACTGACACGGATCGTGATGGGTTTCGCGCCGCCCTTAAAATATGGTCCCACTGGTGTACAGAATACACGGAACTGATATTCTGTCGCCGGCGCCACACCGATCACCGGACCGATACCAAACATATAAGGCCTGATGTACAAAGTTGCCCCGGAACCATAAGGAGGCACATAGTTCTCATTTGCCCGGACAGTCTCCACAACAGCGTCCACAAATCTATCTTCCGGAAATACGGGCATCTCAAGACGCTTTGCCGTATTTGCCATACGTTCTGCATTCAGATCCGGGCGGAAGCATACGATATGTCCATCCTTTGCCGTATAAGCTTTCAATCCCTCAAAACAAGTCTGGGCATACTGAAGCACACAGGCACACTCACTCATAGTGATCATGGAATCTTCGATCATGCCGCCTTCATCCCACGCACCTTCTTTATAATTCGCAACATATCTCTTGTCTGTCTGCTGATAAGAGAATCCTAGATTTGCCCAGTCAATATTCTTCTTTTCCATTGTATCGTACTTCCTTTGCCATTTATTTTTGAGCCGCTGCCCAAATCATCACTGATTTAAGTTTACTCTCCTGCTTTGCAACTGTCAAGAGTTATCTCAATGGACCATCTGGCTATTCATAACGCTGGATCCGCGCCCTCCATGCCCCCGCCAGGGAATCCCCGGAAAATACAGTATCCTGGTGTGCACGTATCACTCTTAGGTTTCGGCAGTTCTGAAAGGCACAGCTCTTCACCCTCAGCATAGATTCCGGCAGGTGGACTTCCTCCACCTGTGCGCCGTAAAATCCACAGACAGCAATCTGGCTCACGCCCTCCTGGATAACAAACTTTTTCTTCTTCTTCCCCTGGGGAAAAACTTTTAAAAACCTTCCATAATCCGTATAGAGCACCCCTTCTTTCACCTGGTACTGTCCCTTCATCCCGGCGCCCTCAGGGGCCTGAAAACTCTCCAGGGAACGGCAGCCCACAAAAGGATTTGCCTCCACCAGTTCAAGATTCTCCGGCATACGCAGCGTTTTCAGAGACTCACAGGATTGAAATGCCTTTTCCTTGATCTCCACAACAGTGTCCGGGATTAGCACCTTGCGAAGCTTCCTGCACTGATAAAATGTGTAGTTTCCAATCCCCGTCACAGGATAAATCTTTCCCTTATAGCGGACTGCCTCGGGAATCGTCACTGTCCCATCGTATTCATCATCAATCCCTGCTTCCCACTCTTTACCTTTTACCTGAAAGGAAATAAAACTTCCATTGGTCACAGCGAGCTCTTTGCGGAACAGAATCTTGATGCGGAGCGGAACATTTTCTTTGGTCTTCACCACAACATCCGCCTTTGTGCCGATGGCATCTTCCTCTATGACTTTGGTCACTTCCACCGCCTCTAAAGTCTTCTCTTCCGCCTCTTCCGGAACAGATATGGGCTGTTTGCTATGCTTAGCGGGCTCCACTTTTTCCTCTGTTTTCACCGGCACAGCAAATACTACCATGGAAAAAAGAGCCAGCACTCCACACAAAATATAATTCCAGCTCCTTGCCCTGCGGTAACTCATGATCATAATGATACGCTCTTTTACCGCATTCTGGGCAAACCCACTGTATACCGGTCTCACAGCAGGACAGCCCTGTGCCAGACTGATAAGAACACCCGCATAATCCTTCCGGCTGTCCTCCCCCACCTGGCGGATCACCTTTTCATCGCATGCCAGCTCCAGATCCCGGTTATAGCACACATACATCAGCCACGCAAAGGGATTAAACCAATGGAGGCACACTGCCAGTATGACAAGAAATTTATTCAGATTATCATGTCCATCGATATGCACCTTCTCGTGGATCAGAATAAACTTCAGCTGTTCCCTCGTCAGCTCCATGTAATATTTGGGAAGGAGAACTTTCTGCTGAAAGATCCCATAGGTTACCGGGGAAACGATCCGGTCAGAAACATAGACCCGGATCCCCATGAAAGTAAACATTTCTTCGTCGATATCCGGCACTTTCTGGATGGGCAGTGCCTCTCTGAGAATCCTTCCCCACATCACATACCGCACCACAAAAAAAGTGATGGTCACCACTGCCCCCGCCGCCCAGATCAGTAAATACCGGCGCATCGGAATGACGCGGACCCATCCCCAGACTCTCTCCAGGACCTCCGGCCATCCCGCTGGAATCGTGACGCACAGAGGCAGAAGAAGCCTGACCAGTACGATCATCCATGCCATAGAAAAAAACATCCGGTGAATCCTGCGCCCCAGCAGGAATCTTGCCGCCACCAGAAGAAAAATAAGAACCGTCGAAATAATACTGATATATAAAAGATTGTATTCTAAGATTATTTTCATGCTGCTCCACCTGACTTGCCAGAACATTTTTTCTGGTCCTATGTATCTACTTTAACTTGTCCACCATATCCCTCAAACTCTTTACCTCTTCCTCTGACAACTTACTGCCATTTAGAAAAGCAGCAAAAAACTTTTCCCTGGAGCCATCAAACATCTTGTCCACCAGTTCGTTGGTCTCATAATCCTGAACCTGCTCCCTGGTGATCAGGGGAGTACATGTAAAATGGGGTTCTGTCCTCTCGACAGCTCCCTTGGCAATACATTTCTTGATCACCGTATAGGTAGTATTGCGGTTCCATCCTATCGTTTCTTTCAATATTTTTACAATATCACCTGCAATCATCGTCCCATGCTCCCACAGAACCTCCATCACCTTTTTTTCTGAATCAAACAGCTTATAACATGAATCTGCCATCGCAACTCCCTCCTTCTAAAACTCAGCCCAGCTTAAAGGACTATCATGATAGTTTATTTTATGCTATCATAATAGTCCTGCTTCGTCAAGAAATATTCCTTTTACTCTTCCTTCTCTTCCTGTACTGCCGCTTCTTCCACGTCCTCCCTGGCACCAGCACTCTCCGCTGCACCATCCCCGGACCAGTCGCTTTTTTTGATCTCCGCCCTTCTCACCTTGCCACTGATAGTTTTGGGAAGCTCTTTGGCAAAATCAACAATCTTCGGCCACTTGTAGGAAGCTATATTACTTTTCAGATATTTGACAATATCATTTTTCATATGTTCGTCACCGTCACTGCCGTCAGCCAGCACGATAGTAGCTTTGATCGCCTGCCCCCGCAGCCGGTCTGGTACAGAAGTCACAGCACATTCCAGCACATAAGGAAGCTTCATGATCTCATTTTCAATCTCAAAGGGTCCAATGCGGTAACCGGCGGACTTGATCACATCATCTACCCGGCCCACATACCAGAGATATCCATCTTCGTCCATATAGGCGGTATCCCCGGTGTGATAATAACCGTCATACCATACCTGGTCTGTCTTTTCCTCATCACCATAATACCCCTTAAACAATCCGTTGGGAATATTATCAGAGGTCTTTACAACGATCTCTCCCTCCTCACCAGGATCCGCCACGGTTCCATCAGGAAGCATCACAGAGATGTCATAAAGGGGACTGGGTCTGCCCATGGATCCCGGTCTCGGTGTCATCCCCTGGATATTTCCGATGAGCATCGTCGTCTCCGTCTGCCCAAAACCCTCCATAATGTCAAAACCGGTCTTCTCCTTAAACTTTTCATAAATCTTCGGATTCAGTGCCTCCCCCGCTGTGGTCACATTCTGCAGGGAAGACAGATCGTAATTTTCCAGTTTCAGATGCACCATCACCCGGTAGACCGTAGGTGGTGCACAAAAAGTCGTGATCCTGTGCTTTTCAATCATCTGCAATATTTCTTTGGCATCAAAATCATCGAAATCATAAGTAAATATAGGTGCTTCACAAAGCCACTGTCCATAGATCTTTCCCCAGAGCGCCTTCCCCCAGCCCGTATCCGATATGGCAAAATGGATTCCGTCAGGATCCACCTGATGCCAATATTTCGCTGTAATGTAGTGCCCCAGAGGATATTTATAATTGTGTGCTGTTATCTTCGGATAAGAAGTCGTTCCCGAAGTAAAAAACATCAGCATCGTGTCGTCACCGCCCGGTGCCTCTTCCGGTCTGGCAAAATTCGCAGAAAAGTAGCGGATATCTTTATTAAAGCAATGCCATGACTCTCTGGCGCCACCCACCATGATCTTCGTCTTCAGCCGGGAATTGCCCCACGCCGCCTTATCCACTTCCCTGGAGACATCACCATCCGCGGTACAGATCACTGCATCTACTTCCCCTGCTTTAAAACGATATTCAAAATCTTTTTTTGTGAGAAGATTGGTGGCAGGAATCGCCACTGCCCCAATCTTATGCAGGGCAAGCAGGGAAAACCAGAACTGGAAATGACGTTTGAGCACAAGCATAACCTTATCGCCCTTCTTAATTCCCAGATAACTGAAATAATTCGCCGCCTTGTTAGAATACTTTGCCATATCTCGAAAGGTAAAATAGCGTTCGCGCCCCTCTCTGGATACATGAAGCATAGCAAGTTTATCGGGACATTTTTTTGCCATGACATCTACTACATCATAGGCAAAGTTAAAATTTTCATCATTCATATAGGTAATCGAGTCCAAAACCCCGTCTTCATCCAGTGTAGTCTGAATATATCGATCCGCGATACCCACCAGCCCAAACTTTTTACCTTCTTCGCATCCCATAACACTTACTTCCTTTCCTTGTAATCAAATTCACTTCATGTAGTTTTTAAAACTACATATATCATATACTACGGATTCTCCCATGTCAAGAACTATTTTACATTGATTGCGCTGGGCGGTACAATGCTCTCTACTAAAAAAGGCAGTGGTCCAAAAACCACTGCCTTCACTAAGAGGACGTTTATTACATCTGGAATGTTACTGACTCGATCGTCATCTTACCATTCAAAACGCCATCATAAATTCGTACCGTAGAAAGGGCTCTGTCTGGATCCTTATTCTCCAGCACAATCTCACCATCTCCATAAATCCTGAGTGAATCATCCCAATGATCTTCACCTGATATCCAGGATACCTGTGTCTCATCGTCATAATGGATAACGTAGCCACAGCCTTTTTCGCTTTCTGGTGGATTCAGAGTTGCATCTTTATACTTTATGATCACTTTTGTAAACTTACCAACCATTTCCCTAGGAACGACAAAACCAAATTCACCAGCTTGCCAATCCTGATCTCCCTGTAGTTTGGTATATGTTACCGTACCATCATCATTCTTTTCTATTGTGGCATACTGTGACCAGAAATTCACTTCGTCATGTATATTGTATTCTTCCATTACATAGACCGTGAACTCCACCGTATCTGTAGCTGTTTTATCACCCTGTTTAACAGTTACTACCGCCTTGACAGTCACCTCTCCAGCCTTTACAGCTTTGAGCACATCACCCGTCTCGTTCTCTGCCACAACCGCCGCATCGCCCTCCAGCGTCCAGACAATGTTTTCAATCGCACCTGTGTCTACCGTTACAACCAGTGGAAGCTCGTCGCCAACTGTCATCTCTGTCGGCGCACTCTCTACTGTGGCATTTACAACCAGAGCATCGCTGGCCGCTACCTTAATGTCTCCACTTTCCACCTTCACAGTAAAGGTTATCTCCTCTACCTTCACCTTTGCTTCTGCAATAACCTTAGTCTGACCTTCTTTCACTCCGGTGATCACTGCCTTTTTAGGATCAGTACTGTCCTTCAGTACTGTAGCGATCTTATCGTCCGCAGTCTTCCAGGTCACATCTGTCACTGTCCCTTTGTTCACAGATATCTCTGCAGTCGTTGTTTTTCCTGCATTAATATTGTCTTTCTCAAGTGTAAGCTCTGCCTTTGGAGCTTTTGGAGTCACTGTCGCTGCCGGTGGTGTCGATGGCTTCGCAGATGGCTTCGTCGATGGCTTCGCCGATGGTTTCGTCGATGGTTCCGTCGATGGCACTGGTGTCTGTGATCCGCCATCTGGTGTCTGCACTGGTGGGGTTACCACTGCCGTCTGCGCTGGTGGTGCCACTGATGCCTGTACCGGTGGTGTTACTACTGGCTTCTGTGTCGGTTTTACTAATGGTGTCTTTGCCTTAACAGTTACTTTAACAGTTCCCAGCTTCTTCGTCTTTTTCTTGCCCTTCTGTTTCCAGGTGTCTTTTACCGTGATGGTAGTCTTTCCGGCTTTTACTCCGGTGATCACACCCTTCTTGGATACCTTGGCAATCTTTTTCTTCTTGGATGTAAAGGTGTATTTATGTTTTGCCTTTTTACCCGTGATGGAAATCTTCTTTTTCCCCTTGACGAAAATGGAAACTTTTTTTGTTTTTAGTTTCGTCTTTTTGGCAGCTTCACTGGTAGTTCCTGTTGCTATTGTTGTCAAAACAAGAGCACCAGCCAGTGCTACCGCCATGGCTTTTCTTATCCTCATTAGCCTGAACCCTCCTTAAAAAAATATTGTTATAGGAACTTACCTCATTATGGACCATTCTCACTGAAAAGTCAATATCTTTTTGTATCATTTAACATCCATTTTAATACAACTCTTTCCGATGTTGGCCAGACCAGGGATATACACCGCAAGGCGCACAAAAAATGAACACAGCCACGGCTGTGCTCATTTTTAAATCATTTATTCAATATTCTTATTTTGCAGGAGCAGGAAGCATGTTTGCAGGAATATCTTTCTCATATTTATAAAATTTGATAGATTTCACAGTAAGAACTAATTCTTCCGTCTCTTCTCCTTTGGCAAACTGTACTCCACCAACATTGGTGTAATCAGCCGTTCCGCCTTCTGAAACTTCAGCAGTATTCAGATTATCCGGTGACAGCTGGAGTACAAATGGGAATGTCTTGCCATACTGGATCTTTGTGACAGAATAAGGATTGTTATATATTGTCTCGTGTTTTTCCTTATCATGAATCTCCACGGTTGAGATACATCCCTCCGCATCGATCACACAATAGTATCCTGTCAGATCCATACCGTCGTCAAAGTTAAACTTCGCAGATCCATATTTATCTGCGTCCGCTGCCCAGGTTATTTTATAAGAACCATCCTTCTGAGCTTCACCGGATACTCCAGAGAACCAGGAAGGTGTAGATACACCTTTGGAAAGGTCCACCTCAATGATCGGCTGAATAACCTCAAGATTTACTGTAGCAGTGTTAGTAGCAGTCTCGTCACCCTGTTTTACAGTAACAGTAACGGTAACCTTTCCCTTACCTCTTGTAACTCCTGTAAGAGTAACCTTTGTGATATCTACCGCATCGGTCTCAACGGTGGCAATATCGCCCTCCACATCCCACACAATGCTCTCGATCATACTGGTCTCTACATCTACTTTAACTGCCAGATCTATCTTCTCGCCAATATTTACCTCTACGGAATCTGACTCAATGACCGGGTTTACCACAACTGCTGCAACTTTGATGCTGCTCTCTGCCTTTAAAGTAAATTCTTTTTCCTCTACCGTCACTTTCACCGTAGCAGTGATCTTCGTCTCACCTGCCGCTTTACCTGTGATCACAGCCTTTTTAGCATCCTGTGCATCCTTCACTGCGGAAGCAACATCCGCTTTTTCCACTGACCATGTTACCTCGTTCACCTCACCAGCACTTACTGATACTGTAGCTGTGGTTGTATCCTCCGGCTTGAGCTGATTCTTTTCAAGACTCATCTCAACATCCGGTGTCGGAATCGGTTTTTCTGTAGGCGCTGTCGACGGTTTAGTCGATGGCTTGATCGACGGCTTAGCCGATGGCTTGACCGATGGTACCGGCGTCTGTGATCCGCCATCTGGTGTCTGAGCTGGTGGTGTTACCACTGGTGTCTGCGCCGGTGTTACCACTGGTGCCTGTACCGGTGGTGTTACCACTGGCTTCTGTGTCGGTTTTACCACTGGCGTCTTTGCCTTAACAGTTACTTTAACGGTTCCCAGTTTCTTCGTCTTTTTCTTGCCCTTCTGTTTCCAGGTATCTTTTACCGTGATGGTAGTCTTTCCGGCTTTTACTCCGGTGATCACACCTTTCTTGGATACTTTGGCAATCTTTTTCTTCTTGGATGTAAAGGTGTATTTATGTTTTGCCTTTTTACCAGTAATGGAAATCTTCTTTTTTCCTTTGACAAAGATGGAAACTTTTTTCGTCTTCAGTTTCGTCTTTTTGGCAGCTTCACTGGTAGTTCCTGTCGCTATTGTTGTCAAAACAAGAGCACCAGCCAGAGCTACTGCCATGGCTTTTCTTAATTTCATTCGCCTGAATCCTCCTTATAATTTTGATTTAGAAACACACACCATTATGGACCAATCTTTCTCAAATGTCAATATTTTTTTGTATCATTTAACATCCAACTTTTACAAAGCAGGTAATTTTCACCAGATATAAGGAGGTCCTAAGAATCAGGGAATGGCTGTAAGTTGCGGAGTACTAAAAAACAGGTGGAGCTAATCCTTATTCCAGTAGTGGAGGGATCTTTCTGAAGGATTTTGGTCAGCAAAAAACAGGTGCAATGACTGTTGCACCTGTTTTTTGTTAAACACTTATAAAGAGTGTTGATTCGTTATTTAACTGTTCGGAAACAATCCTTCCGGAATATCTTCCGCATACTTGTAGAACTTGATAGATTTTACTATAAGAGTCTTTTCCTTATTATCAGATGGGTTACCATCTTTATCCTTGTTTGCTCCTTTAGCCAGAGATATTTTCCCAACCTGCTTAAAGTCAGCCTCCATTTCTTTTGCCTGGTCTGTCAAATTATCTGAAACAAATTGAATCTTATAAGGCAACGGTGCACCATACGCAGGAGGAACCAATGCCAGCGGCGCGCTGCCCCAAGGCTGTGTGACTTGTCGCTTCGCATCACTAATTTCAACCGTTATCGCTCCATTAGATTCAATGACACACCAGTAACCTGTAAGATCCATACCGCCCAAATTCCAAGCAACAGCTCCATAATCATCTGCCTCTTCAGGCCAATAGATCTTTACTGAACCATCTTCTTGTATTGTAGTTTGTGGCTTTTTTGTAAGCCAACTAGGTATTTCTATATTCTTCGTAATATCGAGCTCAATAATGTCTGTTGGATCCTTGATTATATCAATCTCCACTTTCACTGTATCAGTTGCTGTCTTACCATCCTTCTTAACTGTTACAGTAGCAGAGACAGTTACCTTTCCAACTTTCACAGCTTTGAGAACAGCCTTCGCAACTTCTACAGAATCGGTCTCGATGGTTGCTGCTTCGTCTTCAACCTGCCATACAACACTCTCGATGGTACCCGTATCCACAGTCACTTTCAGTTCTGCAGAATTACCAACAATCACCTCTGATGGAGCACTCTCGATAGAAGCATTTACTACCAACACATCTTTTGCTACAACTTTAAGAGCCTGCTTTGCCGTAACAGTAAATTCCTTACCCTCCACAGTCACCTTTACCTCGGCAGTGACATCTGTCTCACCCGCTGCCACACCAGTGATTGTAGCTTTCTTAGCATCATCTTCGTCTTTCGCAACTGTAGCAACGGCAGGGTCTTCTACAGACCATTTTACATCTGTCACTTGACCTGCACTTACAGAAACTTCTGCTGTTGTGGTGCTTTCTGCTGCAATCGAATGCTTATCAAGATCCATATCAACCGTCGGCTCAGTGGGCTCCCCTGGTCCCGGTCCTGGTTCCTCTTCGTCCCCACCTAATGGATAGGAGATCTCGATGGAATCGATGGTAAGATCATCAATATTTGTTCCCCAAACTGGTCCTTTGATCAGAATACAGGTTACCTCATCTGATTCGGACACCAGCTGGAATGTGTAATCAAAGTCACCCGGTGCTGCGAAGCCCTCTTCGTCCTTAGCTTCCCACTGATTAGAAAGCGTGGTCTTGCTTTCCATATTATCAACCATCCAGCTTCTGAATCCGTTCTCACCATTCATTCTTCCTTTGATCTTCACCCAGAGAGCATGACCGTTCTGAACTGTATATCCCAGTGGAATACAGAACTGCTCTACATCCTTTACGGAGATAGAACCTGTCGCAGGATCATATGTAACACCATCTACACTCTCTACCTCATCCATTTTAGCCGGCTTGTATACGCCCGGTGTCTGCTCTGCTGCTGATGGAGGTGCTGCTGTCGGGGTCGGGGTCGGCGGTTTCGACGCTGCTGGTTTCTTCGATGCTTTTGGTGTCGGTACAGTCGAATTTTCTGGTGGTGCTGAAACACCTGGCTGATTTCCGCCACCGCTCGGTGGAGTCACTGCCGGTGCCTGGCTTGGTCCAGGTACTACAGCCGGCGGTGTTACCGCTGGTGTCTTTGTCTTAACCGGTGTTTTCTTCTTTACAGTTACCTTAACCGTACCAAGTTTTTTGGTTTTCTTCTTGCCTTTCTGTTTCCAGGTGTCTTTTACCGTGATGGTAGTCT
>CAJUFM010000076.1 GCA_910585745.1 uncultured Eubacterium sp. | reverse complement strand
AGTTGTCAATTTTCAGTTAGAATCACATTCATTGAGATTCCGAGAAGTTATATTCCTAAAATATGATAAAATAAAAGCGGCCAAAAACTCATATCGAGCTTTCGACCGTTTGGTTCAGATTAGCTAGGATAAGCCACTTGTTATGAACACAGTCCAAAAAGCCCGTTGTCTTTTTTGACAATAGACTGCTGTTGCTGGTTCATTTTGTTCATGGTAATTAGAAGTTTAATCATGGGCTTATCTTTCCTTTATTTTGTGTAATTTATTTTAGCAGTATATATTTTAGTTGTCAATATGAATATTTTTTTCAATAATACTTACTTATAATTACTACAATATCATCACTTTCCTTTACATCTGTTTAATATACTCCGCATATCCCAGCTGATCCAGCTTCTCCGCCTTGGCAGTCACGCCATCCTTCATCTCCACCTTGTACTCCTTCAGCTTCTTACGCAGCTCCATATCTGATACGGATAGAATCTTTGCCGCCAGAATACCCGCATTTGCCGCACCGTCGATGGCAACGGTGGCTACCGGAATACCCGATGGCATCTGCACGATGGAATAAAGGCTGTCCACCCCTCCTACTGATTTGGTATGGATCGGAATGCCGATGACCGGAAGTTCAAACAAAGCAGCGCACATGCCCGGCAGGTGTGCCGCTCCCCCGGCTCCGGCGATGATCACCTGGATCCCCCTCTCTTCTGCCTTTGTCGCATAATCCACAAACACATCCGGCATACGGTGTGCAGAAATGATCGTCATCTCATATTCAACTCCAAACTTCTCTAACATCTGGGCTGCCTTCTGCATCACCGGAAGATCTGAATCACTTCCCATTAAAATTCCTACTTTTGCCATTTCACTCATCCTCTCTTTCTTATTCCATATCATTTAGTATTTCTGTGCCCTGCAGCACAAACCTGCCCTCCCGGATAATGGTGATCTCCTTTCCATCTCTGGTGTTCACCACGATATCACCCAGTTCGTCATAGGGAATGGTGATGTCCGTATGGCAGTTAAAATAAGCCTTTTCAATCTCTGTTTTGCGCAGGGCAGAGCATTCATTTTCCTTCGCAATGATTTCCTTTCCGTCAGGGTTATGAAGAATGATATCCTCACTCATGGAATAACAGGTATCCCCGACGGCAAAGTGAGGTCCTGTCTTCTCTGCGATCAGGATCGGTAGCTTTGCCTCGATCCCAAAACGGCGTCCCATGCGGTAGGCCGTGGTATTGGTGCCGATGGCAAACTCTCCCATGGGAAGGGTGTCTCTGTTTTGAAGGACATTTTCTTTTATATATTTGCGGTTCTCCACATCCTCTTTGTAATTGCTACAATTGTAGTCCTTGATCATCCCATCTTCAAAGGTCATCCGCAGGTTCTCATACCTCAGCTGGTTCAGGTATACTTTTGTGACATGAAGCACACCATTGGTTCCCTTAAGTACCGGGGAGGTAAATACCTCTCCCACAGGAATATTCACATCCGCCAGACAGTTCTCAAAATTCGTCTCATTCTCCGGATCTTTCAGCTCATGAAGCATCACAGTGATATCTGTCTCATTCTCTCCCCTGCCGGTGACATGAACGGATTCTCCCTGATCCAGCGCATCGATAATGGCCTGATGGACATTCCGATACAGCTCCATATCCAGCGTATTGATCTTGATGGTCTCGTCAAATATTTTTTCAAAATCACCGCCGATCTCCGGAATCGGGAAAGCAATGATTGTAAAGCTTTGCTCCTCCTCACGGATATAACGATTCTGAATCAGCATATAATCCCGGCGGTAATCCACCGAAAGCTTTTGCTGCTCTGGCGTGTAGGAGGGACTCTCACTCTTCGTCTCCGGCACAAACAATTTTTCCCCAAATATTTCAATCAAAGCCGGTCCCGCAAAAGTATATGCCAGTTCTTTATATGTTTCAAATACCTCTTCCGCATGGGAAAGTTTTTCCTTCACAATGGCATGGTTCAGCGTAAGGGCATCATCAAAACGATGGTCATAAATATACTGCTTGTTGGCCGGAGTCGTCCTTACTCCCATCGGCTTTGTATTGCCGCTCATGAAAATAACCGGGGTAAGTCCCATCTTGGCAAACTGCCGGACAGCTTCTCTGACCACTGCCTCAAATCCAATATTGTAGCGGATATTTACCGTCTTTTTCTTCGACAGATCTATGCCCGCCGCCACAAATCCCTGACGGTAACCCTCAGTATATGTTGCAGCAATCTTCTCAATTTTTTCTTTTGGAAGAGAAGAAATATACCGCGCTGTGGCAATCTCATTTTCCGTTATATTTTCACCATAATAATACAGATACTTTTCATCTGACAGATCGCTGTCTGTCACAATGCGCACCAGCCGATCCAGGGAGGGGTTGAGAAGCCTGCGAATCCCTTTTTCCATATAGTATTTATCATAATCGTGAACGTAATAATACAGGGTCTCCTTGAGCCATCTCGGCTGGTCCTCTTCGGTAGTGAGTACCGTATATACCTGCAAAAACAGCTCCATCAGCAGAAGAAGGGATTCTCTGTCACCACTGTAGGCATCCAGAATGCCATCCCGGAAACGGCTGTAAAAATAAGCCATCAGCTTTCCCTGCTCCTCCCCGAATTTTTCTGTGCAGTACCGGGGATTTCCATAAAATTTCTCGTAATTGTCATCTCTCAAAGGATCATAGAACTGTGTATTCCATGTTTTCAGCTGTTCCAGGGACGCCGCCTGCAGCCCGTCCCCCTCAGCCAGCACCAGCACCTGGTCCAGACTGGTTAACAATGCAGCCGTCTCCTGGCAGTACGCCCGGTAAACCTCTGGAATATTTTTTTCGGAAATAATTTCACGGATCCTGTTATAGGCAAGCTCATATCGCTCTTTCATTATTCTCTCCTGTTTTTTACTTTAATTAGTATGAGCAGCACGATAAGCCGAGTTCTGTCGTTGGATGATCATCTATCTGGACCTGCTGTTGCCAGCAGGCTCTAGCGACCTACCCGAAAGCACGACGGGCCGCCGTATCGCTCTCTGTTCGGTCTTGCTTCGGATGGGGTTTACATCTGCCCTTTCTGTTACCAGAAAGGCGGTGAGCTCTTACCTCACCATTCCAACCTTACCTGTCCTGCCGTCAAATGGCGGCGGTTACAGGCGGTATATTTCTGTTGCACTAGCCTGGGAGTCACCTCCACCGGACGTTATCCGGCATCCTGCCCTGTGAAGCTCGGACTTTCCTCACCTGGGACCTTTCGGTATAGCCAGGTGCGATCACCTGTGCTGCTCATAAGTTCTGCATCTTACAACTGAGCGGTACAAACCTCAATCAAGCAGAATACCGCCCCCGATAAATTCTCTCAAGATCGAATTTAGCGGAACTTCCTCGGGATTGATCCCAAGAAAATAATCTAAAAATTTTAACAGCCTCTGCGCCTCTGCGTACTCCTCGCTCCCCCGGGGAACCCGGAACAAAAGCGGTTCGGCATACTGCTTCAATGCTGCCAGTTCATATACCAGCGAAGAATTAAACATCTCATCAGCTTTCTCCTGGAAGGGAAAAATATTTTCACTCTCCCCATTTCTCACAGATTTCCACATGGAAATGGTTTTCTGAGCTCCATGCCCCCTGGTCCTGGCATCCCGGATGATCCGCCGCAGCAGTCTGCCATCGGTAGTAGGGATCCGGTTGTGCTCGTCAATGTTCAAGGAGGTCAAGGCACTGATATAGACCTTAAATTTATTTTCTGACGGAATATCTTCCGTCAATTTATCATTCAGACCATGAATTCCTTCGATCACAAGAATCTCTCCCTCTGAAAGTTTCATCAGCGGTTTGTTGTACTCCCGCATTCCTGTGATAAAATTGTAGGTAGGCAGCTGAACCTCTTCTCCTGCCAGCAATTTTCCCATATCTTCATTGAATTGGGTGGTATCAATGGCCTCAATACACTCATAATTGTATTTTCCTTCGGAATCCCTGGGAGTATCCACCCGGTTTACAAAATAGTCATCCATGGCGATGGGATGGGGTTTCAATCCCAGTGTCTTGAGCTGTGCCGACAACCGGTAGGAAAATGTAGTTTTCCCGGAAGAAGAGGGACCGGCAATGGTCACCACCCGGATCTTTCCAGAGGCTGCGATCTGCTCGGCGATATCTCCGATGCGCTTTTCGTGCAGCGCTTCCTGCACCATCATCAGCTCCCGCATGCCGCCGTTGACAATCACATCGTTGAGCTGTCCTACATGTTCTGCCCCCAGCCGCAGCCCCCACTCGGAAGTCTGCTTTAATTTGTTATGCAGTTTCATGCTGGGTGCAAATTCCGGCAGTTCATCCGGTCTGTCCGCCCTGGGAACGATAAACACAAAACCCTCATCGAATTTCTGCAGCCGGAACAATTTGAGTACTCCCGTACTGTAAGGCATGGGACCATAAAAATAATCCACCACCTTGCCGAGACGATAAAGATTTACCTTGGAACTTCTCCTGTATTTTAACAGGCTGCATTTATCGAACATCTTGCGTTCCCGAAAGAGACGGATCGCCTTATCCACACTCATGGACTTCTTTTCAAATACCATGTCGTCCTCAACGTATTTCCGCATCCGCGCCTCTACCCGCTCTAAGAGCTCTACTGTCACCTCTGCTCCCCTGAGTGTACAATAAAACCCAGTATCCAGACTGTTTTCCACCGTAACTTTTTCAAACTGATCCTTGGGTACCTCTTTATAAAAGGCTTTCAGCATCATCATGGTGATTCCCCGGACATAGGCTTTCTTTCCCTCGTCCTCCGCATAAGTACAAAAACGAACCTCACAATCCTCATGAAGATCGGAAGCCAGTTCCTTCACCACCCCGTCTACTTTGGCAGTGATGATATCTCTTCCACAGCTGCTGCCATATTCTTTCGCCAGCTCGTACAGAGTGGTTCCTTTTTCACAATCAATCTTCCTGCCATTTATCGTAACCTGAATCATATCCATCTATTTTTCACCCCTTTTTCATAATGGCAAGGCATGCCTCAGTCTCCCGGATTTTTCTCCCGATCTCTTCCTGATCTTCCCTGCTGGCAGAGACAAACTGCAGATTTTCAAGAATGCCTTCATAGGTCTTTTTTTCTTTCTCCAGATAATTCCGGAATACGGGATCCCTTCTCTGCGCCAAATATGTACCATACCGGAACTGCCACTCTGCCTCCGGTTTTTCCTCTTCTTCCGATTCACACCGCACCGCCTGCAGGGCAAAATAGTATTTGCCGTCCTCCAGGCAGATCTTCTCCTGTCGGATCGTAAACCCATGTTCCCAGAGATAATGTCTCACAGCTCCGATGTCCGACTGGGGCTGCAGGATCAGTGTACGCACCTGTTGAAGTACGTCCCTTCCCTCTGAAAGTATATGGACCATAAGAGGACCGCCCATACCTGCGATCATAAGCGTATCCACTTCTCCAGGTACCAGCTTTTCTGTTCCATTTCCCTGACGGCATTCAATCTGCCGCTCCAGCCCGGCCTGGCGCACATGGTCCATCGCTCTCTCAATAGGACCCCGGTTCACATCAGTGGCAATAGCTTTTTCTGCGATCCCCTCCTGAATAAGCCAGATGGAAGCGTAACCGTGATCACAGCCGATATCCGCGATCCTGGCTCCTTCTGGCACCAGTGACACATTCATCCTGAGGCGCTCTGACAACTGCATCAGTCCAGATAATCCTTTAATTTTCTGCTCCGGCTCGGATGGCGGAGTTTACGGAGCGCCTTTGCCTCGATCTGACGGATCCGCTCTCTGGTGACATCGAACTCCTTGCCAACCTCCTCTAACGTCCTGGCACGTCCGTCATCCAGCCCAAACCGGAGTCTGAGCACTTTTTGCTCCCTCTCTGTCAATGTATCCAGTACCTCTGTAAGTTGTTCCTTTAACAGAGTAAAAGCTGCCGCCTCCGCTGGCACCGGTACATTATCATCCTGTATAAAATCTCCGAGATGACTGTCTTCCTCTTCGCCGATGGGGGTCTCCAGGGAAACCGGTTCCTGGGAAATCTTCTGAATCTCCCGCACCCGGTCCACCGGAAGCTGCATCTCCTTTGCGATCTCCTCCGGATAAGGCTCCCGTCCCAGCTCCTGCAGAAGCTGTCTCTGCACACGGATCAGTTTATTGATGGTCTCCACCATATGCACCGGAATACGGATGGTACGGGCCTGGTCAGCGATGGCTCTTGTGATCGCCTGACGGATCCACCAGGTCGCATAGGTACTAAATTTGTAACCCTTGCGGTAGTCAAATTTCTCCACTGCCTTGATCAGGCCAAGATTACCCTCCTGGATCAGATCCAGAAAAAGCATCCCCCGCCCCACATATCTCTTGGCGATACTTACCACCAGACGAAGATTCGCCTCGGCGAGACGCTTTTTCGATTCGGCGTCTCCCCCTTCCATTTTCTTCGCCAGCTCTACTTCCTCATCAGCAGAAAGCAATGGCACCTTGCCGATCTCCTTTAGATACATACGAACCGGATCCTCAATGCTGACGCCGTCGGGAACAGAAAATTCAATATTTTCCAGCTCCTCTTCTGTCGGCTCGTCGTCCACATCAAGAATAATATCATCGTCGGTATCGCTGTCAGGTACCATTGCCACGATACCATTCTGTTCAAGATAATCAAGAATCTTCTCTGTCTTATCACCATCCAGATCGATCTCCTTAAACTGGGCATTGATATCACTGAATTCCAGGATTCCATTTTTCTTCTTCCCAAGCTCCACAAGTGTATTTAACCCTTCCATAAATAACGCCTGCTCGTCCACTGTATTCTTATTATCTTTCATGTCTTCCTCCTTCATTCTATCGACATCACTGTACCGGCAGTCTCAGGCTCAGATGTTCCAGTTTCTTTTTCTCTGCGATCAATGCCTGCAGCTGGGACAAATCTGTGATCTCTCTGCTCTGCTTCTCCAGACTCGCTTTCTTTAGTGTCTTCACGACCTCGTTCAGTGCCTTTTCCCGCTCCACGTGTTCTCTGACTTCTTTTACCTGGCGGTTGAACAGTCCCGCCACCACGGATTGTTTCTCCTTACTGTCAAACCTGCTGATGATCGTTGCCGGCGACATGCTTCCTGTCTCCGCCTGTTCATAAAGCAGCTTTGCCACTTCCCGGTATGGTTCATCCAGAAAATCTTCCGGCAGGATCGTCTCTTTGACAACGGGGTATAAGGACAGGTCTTCACTGATCCATGTCAGCAGGATTGCCTGAATCTGCCCTATGCCATCCTCTTTCCCGCTTTCTTTCTTTTTCTGTCTCTCACTCTTTATTTTTTCATATTGGATTCCCACTGCTGCCGCCGCATAATGCTTTACCAGCTGTCTGAAATCTTCACTGCGGATCCCATATTCCCTGGAAAACGCCTCTATATAATTATTTCTCTCTATTTCATTTTCAAACGTCAGGCATTTTTTTGCCGCCTCATTCATAAATTTTGTCTTTTCTTCGGGATCTCCCATATCGTATTCTCTCTGGAGTATACCTATTTCATAGAAAAAACTGTTCTGCGCGGAATGAATGCGATTCCGGAACTCCTCTGCCGACAACCCCTTGATAAATTCGTCGGGATCCTTATAAGGTTGCATGTCAATAACCCGCACCGTCAATCCCGCCTCTTTCAACATGGGAATAGCCCGGAGCGCTGCCTTGACGCCGGCGCCGTCGCTGTCATAGCAGAGGTAGACAGTATCCGTATATCTCTTCAAAAGACTGCTCTGCTGGCTTGTAAATGCTGTGCCAAGAGACGCCACCGCATTGGTAAATCCCGCCTGGTGAAGGGCGATCACATCCATATACCCTTCGCAGATGATCATGCCCTGGTCCTGCTTTCCGTGTACGAAATTCATTCCGTACAGGTTCCGGCTCTTATCAAAGACCATTGTCTCCGGTGAGTTCAGATATTTCGGCTTTCCATCTCCCATTACCCTGCCGCCAAAGGCGATCACCTTTCCCGACCGGTCCATGATCGGATACATGACCCGGTTCCAGAACTTATCATAAACGCCTTTTTTTTCATGAAAGGTAAACAATCCTGTCTGGTTTAGTATAGTATCGTCAAAACCTTTCTTTTTCATGTATTGATACAGATCATCGCTGAACTTGTCCGAATATCCCAGACCAAACCGGCGTATCGTTTCCTCGGAAAGCTCCCTTCGCAGAAGATACTTTTTTGCCTCTTCTCCCCGCCCGGAATTGAGTTTTGCATAAAAATAATTGGCAGCTATTTTATAAATTTCCAGAATCCGTTCCCTTGTATTCCGCCGTCTCCGGTCCTCCTCGGAATTGCTTTTTTCCGGCAGTGCCATACCGGCGCGGCCAGCCAGCTGTTCCAAAGCTTCCGGAAATGTCAGGTTTTCATATTCCATAAGAAAGGTAAAGACATTTCCACCTGCCCCGCAGCCAAAGCAGTAATACATCTGCTTCCCTCCCGAAACCGAAAAAGAAGGTGTCTTTTCATTGTGGAACGGACATAATCCTGTAAAGTTACTCCCGCTTTTTTTTAAATTGACATAGCCGGAAATCACATCCACGATATCATTTCTCTGACGGACTTCCTCGATAAACTCCTCACTGTAATACATCTGCCAGCCTGCCCTCCTGTCAGTAGACCCTCCATGTCTTCGGTATCATCAGACTCTGGTAGGTGGATACGGCATACCGGTCTGTCATACCGGCAATATAGTCACACACCACACGCTCCACGGTCTCCCCCTGCTCCCATATCATTCTTGTATATTCCTCTGGCAATTCCTCCATATGTTTTACATAATACTCAAAAAGCTGTCCTATCATTCGTTCGGCTTTTCCCTCTTCTGCCTTCGCCACAGAATTTATGTACACATTAGCAAACATGTACCGACGGAGATGGAGCAATGCCTCATATTTTTCATCGGACATTATGATGTCTTCTTTCCCCATGCTGTTACTGACGATATCATGTATCAGTGTATTCAGCCGCTCTCTGAGCGTAGCACCAAGCACCTGTACACACCCGGCAGGCAGATCTGTCTCCCGGATGATCCTTCCCCGGATGGCATCGTCGATATCCGAATTTACATAGGCGATCTTGTCACAGAGCCTTACGATCTTTCCCTCCAG
Source organism: uncultured Eubacterium sp. (assembly GCA_910585745.1). Classification (GTDB taxonomy): domain Bacteria; phylum Bacillota; class Clostridia; order Lachnospirales; family Lachnospiraceae; genus Eubacterium_F. The sequence goes on along the minus strand of CAJUFM010000076.1, from coordinate 4,634 downwards.
TGTTGACGGGCTGCCGGAAGTAGAATGATTCAGTATCCCATCACGGACTTCTTTCGTCAAATTCAAACCTCTTCCGTTTTTCTCCAGGCTCTCCACCACCCGAACACTCTGGAGCTGATGATGAAAACCATCAGAACAGATCCGGTCCAGCATCCGCTCTCCAGCATGTCCAAAAGGCGTATGCCCCAGATCATGACCCAGTGCCACCGCCTCTGCCAGGTCCTCATTCAGACGCAGCGCCTTGGCTATGGTTCTCGCATTCTGCGACACCTCCAGCGTATGGGTCAGTCTGGTCCGGTAATGGTCTCCCTCCGGTGCCAGAAAAACCTGAGTTTTTCCCTTCAGCCTGCGAAATGCCTTGGAGTGAAGGATCCGGTCCCGGTCCCTCTGATAGACTGGACGCAGGTCACAGGGTTCCTCTGGATGGTCTCTTCCCAGAGACTGGTCACTGAATGCGGCAAAGGGACTGAATATATCATGTTCCCTCTGCTCAAACTCTTCCCGTAATGTCATCTATGTACCCCTTTTCTTCTCAGAAAAACACCTACACTTTATTATTTCAACGCGAAAGAGGAATTTCCTTTTTTTCTTATTGATTATTTTTTCATGATGTTGTACACTTACTTTTAGGATAAATGGACGGCAGGATTCTGGTACAACATAAATTAAGTTTTAGATAGTTATACGAAGGATATTTTTTCAAGTATGCATGCCATCCAGACAGAATAACAGATTCAATATATTTCATTATATTCAGAAGGAGTATTACATATGGCAAGAACTGGGAAAAATACATGGGCGCTGTTTTTACTGCTGCTGGCGGGTATCGTACTGGGAAGTTTTATCGCCCAGATGACGGAGGGAATCTCCGGACTCTCCTGGCTTTCCTTTGGGAAAACTTTCGGATTGGATAATCCCATCACATTAAATCTCGGGGTTCTCATCCTCACCTTCGGCCTCAAGATCAAATTTACCATCGCCAGCATCATCGGCATCGTGATCGCCGGTATTATTTATCGTTTTTTATAACAAGGGCGCCGTTTTCACATCAATTCTTTTTTTAGGGCAGCTACGATCAGTTCTTCTCTCGCACCCAAGAATTCCTCGAAATTACTAAACGCCAAATCAACATCAGGGATAAAATGTTTCTCTTTATACGCCTTAAGCTGATCTGGATTTGGGAATGCCTCTTTCAACCATTCATCAAAGTCCTTGTTACTCTTCTCTTCATTAGGAGTTGCCTCTAATAATTGAAGATTTCCAAGATAATTAACATTATCGATATAATTAGAAAATTTATCTTCTGGAATTCCTCTCTTCGCAAGTTTCTTGGTAGTAAACTTACTCTTTGGATAGATATGGTCGATATGGAAGTTGTTCTTTAAATCTGCCCAAGGATACAAAACAGATAACACGATCAGTAAATCTCCTGCACCATACTTTGTCCATAACAAGTTATCAATACTATCATCAGTAAACAGAATATCTCTGTTAGTTCCACGGAAATAATCAACAATTTTCTCGTATGGGAACTTGCCCGGATTATTGTCAATAATAGTTCTTACAGGTTTTAATAAGCCGTCAGGCATAAAACTAAATACTCTATTAAGTAATGAAGCAATAAACCATTTCTTGATAAGTCTTCTATCCTCCGCATAGACACTAGATGTCACAAAGTTTGCCGGACTATCAGTTGATTTAATATAGTAGGCAATCGGAATGATCAAGTTGTTTGATGTAATATTCTCTCTACTGTATCCAAATGAAGATATCAGTTCTACCGCCATTCTGAAGGCATTTGTAAGTTCATCCCAATTCCGCTCAATGACCAGCATATTAGAACGATTGAAATTATCTGCCTTAAATGAAATATCTGAAAATCCACTTAAAACCAGACAAGACTTCAGAATGATATCTTTTCCTACATTAAATCCACGTCCGATCAAATTTACTTCATCCATGAATTTATTCAATTCTTCACGGGCATCCTTTTCTTTCCATTGAGCAGTTGCAAACGAAAGTAACAAGTCTGAATAGCTTAATGTAGTACCACCACTATTCACTCGAATAAAAATATTTAACACCTTATCAAGTTCTGTGCTTTCTTCTAGATAGTAGCTTATTGTTTGGTTTCTTCTTATAACTGTAAACAATTTGAATAATGCCTTATTAGCAAATTTGGCCTGTGGCAACATATTCAGATTATTATCAAACAGAATGTTATTGATTTCAAATTCTTCTTTTACATCAAGAATATCCCCAACCAAATACCAAAAGTAAACTGGATTTCCTGTTGGGTCTTTCTGTTCATTCATTCTCTTAACTTCTGAAGCTGTCAAAAATCTAAAATCATATGTCAAATCTGAGTCTTCAGATTCTGCAAGCACATTAAGATACAGTTTTCTCGCAGGATAAGCCTGTGGGTTATCCCATCTCTTATGTGAGATCTTATATGTATATGACCCTTTCAAACCAATATAAAGGGAAGTCATCCTTTGCTGTCCGTCCAGAATAGCAATAATATCATCAGAACCACTTATATTTGCCTTTGGATTGTGTCTCCCTGTTCTCTGATGATAATCTCTCAAAAATTCATAAAAGCTAAATTCCTTTGCTTTCTCCTTTGGTACTTTCCAAAAAAGAAATGCATTAATATGATAATCCATCATAAGGCTGTCAAAAAGTTTCTCTATTTGCTTTGTACTCCATACAAATTCCCTCTGAATCGATGGTAGCAAATATTTCTTTGCATCAATGTCTTTTAAAACACTTTCTATAGTTAGTGCTGTCTGGTATGCCATACCTTTTTCCTCCTATACATTAATTGGAATTTATCATAATCTGTCTGGCTTGTGCATTTGATACACTTGTACGAACTTCGTCAGAAAGATTAATCTTCTTTACTTCTATTCCAAACTGCCGGATGCTTTCGGCAATAAATGATTTTCCATGCAGGTATTTTTCAACATTATCATCAGCTACAACAATAATTTTTCTGTATTGAAAACCTGTGCTTTTCTCTAACAATAACATTTTCAAAATATCCTGCGATATTTTATGCTTCTGCCCTACTTTTAAATCTCCTATATGAGCGAATATCTCGCATATAATTCTTTCATCTTCTGAATATAAATCAGGCTCAATATGTACTCCTTCGCCAAGAACTACCTTTGCTCTTCGCTCTAATTTACAATCAAGCCACTTTTCTACAACATCCGCAATAAATAATTCTGCCTTCTGTTGTTCAACAGAACTCGATTTGCTTGTATCTATCATCTGTCCCCCTTATTCATATTTATTGCTTAATTTACACCTATTTTAAAAATAACAACAGAGTCTTTTTCCGTATCCCTATTTAAGGTGTCCACGTGGAGCAGCTCTTCATTTCCTCCCAGTTGTTGTTGCTGTCGTAGGTGTAACTTTTTACCACGTCCTTATATTATATTAAGAATAGTTTCGTTTTTGCAAAATACTTCCAAATCGTCTAAGAGGACTCACTGATAAATCCATGATTTCATCTCTATTCTTTCTTCTAGGATAATACTTCTGTCTTTTTTTCCAGATCCATCAGCTTCATATATCACCATATGTATATATTGCTTGCGTTCTTTCCTTTGATACTTTGTAAAATATATGCCAATTTTATAATATTTACTTCCCTTTTTATTTATTCTCTTATCCGAAATCGCAAAATACTTACTATTACTATTAATTCTCTTTTTGACAATCTCACTCATAGGAGAATCAAACAAGAAGGATTTATAAATTAATATCGTTTCCTGATATCTGAGCATAGCATAAGGGATATTATACTTATTAACTGCTTTATAACTATACGCATGGGAATCCATAAACACCTCATACATATGTTCCATTTCTTTATTTGTTAAATTTACTCCAACGATACCTCTAATATCCTGCTTTATCTTTCTCCAATTCTTTTCAATAATTTCCTTTATTTCTTCGGACTCTTCTGTTTTTGTTCTTATTTCCGTATTCCCTAATGGAGATGGCTTATATAAGGAGCAGTTTTTCATCTCTTCTTCATCCCAATATGGAAAACCTTCTACAGCTCGTCCTGTATGTTTTCCATAAAGGGTTATTTTATGGGTTCTATTCTGCATCATTTCCTCTCCATACATATTTACAATCTGTATCGGATTTCCACATTCTGGGCAAATCGCATACAGTGAAAGTCTTTTATCCTTCTTTTTTCTGTAATACGGATAATCATGGCAGGTCTGTTTTTCAAATTCATCTACAGATAGTTTCAGTGCCCGTCCTTTTTTTATTGCAAAAACATCCATATCACCATACCTCCCGATTCTATCTATTTTTCTTCTCTACTTTTCCAAGTGCCGATATCTCTTCACCATACTGAGCAGCATATTTTATCCTTTTCAGGACAGTACTGTGCTATAAGACCACCTACATGGCCAAATGCAATGACGGGAAATGTTATCAAGACATACTTTACATCATGTTTTTTGTCTGATTTATTATTATATATCCATCTTGCATTACATCATCTTAATTATACATAATTATACAAAAACCTACAAGAGCAACAGTTCCACTTATATCGACAGAATTCGACAATACTGACCATTCCTTAGAAACAAAAAGGAAGCATA
>CAJUFM010000075.1 GCA_910585745.1 uncultured Eubacterium sp. | reverse complement strand
AAACCTCAATAAAATCAAGGTTTCCCACACTTTTAACCAATGCGGAAGATGGGACAAGATACCACAGATATAAAGGAATCCGCCTGGATGTATATTTCCAGGATGAAGAAAACACCTGTTACAGTGTGGAGATGCAGATAAGAAACCAGTACAATCTGCCGAAGAGAAGCCGTCATTATCAAGGGATGATGGATGTGCAGATGCTGCCGGCGGGGGAGATCGATTACAATAAGCTGTGCGACAGCATTATGATCTTCATCTGTACCTTTGATCTGTTTGGGAAAGGAAAGCTTTGTTATACATTTGAAAACACTTGTGTAGAACTGCCGGGACTGAAACTGTATGACGGAGCAGTGAAGATATTCCTGAATGCCAGGGGGAGAGAGGAGAAGGAAAAAGACAGCCTTCTGGCGGAATTCCTGCGATATGTATCAGACCACAATGCACCGGTGGCGAGCCCGGAAGTGAAGCAAATCAGGAAGCGTGTGGAGGAAGTAAAGAGAAATCAGGAAACGGAGGCGAGGTATATGACGTCGATTACCTATGCGAGGGAAGTATATGAGGATGGGAGAATGGAGGGAAAAGCAGAAGGAAAAGCAGAAGGAAAAGCCGACATGGTCCTGGAATTCCTGGATGAACTTGGAGATATCCCGGAAGGGATACGGAGAGAGATCTGCCATGAGGCCGACACGGAACGCTTGACAAGATGGGTAAAACTGGCTGCCAGGTCGGGGAGTGTAAGGGAGTTTGAAGAAAAGATGTATCTTGATCTCTCCGCTCTGCAAGAATCTAATTGAAGAAAGCTGCAAAGCGAAGGGACAAGTAGTCTTGGCTATTTATTTGCCGATCTGCAGCCATTCCAGGTCAAACTTGCAGCCGGGGAGGAAGATCAGGTTCAGGCTGTAGTCACCGTATACAGGATCTAGAGAAAAGGTGAGTGTCTGGGGGTTGTCACTGTAAGGGAATTCGATGATCTGGTTAATGATGGCATCACTTCCGTCAGCTGGTGCAAAGCGCACGTGAATGGTATTTGTTTCGATGTGGGAACGTCCATAGATGGTGATGCTGTGGAGACCTTCCCTGCCAAAATGCATATTGTCAAATTCCACGGTGACATTATTTCCGATATTACGGACGGCATCCCCGTCAAGAGTAAACATATCTCCGGTGATATTGCTGCTGTCGGAGGCATTTAGTTTTGCATAGGCTTTCTCTATTTCGGTAAAATAGAAACCCTGCAGGGACATTTTCACTTCCGGGTATACAACAATTGTAATGGTCTGGATGCCTTTTAGGCGTTTTGACAGCCGGAATATATTTTCCTGGTAGTGGTTGTACCAGCTTTTGGCATGATAGGTTTCACGAAGGAGACATTGGCCGGTTGAGGAAACCGCACCTGGATCGGCCGGACCAGTAATTTCTTCCCCTGGTGTTCCCTGCCAGATCTCCAGAGGAAGGTCATCGCTGAAAGAAAAGATTGGGAGATGGATCTCATCAGCACCGTAGTCTCCAAAATTTATGTTTTCAAAGGTTACAGTGGTGCGCTTATTACCTGTGATATACACACCGCCCTGAAAACTCAGGATCAATCCGTCGTCAGAGCTGGAATTATAGTTGATGGCAGATACGATATGGTATGGGCTGACAGAGGCTTCTCCCAGACCCGTAACTTCAAAGTCAAGTTCTGAGATCACTTCTATATGATCCAGTCCGTTGCTGCAGGTGCAGCAGAGGCGGAATTCTCCATCCCCCACTGCCATGATCTCAGCCTGGTTGTTTTTTTTGATATGGGAGATTTTTACAGCGCTGCTTGCCACTCCGTTTAGGGTGACAGCTTTAAATTCCAGATCGTGCCAGGTGGCGTTTTCCGGGTAGATAGAAGCAGTGACAATGGTAGTTTTATGATCTTTATCCAAGTGGTTTCTGCCTAGATTTCTTAATTCTATCTTGCGCACAGGAATTTCATCAGGGTATTTTAAGGGAAAAGGTTTATTTTGTGTCAGGCAGGATACTCCCTCCCGGTATGTATGTGGAAGAGCTTTCAGCGTCAGGTGTGAATCGGGCAGGGAAGGGGATGTTACGGTGACGAAGATATCACCGGGGAATGTTTTTGCCGCGATGACCGCCAGCAGTTTTCCGCTGAACAATTTCTTACTGGTGCCTTTGTAGGGATCGGGATCGGAACTGTCACCGTTGTCCAATCCGACGAGCCGTCCGGCGCCGCTGACTGATATGTGCATCCGGCTTCTGCCGTTGGCAACGGAGAGGCCTTCCGTATCCAGTGTTTCAATGGTGAGAAAAATAAGGTCTTCTCCATCGGCATTCAGAACAGGTTTATCCGGTGTGAGCCGGATGGAAACCGGATCTCCAAAGGAACACTGCTCGTCTCTGGCGATGATATTGCCCTCTTCGTCGTAGGCAAGTGCGACGATGCTTCCCTTTTCATAAGGGATCTGCCAGTCACCAGAAAGGACTTTTCCACGAGCGTGGTCAATTTCTGCGGTTCCCTGGCTTTCTCCCTGATAGAGAAGTTCCACTTTCGGGGCATTGGAATAAATCCGCACATCGATAAGCTGTCCCTCATTAAAATCCCAGTAAGGCAGGATATGAACCATGGGGCTGGTTTTATAGTCAGTCCATGCAGACTGGTACATATAAAAGGTATCCTTTTTAAAACCGGCGGTGTCAACCTGTCCAAAATAAGAGTTTCTGGTAAAATACGGCGTGGGTTCACCCAGATAATCAAAGCCGGACCAAAGGTACTGTCCAAAGCAGAATTCCCGGTCCCTGTGGGCGATAATGGTATGTTCTGGGTTTCTGGCGCCCCAGTTGGTGGTACAGTTGCCCAGGGAAGAGCACTGCAGGTCATCAAAGGTCAGGAGACGATTCGACAGAGGAAAATGATAGATTCCCCGGCTCTGGACGGTGGCACTGGTTTCGCTGCCGAATATTTTCCAGTGCGGATATTTTTCGTGGTGGTCATCGTAGCATTTGTCAAGATAATTATAACCCACAAGATCGATCACTTCACCGGTTCTCTGGGCAGATTCCCATTCGATGTAGTTGGAGGCCAGGGTGGTGAAAGCATTTTTTCTATAGTCCAGCCTGCGCACTGCCTCGTGGAGTTCTCGGGTGATCTCCAGTCCCCGGTCAAAATGAGTGTCGTAAATCTCATTTCCCAGACCCCAGATAAAGACGCAGGGATGGTTGCGGTCCTGACGGACCCAGCTCTCCAGATCCCTCTGCCACCATTCTTTAAAATCATTTCCGTAGTCATAGTCGGTTTTTGTGCGCTCCCACATGTCAAAGCTTTCCGTATAGAGAAGAAGTCCCAGTTCGTCGCAGAGATCCAGCATATGTTCCGGTGGCATATTGTGTGCATTGCGAATGGAATTTACCCCCATTTCTTTCAGGATAAGGAGCTGACGTTTCAGTGCTGCTCTGTTCATGGCTGCCCCCAGGGATCCAAGAACGTGGTGTTCGCAGGTTCCGTTTATTTTTACGGATCTTCCATTGAGGAAAAAACCTTTGTCTGCATCGAATTCGATATGGCGGAATCCCAGATTTTGTGCCAGGGAATCCATTCGTTCCCCATCAATGAAAAGTTCAGATGTAATGGTATAGAGATAGGGGGAGTGGATATCCCAGAGCTGGGGGCCGATCAGCGTCATTACCTGTTTATTTGTCTGGACTGTGTCAGAAAGCTGGATTGTATTTTCATGGGTAAGAATTTCATTCCCCTGGGCATCGGTTATGGTATGCCGGATTGTACCTCTTTTTTCACCGGAAAGATGTTCAAATACTACTTCTGCATCCATAAATACTTCCCATGTTTTTCCCAGCTGTCTGGTAGAAAGGTATGTGCCATTATGTATAAAATGTGCGGGCGGGCTGGTGATCAGCCAGACATCCCTGTATATTCCAGAACCTGGGTACCAGCGGCTGTTGGGAAGATGGTATTCATTGCGTACCAGAAGTTCATTGCTGCCTTCTGTCAGCAGGTCCGTGATATCTATAATAAATTCGGAGTATCCGTTTTTCCAGGTAAAGATCTGTTTTTCGTTTAGAAATACCGAAGTATCCACATAAACCCCTTCAAACACCAGCCAGATCTTGTCATCACCAGAAGTGGTAAGCTCTTCTCTGGAAAAGATTTTTTTATAACAGCTTATCGCCTCTTCATAGAGATTTTCCGTGTTGTAGATCATCCAGTCGTGGGGAATATCCACCAGTTCCCAGTCAGAAGAACGGTAAATATCATCCATTGGTGTATCCAGGGGAAATTTGTTAAAACTCCATCTGTCATTAAAAAGTTTCTTCATGCCTTCCTCCATGTGTGCACAAACAATACTTGAATTAGCGGTATAGAATAGGCAGCTTCGCTGCTGTAGAACTTCTTAGCTTTCGTTTTTTGAAAGCTTAGTAGATCTATTCACACTTGTTTCCTGCCTTTCGCGGTTGACCTGTTTCCGGGACTTTCATTTGACACTTTGATAACTATTATATTATACTGATAATAAGGATTCAAGTAAAACAGAGTAAAAGAGAGAGTAAAGAATATGCAGATCTGCAGGATAGACATGAGACAATTAGATAAAGCGCTGGATCTGGTGTGGAAGGTATTTGAAGAGTGTGATGCGGAAGATTATGAACAGATTGGAATACAGACTTTTCAGCACTTTATCCGATGGGAAAATATGAAAGAGATGCTCTCCCGCGGAGAGATGGTGTTTTTTGGTGCTTTCGAGGGCAGCCGCTTGATCGGTGTGATCGCCATGCGAAGTGGATTTCACATCAGTCTTTTATTTGTGGAACGGCAGTATCAGAGAAAAGGAGTGGCGACAAAGCTGGTGAGACGGGGAGCGGCATATTGTCTGGAACAGAACCCGGAACTGCGGCAGATCACAGTAAATTCCTCGCCGAAAGGCAGGAAAGCCTATGAGGCGATGGGATTTCATAAACTGGCTCCGGAACAGGTCAGGGACGGAATGCGTTATACGCCGATGCGGATTAATGTATAGGTATGCCAGAAAATGAGAGGGGTAAAAGATGGATACACATGATAAGAAAAAACTTGAGATCCTGGGGAAGATGATTCATTATGGATGCCGGATCTGTGTCTATAATATTGATTTTGAAGTGTTAGAGGTAGATGATGACTACGCGAGGATGCTTAGGATTCCCGTAGAAGATAAGGATTGCCTGCTGGGAAAAACGATGGGGGAGCGCATCTATCCTGAGGACGTACCAAGGATCGCCCAGGAAGTATACGGATTTGAGAAGAAGGCAAATGAATACGAATGCAAATACCGGATGAAAACTGGAGATGGAGACTACATCTGGGTCAAGGATACAGGTGAACTCGTGAACATAAATGGAAGAGATTGTATCCGCAGTGTAGTTGTGGATGTTGACAGATGGGAAAAAATGGCTATCCAGAGGGATATTATCAACGAAAATATGCCTGGGGGTATTGTATTTTTAGTGATCGGCAAGGATAATTTTTATATCCGGGAAGCAAATGAGTATTATTTTGAACTAATGGGCGTCAGCAGGGAGGAGTATATCGGTACATCCGGGAAGTATACCTTTCCTGAAGATCTTCCGGGACTCCGGGAACATCTTATTACTCAGGCGGCAAACAGAGAGCCCGTTGATTATGAGTTCCGGTCTGTCAGAGAACAGGATAGTTCTGTCTGCTGGTACAGGGTCAATGGAAATTATTACGAGACCAGGGATGATGGAGTAGAATATTTGTGTATGCTTGCGGAGATCACAAAGCGGAAAGCAATCTATTTTGAGCTTTTGAAAGAAAAAGACCGATACCGGATGGCGATGGAAAATAATACCGCTGATCTGATGTTTGAGTATGATGTCAGGGATAAGAGGTTCCGATTGTTTGGGGAAAACAGTTTTGCTGAAAATACGTTCCTGTGTATTGGGAGTGATATGCATATCAGTTACAAAGATTTATTGTTTCGGAATGAGCTGATCCACAAGAGTGACCGGAGAAAGATCATGTCCTTTATCCGAAGCGAAGGGCAGAGATATGATAATTTACGAATGCTGACACATAATAAGGATAGTGGCAAAAGATACTACGACAATTACGAAATATATTTGAATAAAATATACGAAAATGGACAGCTGGTCCGGGTTACAGGATATATTAAAAAGATCATGTATAGAATGATCCCTCTTACGATGAAGCAGGAGCTGCACCAGATTTTTGACGAACATATTTTAAAGGAATATAGCTTCATACTAAAAATAGATGTGACGACAGAGTTCTTTACTTCGTATTTTGTCGATGAATATGACTGGGAATATCAGGGAAACCGCAGATATGATACATTTCTGTCCTGGTGGTGCAAGAATAAGGTGGCACCGGAAGAACAAAAAGAGATCGGTTTCTTTCTCAGCCTGCAGCAGATGCTCCGTATTCTTCATTCTGGAGAACCGAAAGGATACCGTTTTTGCCGGGTAAAAGGAAAGGACGGAAAATACACCCATATGATCTGCTATTTTGCCTTTTTTGGTTCCGATGTGAATACCATTATTTTTACGGTCAGAGATGTCAATGCAGTCCGGGCCGAAGAACATTATCAGAAACGTTCGGACCGGAAAATATTAAAGGATGTACTGTCAGAGGCAAAAGAGGGAATGGAGGCCAGGAGGACATTTCTCAATTATATCGTGAAAGAACTGAATCCCCCGATCGTAACGATAAAGCAGCTGCTGAATGAAAAGCATACGGAAGAGAACCATAAGCATATACGGCGCTGCATGGAGTATGTGAGTGAGATCATCGGAAGTATTCAGGAGTATAATCAGCTGCAGGCACCCTATTCCTATTCGGCAAATTCGGTGAATCTGTATAACATATGTACCCAGATATGTGAAGAGGTGAGAAAAATATCCCTTGGTCTGGATATTTCTATCAATGAACATATTTCTCTCCCCAAAGACCAGAATTATTTTGTACATGAATTTCGTTTTAAGGAAATTATAATCAATCTGTTGGGCAATGGGATTAAGTACGCGCCAAAAGGAACGTCCATAAATCTGTATATTCAGGAGAAAAAGCTGGAAAATGAAGGGTTTAGTATATGTATTAAGATGGAGGACGAAGGGCCAGTGATAAATGAACGTTTTTATGAACGTTCTGCAGGATTTACGGATGATTTGGATCTTAGGGAAAAAATTATTGCTCTTGGCGGTATGGGGTATTCAATTTCTCTTTCCAGCAAGATCACCGGACTTCTGGGTGGAAGCATTCAGTTCCGGAAAGGGATTGCCCACAATAGTATTGTCCAGATCGATATTCCTGTCGTTTTGTCAGATCAGGCGGGCGAGGTTTTTGGTGAGCCGACGACAGGAACAAATACAGAAGGCAGAGAAGCCGACTTAAGCGGTCAGGGGATTTTACTGGTAGAGCGGGGAAACGATCGAAATAAGCTTATTGCGCCTCTTCTCAGAGTGAATGGCGCCATGGTATATACAGCGGCTAGTGGAGAAGAGGCAGAAAAGCTCCTAAATAAATTTGATTCAGGACTGCTGTCAGCGATTCTTGTGGACCGGGAACTGGAAGATATGGACTGTTATGAGTTTGCGAGAAGGATCAAATATACGTCGAATCAGAACCTGCGGAGGATTCCCATTATCGAGATGCTGGAGGGAATACAGACCAATGATGTGAAAATGGGGCTTGTCAGCGGAATCAATGCAACTATTAGTAAACCGATCAACCTTGCCAGGCTGGCGGTGATCATGGAGAGTCTGCAGGGGAAAATGTAGAGGGATAAGCTGAGGGCTGTAAGGAAGGGAGGAGGCAGATTGAATACAGTATTGACAGTGGCAGGCTCGGACTGTAGCGGCGGGGCCGGCATTCAGGCAGACCTGAAAACGATTGGCGCTTTTGGGTTGTATGGAATGAGTGTTATAACAGCGGTCACCGTTCAGAATACTCTGGGGGTAAGGCGGGTGGAACCGCTGGAACCTGGCCTGGTTGAGGAACAGATGCAGGCCGTTCTTGAAGATATTTTACCGGATGCCATCAAGATTGGGATGGTGGTATCAAAAGAAAATATCCGGGCACTGATTCGTGTTATGAAGGAGCACTGTGCAAAAGGAAATGCACTTCCTTTCACCGTACTGGATCCAGTACTGGTCTCCACCAGCGGCAGGGTGCTGCTGGTGCCTGAGGCTGAGAGGGCATTGAAAGATGAACTTTTTCCGATGGTGGACCTGATCACTCCTAATCTGCCGGAATCGGAACAGCTCTGGGGAAGTCCGATTGTAAATAATAGTGACAGGGAGAGGGCAGCGGAAGAATTGTCAGGCAGATATGGGTGCTCGGTGCTGATCAAAGGAGGGCATGGCAGCGGTGCGGATGATCTTTTGTTTCATGCAGGAACAGGAGCACACTCATGGTATGCTGGTGCCCATATAGAAAACAGCAATACCCATGGAACTGGATGTACGCTATCCAGTGCCATTGCCTGTGGTATGGCCCAGGGGAAAACATTAGAGGAGGCGGTTTCTGACGCCAAGATTTATATAACAGGCGCCATTGGCGCCGGTCTGGATCTGGGAAAAGGAAATGGTCCCCTGGATCATTTTTATCAGAGACATTAGTATGGCATGACAGAGCTGATTTGAATCCTGCCCGGGTCAGGGATTCTGGTTTGAGAACATTGTTACTATTTTGTGAATCAATTTAAGTCTGGAGGAAATATGGCGATCAATATAAAAGACAAGAAGACAAAACTGGAGGATGCAGCTTCCATATATGAAAAACGGGACGAAGACGAATCGGAAAAAAGCAAGTGGAAACGAATGAATCGATCCCAGAAGATAACACATTTTAGAACTTATTATTTACTGCCGCTTTTGATCGGAGTGGCAGTACTGGGTATGGTGGGTTACTTCTTTTACAACGATGTGATAGCCAGGGAAGAAGTAGTGTATCGCTGTGCGATTCTGAACGAGAGCGCTTTTGATGTGCCACTGGAAGAATTTGGAGATCGCTATATGGAGTTTCTTGGGCTGGATACGAAGCGGAATATGCCCTCTTTTCATTTGTTTTTTACCAATTCCGAGTTTGCCAGCAAGGTGGGGGCGACTGCAGCCACAGATCTTACGCAGATATCATCCATGATCTATGCGTCGACGCTGGATTCTATGATCGCAGCCCAGGAAGATCTTTCCTCCTACATGGAAAATGATTTTGTTATGGATCTCACAGAACTTCTTAACGAATCAGAACTAAAAGCTCTGGAGGGGCATCTGTATATTCCGGATACTCCGGAAAATACAGACAGGCATCCTTATGGCGTCTATCTTGACCAGAGCAGTGTGTACAGGAAAATATTTGAAAGTGGCGGCGGTATTGTGGAGAGGCCTGTATTTTCCGTACTTTTCAATTCCAATAAAAAAGAGGAATCAAAAAGGTTTCTATATTACGTATTTCCGGAACTTTTACAGGTCTCCGGGAAGAAATAACAAATACGGTGGCCAATGCCGGAAATATTTTTTCAAAAAAAGATTGACATTTGAAATACGCGGGCATATAATAAAGCATGTAATTGACGAAGACGTCAGGTGAAAAATTCACCTGGCGTTTTTGTCGTTTATACGGTCTTTGGGCAGCATGCCCGGAGGGCGGGGCTCGTAGAAAATTAAATTTTGGAGGTGCTTTTATGGAATTAGCAACAGAATTAACGGACATAATTTCAGCAGCAAGTTCAGAAGTGGCATTTGGCATCTGGTTTTTGATCGGTGCCGCGCTGGTATTCTTCATGCAGGCGGGATTTGCCATGGTGGAGACCGGATTTACCAGGGCTAAAAATGCAGGAAACATTATCATGAAAAATCTGATGGATTTCTGCCTGGGAACGATCGTATTTATATTTCTTGGTTACGGTATTATGAACTCAGAGAATTACTTTTTCGGATTGATCGGTATGCCTGAATATCAGATGTTTACAAATTTTGCGGGCTTTAACTGGTCGAACTTTTTCTTCCAGCTGGTATTCTGCGCCACGTGTGCAACCATTGTTTCCGGTGCTATGGCAGAGCGGACCAAATTCAGTATGTATTGTCTCTACTCTATCATAATAAGTGCAGTGGTTTATCCCATCGAGGCAGGATGGACATGGAACAGCCAGGGATGGCTGGCACAGCTTGGTTTTATTGACTTTGCGGGGTCCGCAGTCATACATATGGTGGGTGGAGTCACGGCGCTTGTAGGTGCCTCGATCCTGGGAGCCCGGATTGGAAAATTTGACAAAAAAGGTAAGCCCAAAGCAATTCCGGGCCATAACATTACCATTGGAGCGCTGGGGTGTTTTATCCTCTGGTTTGCATGGTATGGTTTCAACGGCGCGGCAGCAGGCAGTGTGGAGGAAATGGCTAAGATCCTGTCAACGACGACGATTGCGCCAGCCATTGCCACCACGGCGTGTATGATTTTTACCTGGGCAAAATATGGTAAGCCGGACGTTTCCATGTGCCTGAATGCCTCTCTTGCCGGTCTGGTGGGTATTACCGCTGGATGTGCCAATGTGGATGCGGCAGGGGCAGCTGTGATCGGTATCGTGGATGGTCTTCTGGTGGTATTTGGTGTGTGGTTCGTGGATAATGTATGTAAGGTGGATGATCCGGTGGGTGCCGTGGCTGTCCATGGATTCAATGGTGCCTGGGGAGCCATTGCGGTAGGGCTTTTTGATTATGAGAATGGATTGTTTTACGGTGGCGGCGCCCGCCAGCTGGGCATACAGTGTCTCGGAGTCGTCGTGATCGGAATTTATGCGGCGGCAGTTATGGCAGTTGTATTTGCCGCGATCAACAAGGCATTTGGACTTCGTGTCACAGCAGAAGAGGAGATCCTTGGCCTGGATGCGACAGAGCATGGTCTGCCATCTGCTTATGCAGATTTTATGCCGGCTGGCGACAGATTCTATCCGGAGTCTTCAAGTCTGGAGAAAAAGATATCTGGTGGTGTTCCGGTGGAGAAGGCTGTTTCTGTCACAGAGGTTACTCCGGCTGCCAAAGCGCCGGCTGCAGTGCCTGAGTCTTCGGATGGAACCAAGCTCAGCAAAATATCCATTGTCTGCAAACAGAGCAGGTTTGAGGAATTGAAGACAGCACTCAATGATATCGGTGTCAGTGGTATTACTGTCACTCAGGTGCTTGGCTGTGGCGCGCAGAAAGGAAATGCGGAATATTACCGTGGGGTACCAGTGGACTTTACTCTTCTTCCCAAGATCAAGGTAGAGGTTATCGTCAGCGCGGTGCCAGTGAGCCGGGTTGTGGAGGCGGCAAAACAGGCGCTTTACACCGGTCACATCGGAGATGGAAAAATCTTTGTCTATGATGTAGAGGAAGTTATCAAGGTAAGAACCGGGGAAAGCGGTTTTGACGCTTTGCAGGATGACGAATGATCAAACCGGAGAAGCGAACAGGCCAATATGGGGTGGGAACAGGGAAAAGATAAAAAATACAAAGCACAGGGCGACAAATCCCCAGTAGCAGACCGTGGAAGGGAAACGGGTTCCCTTCCTGCCGGTCAGGGCACGGCAGCTATAACGGTAGGCGGCTGCCATGGACAGAAAGTAGATCAGAATATTCATGACATCACTGTTTTTTCCATAAACGCCAATATAAGTATAAAAGCAGACTACGGTAAGTACCATGGCCAGCAGGGCGGACAGAAGCTTCACGCAGATAAAGTTGTCGTATCTGGTATGAAAAATAAAATATTCCCCGATGGACACAAGTAATATTGGGAAAAAGATCAGTTTCAAGTGTTCCCAGGTGGATTCATTGACGGGAAAGAAAAGTCCCGCCACTCCATTTTCCCCACTCCAGCCATAGATAAAATGAAAGACCACTCCCAGCAGGCTGGCGGTGATAAAACTGATGAGCTCGATTGTCTTTAATGAATATTTCAAGCTATCCCTCCTACTATTAGTATTGTCATAGCCATTCTTTACCTTTTCTATAGGTTCGGCTATGCTATTTTAAGATACTGTGGATTGGTTTATCACCTCCTACCACTAGATGGTTCATACGAGGCTCCAACCACAGTCTCTTTGCTCATTTGTTAATCAGTTAGTTACCACATGACGGTTTATTAAGAAGTAGGTTACAATCGCAAGGAGCTCTGTGGATCTTAAAAACAGTATCAATACATTTTAAGGAGGTCCTATATGATTTTTGTAGGAATTGATGTTGCTAAAGATAAGCACGATTGCTTTATCACTAACTCTGATGGCGAAATCCTTTATAAAGTATTTACCATCACAAATAACTTAGAAGGTTTCCATGACCTTTATCAAAAAATTTCATCTGTTATGGAAGATGCATCAAAAGTAAAAGTAGGACTGGAATCCACTGGACACTATAGTTACAATCTTCTCGGATATCTCATTGATAAAGGTTTGACCGCCTACGTTATCAATCCGTTACATACGAATCTGTACAGAAAAAGTCTAAGCCTTAGACAGACCAAAACGGATAAAGTCGATGCCCGCACGATTGCTTCTATGCTGATGTCTGATGTGAACTTAAAGTCCTACTCAGACACATCATATCATAATGAGGAATTAAAATCTCTCACTCGTTATCGTTTCGATAAAGTAAAAGAACGGGCAAAGCTGAAAGTTTCCATTGCTCGGCTTATAAACATTCTTTTTCCAGAACTCGAAAAGCTGGTTCCTACGCTTCACATGGCATCGGTCTATTCTTTACTGTCCGAGTTTCCGGGTGCTTCTCATGTTGCATCTGCCCACCTTACAAGACTGACAAATCTGCTTTCTGAAGCATCCAAAGGTCATTATGATAAAGATACTGCTATCCATTTCCGAGAGGCTGCCAAAAATTCTATAGGCTCTGTTATGCCCGCAAAATCTCTGGAACTGAAACACACCATCAAACTCATCCAGGAATTAACCACTGAGATTGATGAAATCGAAACTGCTATCAAGCGGATCATGGATGAAGAAATCCGTTCTCCTATTCTTACCATTCCCGGCATCAGCTACCGGATGGGCGCAATGATCATCGCCGAAATCGGCGATTTTCGCCGTTTTGATTCAGCCGATAAGATACTGGCTTATGCGGGAATGTCTCCTTCCACTTATCAATCCGGACAACTAGATAACTGTTACTCTCACATGGAGAAACGTGGATCCAGATATCTTCGATATGCTCTTTACAATGCGACAAAATATGTTTGCCACTGGGATGAATCCTTCGGCGCATATCTTGAAAAGAAGCGCTCTGAAGGGAAGCATTACAATGTTGCTTTATCCCATGCAGCAAAAAAACTTGTTAGAACTATTTTTGCAATGGAAAAATCAGGGCAAGCATACAAAGCAACCTCTTAGCTTTATCTACAAATATCTTCTTTTTAGAGCACCTGCAAAGATGCTCTTATTGTCATGCAGTTTTCAAGGTACTGACTGCAATGAAAAGTCATTGCCACTTTTACTAATTTTGTTTTTATACTTGACTTTCTTTAATAGTTAGTCTCGTATTGGTTTTAGTGTATGCAGGAAATAGAAAATCATGCGGAGAACCGTGGGGTTAGAGGGTGGAGAAATACTAATTTGTCTCGCATTTATATTAGTATTTGCCATTCTGGCAGGGATGATCCCCCAGGAGGCATATGCGTCACCTCAGGAAGAGAGTAATCAGACAGAAGGAAAGTTTTTCACTTTTGGTATTGCTTTTTAGGCTGTTTTGATATATAATACCGTACTGGAAACAACGTTGCTCTTTTGCCACCGGGTAAAGAGATTTTGCGTCAGACTTTCTATCGTTAGGTCATAGAAGATAGAAAGTTCTGA
>CAJUFM010000074.1 GCA_910585745.1 uncultured Eubacterium sp. | reverse complement strand
TAAATTTATTATATCTTATTAGCCACTTCTGTTACAACATTAGTATAGCACTTCAGGAGTAAACAAATCTGTTCGGGACAGCAACAGCAGCCGAAAAAAGGATTGCTGAAAGAAAATCCTGATAACCTTTAACCCGATGCAGCATGTGACAGGCTTGAGCATTGGAGAGGTTTGTAGTCTGATTCCCTTGGTTAGGCTCATAAAGGGTTTATAGAGGGTTAAATAGATAAACTGGAATTTGTGGAGGTAAAGATATGAAAGATTTTATTTTTGTTACAGGAGCTAGTGGTATAGGTAAAACTACCTTAGCTAACGGACTACTTGAGCACTATAAAACGACGTGTATAGAACAGCATATGGTACCTGAGTTTATCTCACGAGATGGCAGCGAGCCAATGTCTGGAGAGCTTGAAGAACTTACTTGCTGGGAAAATCAAGTGGCAATGCTTATGTGCTTTCATAGGCTTGGCTATAAAAATATAATCGCATCTGATATTGATGATTTAAGAACTGCTGATATTCCTATTGTTTTTAAAGGAACTAATTTTATCACGATAAAACTCGTATGCAGTGATTTGCATCAAATCCAGGAACAGATGAGAAACCGCCCCAATAATGGACTTATAGATTTTGAATTACAGAAAAAGATGAACGAAAAAAATATTAAGCGAAATCCTCTTATTAACGAAGTAGAAATTGATGTTGCAGGTAAATCAATCGGAGAAGTACTTGAACAATCAATAAATATTATTGAGACTACTCCATCCTGTTTTGATTATGAATACACAAAACCTCCTAAGGAAATGTTTTATTCATGGGTTTTTGCGAATGGATTGAGATAAAATAAGACCAGAGAATCTATATGAATATGAAGAAGTTAATGAAATTATTTATGAGGCTTTTGCTGAATCACATGGGATCTATTGACTTTATCTTTACAAAATCGGGAAAATTGTATAGAATTGTATGCAATAGGTAAGATAAAACGTGATTTCTTGAGAAGGTAAATTAATATCTTAACTACCAAATGAACTTGATAAGTTCCAATTATTACTTAAGGTAAAGTGGAGAATCAAGGTGGCATTTTTCTTGTTAATGTTTATGATGGTGTGCTATACTTAGAAAAAAGAATTTAGAATTTATGGAGGAGATTCAATGCTTGTAAATATACCTTCCCAATCAACTATGACTGAATTGCTCGGTCAATCTTTGTTTGAAGTTTGGCAAGAATTAGAAAATTCTAAAGGAATATTTTTTTGAAGAAAGAACATCCATGGTAAAGGAGGATCCAATGATTATTTTGATAACAGGAGCATCCCACACAGGGAAGACCGTTCTTGCCCAAAAATTACTTGAAGAATATAAGTATCCATATTTATCCATAGACCACTTGAAGATGGGGCTTATCCGAAGCGGGAATACAGATCTTACCCCTGTAAGTGATGAGAATGCACTTACAGATTATTTATGGCCGATAG
This sequence comes from uncultured Eubacterium sp., assembly GCA_910585745.1. Taxonomy (GTDB): domain Bacteria; phylum Bacillota; class Clostridia; order Lachnospirales; family Lachnospiraceae; genus Eubacterium_F. Next base: position 12,672 of record CAJUFM010000074.1, on the reverse strand, counting down.
TTTCTGAGATAATAAAAACAGCTATTGAGAACAAGCAAAATCTTATTGTTGAGGGATGTTATATTCCCTTTGGCTGGTCTAAAGATTTTGAAAAAGAATATTTGGAAAACATAAAATATTACTGCCTGGTTATGAGTGATAAATATATTAATAATCATTTTCAAGATATTAAAAAGTATGCCTGTGTGATAGAGGATCGAATGGACGATGCGAACTGTACAATAGAAGCAGTGCGCAGAGATAATGCAGAGATATTTAGGCAGTGTCAGCTCCACAATGTTGACTATCTTCTGATTGATGAGAAGTATCAGATTGACATTACATAAAAGGAAGGTGCAAAATGAGCGATATCATGGAATTTCCAGACAGAGAAGAATTTAGGAAATGGTTGAGTGAACATTGCCTGTCAGATGATGGAATTTGGCTTTTGTTCGGCAAAGCTGGCGGCCCGAAGACAATAAAAGCAGGAGAAGCACTTGAAGAGGCTCTTTGCTTTGGATGGATCGATGGACAAATGCAGCGCATAGACGATAAAACTTATAAAAAATATTTTTCTATGCGTAGGGAGAAGAGCAAATGGTCAGAGAAAAATAAGGCGTTGACCCAAAAACTTGAAGAGCGTGGGCTTATGACCGATTTCGGCAGAAAGAAGATAGAGGAAGCTAAAAAAAACGGTCAGTGGTACGCTCCAAAACCTATGGAGATTACAGAGGAACAAATTGCTGTCTTATCTACAATGCTGGAAGCATATGAGCCTGCCTTCACAAATTTTCAGCAAATGTCTTTGTCAGTAAAGAAAACTTACGCGCGGGCGTATTTTGACGCAAAGACAGATGCCGGGCGGGAAAAGCGGATCGCCTGGATGGTAGAAAGGCTCAATAAAAATCTTAAACCAATGTAGTTGTTATGTATGCCTCGTTGCCAGGGGATACATACTCTAAATTTTAGTGGATAAATAGGCGATTTTATGGTAATATAGGAGAAAAAATAGTGCAAAATAATTTTTATTTAACCAGGAAGGAGAAAAAAATGGAGAAAAAATTAAAAATAGTAATTGAGAACTGTCCCCAAAATCATAAATGCCCGGCTGTAGATGTTTGTCCGGCTGGAGCGTTAAGTCAAAAAGATTTTGAAGCGCCTGTTATAGACGATGATAAGTGCATAAGATGTGGAAAATGTTCAGATTTCTGCCCTAAAAAGGCTTTAGTATTGTAGAAAGCATTTGGTCAGCATCTGATAGTCCATATAAGGAAAGTGCCATGAAATCTGTCGTTTTTTTCTTTACGGAAGAATTCAAACCAGATAACGTTCATTTGCCCTGCGATGTAGTAGATTGAATATGTGGAGCAGAGGATGGGCAGGAAAGCTGTTTTGTCAAGGTCTGGATCTATTGGATCATTATATAGAGGAATTGAGTAATATGAGCTGATACCTGGTATTGGCTCATATTTTTTGGATGAAATGAAGGAACAAAGTAAATTTCTAATTGATGGCTTTTCTGATTGATGCGGAATATCGGATTGACATCAGATTGTAAATTTGAGAAAATAGATTATAGGAGTTTTCAAAGGAGAGAAGAAAGTGAAACAATTATTTGATATCCTTCCCCCTCAGTTCTTCAGGCCGTTGACCAGTAAATACCGGCGGGAGTATGCAGATTGCATAATGCTGCTTCTTAACTCTTTTAAACCAGAGATTTCTTATGGGGTAAACCGTGAGATTGTTGTCAGGGTATTGTCGGATTATTTTGAGGCAGACGATTCGGAAATGACTTTTGATGATGAGACCTACATCCGGGATGCCAGGGAAAAGGCAAACGGTGTTATTGCCATGCTTAAAAGCTGTGGCTGGATAGAATATGAGCAGGAGACAAATCATCAGCTGAATGTTGTTTTGTATGAATATGCGATACCGATCATCGAGAGCATGAACCGGGTGATCCGGGAAGAGGAGGCAGAGTATCAGGGTATCATTTCCCAGATTCATGCCAGCCTGCAGAATCAGGACCTGTATAGTAAGCCTTATGAGCTGATCATTAAAGGGGTGCAGGAAAATACGGAGCGGCTGCTGTCTGAGCTCAAAAAGTTAAATGCCAGCATAAAGCGTCATATGGAAAAGCAGACCAATGAGATGGAGGCGGATGAGATTCTGGATCATTTTTTTGAATACCATAAAAATATTGGTTCGAAGGCTTATCTGCGTATGAAGACCAGTGAGAATATATCGTATTTCCGGAGTGCCATCATCGAGCGGCTGGAGTATATGCTGGAGACGCCGGATATTATGGACCGGGCGGTGGCTGGATATATGGAGGTTGAGGAGGAGACGGACGAGGAAGCAGCGTATGATAGCCTGGTGCAGATGCTTTTGGATGTGAAGTCTTCTTTTTATCGTCTGGACGACATTATAGATGAAATAGACCGAAAACATACTCGGTATATGAGAAATGCAGTGATGCGCGCCAAATTTCTTCTGGCCACCGGAAATAATCTGGAAGGAAAATTATCACAGATATTAAATCGGTATGTCGAGCAGTTAAATGACGGGATAGAAGATGGGTTAGAAAATGAGATTCAGAATCTTGTCGCATTATATCCTCAAAATTATATTTCACCAGAATCTCTGCAGAGCATACCAGTCACAAAAACATTGGGCAGGGTGGATGAGCTTTCGGAGGAAAACCGTATGAGTGCAGAGGAGCGTCAGATCTACAAGGAGGCGCTCCGTATGAAAAACCGCCATCGGTTTTCCAGAAAAAACATCAATGCCTATGTTATGGAGCTGCTGAAAGACCGCGGTCAGATGGCTGTGAATGAAATACCGGTTGAGTCCCGCAGGGATCTGCTGCGCATCATTTATATTAGTATTTATGCAGGAAACCGTTCCAATAATTATATGATTCGCAGAACCAGGGAGCGGACACAGATTGCTGGTTTTTTGCTGCCATATTTTGACATTATCAGAAAGGATACATGACATGTTTGAGGTGTTTGAGGAGTCTGTAGCACAAAAAGAAAAGTTTCGTGTTGCGGCCAATAAGCTGCTAAATCAGTGTTTTCTCTTGAAGAAAAAAGAAGATACACGGAGAGAATATGTTTTTGTCCGACAGAATAAGGAGATGTTTATCCCGTATTTTGATCTGCTGGGCTATGATCTGAAAATCAATGAGGAACAAGGTGTGATCGGCCTGGTCAGCCAGTTTGGGACGGGGCGTCTGTCCCTGGGGAAATATGAGAGTATTTTCCTGTTGATCTTACGGTTGTTATACATAGAAAAAAGAAAAGAGCTTGCCACTTTCTCGGAAGAAGTTACGGTGCTGATGGAAGAGATTCGGGAAAAGTATGCGATGTTGAAAATAAAAGCGAAGCCAGTTCTGGATAAGGGGACGGAACGGCATATGATCAGCCTGTTCCGCAAATATAATCTGCTGCGGAATCTGGACAGTGACGTAACCCAGACGGATGCGCGGATCGTCATCTATCCATCGATCATTATGGCGGTGCCTGTTGAAGATGTGAATGCGTATTTTGCGTTGACGGAGCAAAAATTAAAGGAGTATGCTGGAGGACGAGGAAATGGAGAATCAGAAGAAGATTCTGACGAGAGTACAACTGATTAACTGGCACTATTTTGAAGATGAGAGAATCGCTTTTCATGGCTCCACCCTCATCAGTGGAGAAAATACGGCGGGAAAGTCTACCATACTGGATGCGATCCAGCTTGTGCTGACAACCAATACACGCAGGTTCAATACAGCGGCAAACGAAAAGGGAAACCGGAATCTCAAGGGATATGTGCGGTGCAAAATGGGAAATGTAGGGGAGACATATCTCAGGAAAAATGCAGTACCGGCTAATGTGGCATTGGAATTTTATGAGGAAAAAGACGACCGGTATTTTGTCATTGGCGTACATATGCTCTCGCCAGACGAAGAAAGTACGGTGGCAACCAGATGGTATGTGGAAGAGTGCCGTCTGGAAGCATTGTCCTTTACCGTGGGACAGCGGCCGGCGCTGGCAGCAGAATTTCGTGTGAATGGCCGTAAGATCCGTTATATTGACCAGAAGCAGGCGGCAAGGGAGCGTTTTAAGCGGCGCCTGGGAAATCTGGACGATAAATTTTTTGACATCATTCCCAAATCGCTGGCATTTAAGCCCATGGATGATGTGAAAGAATTTATCAATAAGTTTGTACTATCGGAGAAGCAGATCGATGTGGCGGCACTGCGGGAAAACATTGAAACCTTAAGCGAATTGGAAGGGATTCTGGAGCGTTCAAGGCGTCAGCTTGCGGGATTGGAACAGATCATAGCCAAGCATGATGAGATCGAGGCAAAAGAATATTCGATCCGGGTGAATGAAATTCTTCTGCAGATCGCCGAATGTTCTGCCCTCCAGGAAGAACGAGAGGAACTCATAAGACAGATCCGTCTGAAAAAGCAGACGATGCAGTCCAACAATGAGGCGCTGGATCTTCTGAAGCGGAACATAGGAAATGTGGAAGAGCAGATTGTTGCCATTAACGTGGATAAGGAGACAAACACATCAAACCGGCAGCGGGCGGAGGCAGAAAAACGGATTGCCTCCCTGCAGTTGTCCATCGCAGAAAAAGAAAAGGAAAAGAAGCAGCTGGGGGAGCAGCTACGGCGGCTGGGAGAATATCTTCGGAATGTATCCCGGCTGGGGTATGAACCAGTCAGCAAGAGGCAGTGGGAGTGCCTAAAGGATGTAGGCGAGAAAGAGGAAAAGAATGCCATCCTGGAGAAACTGGAGGCATTTTTACAGAAGGAACAAAAGGAATTGGAGCTGGAATGGGCGAGGTACTCTGAGGAGATGCGTGTTATTTCTGATGGAGTTGACGCCTGTCAGGAGCGTCTGCGACAATTGAACAAACAGATCCTTCCCTATCCGGAGTATGCCGGAAGATTAAAGAACGAAGTGGAAAAGGAATTTGCCAGACGGGGTATTCGCTCAGGGGTCTATTTTCTTTCTGAATTGTTGGAAATCACAGATATGAAATGGAGCAATGCGGTGGAGGGGTATCTTCACACCCAGAAGTTTTATCTGGTGGTAGAACCGGAGTATTACGATGTGGCACTGGAGGTATACGATAAAAAACGCAGCCGGATCCATACCGCTGGTATTATCAACAGTAAAAAACTTCCGTTGGATGGTGAAGTGGAACAGCAGTCGCTGGCCTATGTGGTTAAAAGTGAAAACCGTTATGCCAGAGCCTATGCAAACTATATACTGGGACGTGTTATGCGCTGTGACAGGGTGGAAGAGCTGGGAAATTATGCGGTGTCCATCACACCGGAGTGTATGCTCTATCAGGGCTATGTGGTGCGGCACATTAATCCGGCACACTATAAGAACCCCTTTATCGGCCAGAATGCATACCGTGTACAGATCGAGAATGTAAAGAAAGAGATTGAGGATATGACCAGGCAGAGAAGCCTGCTCCGGGAGAAGGTAGCCCAGTACTCGGAGGCCAGGAAAAGTGCCGGGGAAGTAAAACTGGAGCTGATCAAGCTGTATCTGTATGCTCCAGAAAATCTCCAGGATATGCAGGGACAGCTTGCCAAGGCAGAGGCAGAGCTAAAGGCCGCCTCCAATGATCCTACGCTGATCGAACTCATGATGCGCCTGGAAGCAAAACAGAAAGAGATAAAGGAATTGCGGGATGAGAGGGACCGGCTTAGCAGGGAGAATATGCGGCTGGATAACCAGATTGAACAATGGGAAGAGCAAGCTGTCCGCAAGGGAAATGAATCTGAATCTCTTTTACGGCAGCTGCAGGAGCAATCGGATACAGAGGGGCTTCTCTACAAGGAAGCACAGGAGAAATACCAGCAGAACCGTAAGACGAAATCGGCGCGGAAGATCGCGGAAAATTTTGCCCCCCAGCACTCCCAGTTTGTAAATGAGAGGGAGGAGCTGCTGAATGGAAACCACGGCCTTCGGGCGTTGCAGATGCAGTTTAACCAGGACTACACTCTGGATTTTATGACGGGTACAGAGGGGATGGCGGAATACAGGGAGGCCAGACAGAAGCTACAGTCCGTGGACATTATCCGGTACGAGGAGAAACTGAAATCTGCGAAAGAGGACTGTGAGGAAATTTTCCGCAGCGACTTTTTGTCCCGGATGAAAGAGCATATTGAGGCGGCGAGAAATGAGTTCCGCAGCCTAAACAAGGCATTGGGCAATATTTATTATGGAGATGATAACTATCATTTCAAGATCAGCTTTGACAAAAATAAAGAGGGGCTTTACCGGATGATCACATCGGAAAACAACCACGAAGGCGTCAATCTCTGGACCAATGCTTTTGAAGCCGAGTACAAGGAAGAGATGTCCGATCTGTTTGACAAACTGATGACCCGTGATGACAATGGAAATAAAATTGTGGAAGAATATACGGATTACCGTTCCTATCTGGATTACGATATTGAGATCCACAAAAAGGACGGCTCTGTACAGCGGTTTTCCGATATTTACGGTGAGAAGAGCGGGAGCGAGACACAGGTTCCCTATTATGTGGCCATTGCGGCTTCCTTTTATCAACTTTACCACTACGGCAATAGCGTACGTCTGATGCTCCTGGATGAGGCATTTGACAAGATGGACGACGAGCGTATCCAGTCCATGATGGACTTTTTCAATGGACTGGGACTTCAGGTGATCTTGGCAACTCCGCCAGCCAAGATCGAGATCATCGGTGAGCAGGTGGGTACAATCCTGACTGCGATCCGGATGGGACAAAACAGCATTGTGGAGGAATATGATCTGTGAACCAGATACAGGTAAAGGTGCTGCAGCACCTGTTGGATTTATACGAAAAAAGTAAAACATTTTTAGAGATCAATAAGGTCAGCCAGAGTTTCAGCGTCCCGGTGGGCAGACTTTTTCCCCGCTATAAAGATGATTCGGAGTATGATCTCTTTTGCCATGTCAATGAGTCCCTGGAGGAATTAGAAAGCCTTTCCTTTGTTTTTCTGGAAAGAGAAAAAAACGGTACTCTGAAAAAGGCGGTTTTGAATCAGGAGAAGCTGGATGAATGTTACAAAGCTCTGGGGCGCACCCCGCGGAAAGAAGAGCAGGCACGCATCGCGGAGTTCTGGGATGAACTGTGCCTGGAATGCCGGAAGATAGAGGGCAGACTGCAGCCATTGTGGGATTACATCGAAGCGCAGAAGGAGCGGATGGCGGGCAATAAGAACATCGAATATTATGAACAGGATCTGGAGGATTACAGGGATCTGTTGAAATTGGCTACGGCTGCGCTCACCAATGAGCAGGAAACCTTTATCCGCACCCTTTCCATACAATTGTTTGCGGATTCAAAACGTCTCGAACAGCTGGCGCCCCGCTTGAAAACCTTGTTATTCCGCTATGGCGAGTATGGAGACAAGGATTCTGTGTTAGAAGAATGTGGCATCGTCCAGACGCCGACCTATGTCATGATGAAGGGAAATGCCCGGCTCCATCTTGGGACACAAAAAATAGACCTGTCTCAATTAGAAGGAGATCTGGCGCTGTCCACCAGTTCCCTAAAGGAACTGCGGCAGGTAGAGGTGCTGGGGGAACGAATTGTAACCATCGAGAATCTGACCACCTTTCATGAGTTCCCTTCTGGCAGTGACTTTGTGGTCTATCTGGGTGGCTTCCACAATAAGGTGAAACGGGAGTTTCTCCTGTTTCTTTATAAGCAGAATTCACATGTGGAATACCGCCACTTTGGAGATATCGATGCTGGCGGTTTTTACATACTGGAACATTTAAAGAGAAAGACAGGGATCCCCTTCATGTCCCTGCTGATGGATAGAAAAGTCCTGGAGGAATATCAGGAAAGCACCCTGCCCTTGACGGCAAATGACCGCAGGCGGCTCCAGGCACTATATGATGAACTGACGAGGCAGGTGGCAGAGAGGACAGCTGTGGAAGATTACCGGGACACCCTGGCCTATATGCTGGAGCAGGGGGGCAAGCTGGAACAGGAGGTAGTGAATTGCCATTGAGTTAAGAGGGCAGGATAAGCAGTGACTTTTTGAAAGTTGGTGGATTTTATGGACGGAACATTAAGAAATATGACATCGATATACATATCCAAAGGAAATAAAATGTTGTTGCTCTACCGACAGGGAAGCAAAGTGGTCAATAATATCTGGGTTGGCTCTGCGGGTGGGCATTTTGAGGAATTTGAATTAAATGATGCCAGAGCCTGCGTGTTACGTGAATTGCAGGAGGAACTGGGCATAACAGAAAATGAAATAAAAAACTTATGTCTGCGGTACGTGACATTACGAAGAACTAAAGGAGAGATACGCCAGAATTATTATTTCTTTGCTGATCTGAAGGAGGGTGTTGATAGGGAGTTCTCATCCAATGAAGGTATCAGCAGATGGTTTGATTTCTCTGAATTGTCGTCTCTGGAAATGCCATTTACGTCAAAATATGTGATACAACACTATCTGGATGTGGGCTGTAAAACGGATATGATATATGGTGGAATTGCAGATGGGGAAAAGGTGGTATTTATAGAGATGACTGAGTTTTAAAATGAAGCAGGGAATGGGGACTGGGGAATATAGCTGTAAAAATCCTCGTTTATCGGAAAAATGCTTTGCAGATTTGGTATGTGTAGCATACGATTTTTACTCTTTTGTAAAGCTCCGCATTTTATTTGGTGATCATGAGACAGGACCAGTAAAAGAGGAAAAAATCATTCCAGAAGAAGATGAACTGGTGTTAGAGAATGTGGAGGATTCGGAGTTATTAAAACAAAAATTGACAGAGGCATATGTTTTGATCGAGCAGGCAAAAGAGGAGAAAGACAAAGGGCATTATTCTTAGAGTGAAAAATGTTGTTGCATGCGCGAAAGATAAAAGAGAAACTGCTTGGTCCAGAACACTTGGAGATGGCAGAGCTTGATTACGAATTGGCAGAGGTGTATGATAGCCAGGGAAGCAGCCAGGAAGCAATAAATTATTACTTGAAAGCATATAAAATATGTAAATCCAAACTTGGACAGAATCATCCCAATACACAAATTAGTTATAAAAATCTGGAAATGATATATAAAGAAAATTACCCAAAAGAGGATTTTAAACAGTTTCTGGAGGAAGCTATGAGAGACTAGATAGAGAATGGGAGGGGCAGCCCCTCCCATCTTTTGTATCCTATCGATTCAATTTCCCCAGAAACTCATTCATCCGCACATGATCGGAATGGAATACCTCTTCTGGAGTGCCTTCCACTGCGATCACACCCTGATCCATGAAAATGATCCGGTCAGAAATATTTTTGGCGAATTCCATCTCGTGGGTTACGATCACCATCGTCATTTTGGCTTCTGCCAGGGATCGGATCACCTTTAGGACTTCTCCGGTGAGTTCCGGATCCAGCGCAGAGGTTGGTTCGTCAAAAAAGAGAACTTTTGGATTCAGCGCCAGAGCTCTGGCGATGGCGACGCGCTGCTGCTGTCCGCCGGAGAGCTGATGGGGATAATAGTCCGCTTTATCGCTCAACCCCATTTTCTTTAAAAGATCTTCTGCCTCTTTCATGACTTCTGCCTTCGGGCGTTTCTGCACATGAAGCGGTGCGTCCGTAATGTTTTTTATAACGGTGTAGTGAGGAAACAGGTTAAAGTTCTGAAAAACCAGTCCAAAGGATTCTTTGATGGTCTCAAGTTCTGCATTTTTGGCATAGACACAGGTATTTCCCTGGATGAAGGCAGCAGTTCTGCCCAGATAGCTCAGATCTCCGTAATCCATTTTCTCCAGCAGGGTGGCACATCGCAGGAGGGTGGATTTGCCGGAACCGGAGGGACCGATGATAGAGAGCACTTCGCCCTCCGCTACCTTTAGGGAAATATCTTTGAGTACTTCCAGATCCGCAAAGGATTTTTTTACATGATTCATTTCCAGTAGATAATTCAAAGCCATTTCCTCCTCTATTTATAGTAATTCATTTTTTTCTCCAGCTTTTCCATCACAAATGTCACCAGAAGGTTAAAGATGTAATAGAAGACAGCGGAGATGGCAAAAGGCATCAGAGTGGTCTCTCTTGCGGCGATCTGTTTTGCTATACTGAACATTTCCATATAGGAAAGGGAGTAGGCAAGAGAGGTGTCTTTGACAAGGGTAATGACCTCGTTGGTCACCGAAGGAAGAATGATCTTGATGACCTGGGGAAGAATGATCTTCAAAAAGGTCTGGACCTTGTTGTAGCCCAGGATAGCAGCGGCTTCGTACTGTCCCTTTGGAATCGCTTCGATGCCAGAGCGGTATATTTCGGCGAAATACGCCGCATAGTTAATGGAAAATCCAAGGATGATAGCGGGAAATCGCCAGGCTCCGATGGAAAGACCGAACAGATAATAGGGGAAAAAGTACACCACCATAAGCTGCAGCATCAGAGGCGTCCCCCGCATGATGGAAATAAAGATGCGGGTAAAGCCGCTAATCGGCCGACATTTTGACATTCTGCCAAATGCCACCACAAAACCGAGGGGCATGGAAAACAGAAGAGTGAGAATAAAGACGCCGAGGGTATTTAACATACCCTCAGACATCTGGGAAAGCATCATGGAAAAACTCATATGTAATTGCTCCTTATTCTAAGCAGGTCATTTCGCTTAATTCATATTTCTTTGCCAACTCATCGAATTTGCCATTCGCTTTCAGGTCGTGAAGAGATTTGTTCACTTTGTCGCGAAGTTCTTCGTTGCCGAGTTTGAATCCGATGGCATATTTTTCTGAATTGAGGTGCTCATCCAGAATGATGTATTTACCGTCTCCGCGGTTTTTGATCTGGTACTGTGCCACACCGATATCCATGGCGATGGCATCGATAGAGCCAGCCTCCAGTTCGACAAAAGCGGTGTTGTAGTCGGCGAACTCCTGAAGTGCCTTGAAGGTGTCAGAAAGTGCCTTTTGTCCACCCTCTTCGTTGCTTTTCAGAAGGTCCAGGGCAGCAGAAGCGGCCTGAACGCCCACGGTTTTGTCTTTCAGATCAGCTGGAGCGGAAATACCGGAATCCTTTGCCACAACCACCACCTGGCTGTTGTCAACGTAAGGATCGGACCAGGTGTACTTATCCTCTCTGCCATTCATCGTGAAACCGTTCCAGATACAGTCCAGGGCGCCGGAATTCAGCTCGTTGTCCTTGTTGTCCCAGACGATGGGCTGTTTGACCAGTTCCCAGTTGTTTAATTTGCACACTTCGGCAGCCAGTTCCAGGTCAAAGCCGGTGTAATCCCCATTGTCGTCCATATAACCATACGGGGGATACTCCGCGTCGAATCCTACAGTAAATTTCTGTCCGCCGGAAGATGTCTGTCCTTCTTTTGCATCTTCCCCGCCGCAGCCGGTAAGGGATGTGAATACGCATGCGCTCATAAGCAGTAACGCCAGTAATTTCTTTTTCATGATTTCCTCCATTCCGAGAACGTTTATGTTCGAGGAACCGCAAGAGAAAAAACTGTTGAATCAGCTTGCGTATGCAGTTTCTCTTGTCGGATAAAAGCTATTTGTGACGTTCTCGGCACAAATAGCTGTGTAAAAAATAAGCTATCGAGCTTATTTTTTACACTAGCCTCCATGTTTCTTTTCTTGTACCGCCGGTATTTTGTCAAATTCTCCATAAGACAGAAAACAGGACGGTATGTAATATCATAACAAGGATTATCTTAACATAGGCGGAGGTTGGTGTCAATCGTTTGCAAGCTCTGGAGTACGGAAAGCGGGAAAGGAGAGAGAAAGGGATATTAGAAAGTGATGGAAAGCGGCAGGGAATTGTGATAGACTTATTACTAAGTTAAAACATAAACAAATAAGCCACGGAGGAAAAAATGAGGACACGACAAGAAGCTATCCAGTATTGCCTGTCACTGGGCGGCTGTTATGAGGATTATCCTTTTCGTGATCCAAACTGGACGGTGATCCGTCATAAAGATAGCCGTAAGGTATTTTCCTGGATTTTTGAGCGAGAAGGGAATATATGGATCAATGTCAAGTGTGATCCTGAATGGCGGGATTTCTGGAGCAAGGCATTTGATTCGGTGATCCCGGCTTACCATTTGAATAAGAAATATTGGAATTCGATTATTTTAGACGGCACTGTGCCAGAGGAAGACATAAGGCGGATGATCCAGGAGAGCTATGGGTTGACGGGGAAATAGAAGAGAAAGGGAAGGCAGAAGATGAATGAACAGATGATATAAAAATTGAGAAATGGATTAGAAACCGCTCCTTTTTAAAGGGGATTTGTCCTGCACCATAAAATCGTGAAATGAAAAAATTGTGATATACTATATTGTGAAAAGGAGAAGGTATTATGCGGAAACTTAAAGTTTATTTAGACACTTCTGTAGTCAGTTATCTGTATCAGGCGGATGCACCGGAGAAGATACAGAATACACTGGATTTGTGGGAATTATTCAGAAATAAGGTATATAAGGTTTATATTTCAGACATTGTAATTAGATCAGTGGATGTAATGAATAAAAATTGAAAATATTATTGAATTATCTTGACCAGATAGATTATAATATAATTGAGACGGATGAAGATACCATTAAATTGGCTGGAAAGTTTATTGACTTTGGAATCTTAAAACAAAAAAGTTTTGATGACTGCCAGCATATTGCAGCGGCAATACTTGCGGGAT
>CAJUFM010000073.1 GCA_910585745.1 uncultured Eubacterium sp. | reverse complement strand
ACGGTGGTGTGAGAGGTCGGCTAATCAATTAATGATTAGCCTCCTACTCGATTTTAAGCGAAAGTGAAAATACCGCCGAGCTTGCTCAAAGATATCCGAGTGCGCCTGCCAGCCCGAGAGCTCTGGCAAAGAGTGACGCCCGTGGCTGCCAGAAAATACTTACTGGTCACATTTTATTTAACGCCTTAAGCTTCGCTCTCTGGAAAAAGCCTAATTTTTCCTGAGGATTTAAAAGATTATTCCGGGATCCCTTTACATCCATGATGTAGATACCACTGATCACGACCTTAAGTTCTTTTTTTACCGGGAGAAGAGGGAAAATCTTCTCGTCACACATCAGAGACATGATCTTGGGACCGATCTTTGCTTTGACGATGGGAACCTTGGAACGCTGCAGGTATTTTGGTGTATTTTCCAGAATCACCTTTGGCAGTCCCGCCTCTTTTAGCTTCATTCGTTTTTTATCTATGACCAGAATGGATGCGGTCTGTGCGGCGGCCTCCATCTGGGACTGGGATGCCTCCTGCTTTTTCTGAAGTTTTCTTCCAATAATAGATAATACAATAAATACAATGATGAGTACAGCCAGGACGATGCCTAGTACGATCAAAAATGTTTTCATGGATTATCGTGCCTCTCTTTCTAGATATTTTCTCTGCCTGCAACTCACATAGACGTTCTACCACATATATTTGTCTGCGAACAACGTCTGTGTGGCATAAGAACTCACGTTATATGCGTTCATAAGCACTCATGTCGAAACCTTCGGTTTCTCCGTGTTCGTTAAACTCACATAGACGTTTTGCCACATACATTTGTCTGCAAGCAGACATGTATGTGGCAAAACGTCTGCGTTCGTGCTTATGCGTTCATTTTAACATGTTTTGCTAAAAATGAAAAGTGATTTTTGTACAAGATTCTTATTTGTTATGCGGCAGGATAGGGTTTGTCGTACATTTCCTGAATGATTTTCTGTATATAGGCGCCAATATGTTTTTTCTCTTCCTTATCCAGCTGATCCGGATAAACCGGTTCGCCATATTCGATGTAAATATCCCCGCCCTTGATCCAGGGAATATTGTTTTCCAATATATTTTCTGTGTTCTTAATGCAGACAGGAATGATGGGGGCATTGGTTTTGGTGGCAATCTTCATGCTTCCCTCTTTAAAAGGAAGAAGGTGGTCTGTGGCATTGCGGGTACCCTCTGGGGCGATATAGATTGAATATCCGTCTTTGATTAGGGAGATGGCATTCAGGATCACTCCCATATTTTGTTTCATGTCGCCCCGGTCCATAAAGAGGCAGTTCAGGAAATACATCCATTGGGCGATCATGGGGAACTTTTTGATCTCGATCTTTGAAATAAATGCCACCTGTACATGATGGGCGGCAATGGATGAATATGCCAGGATGATATCATAAAAGCTCCGGTGGTTTGCTGCAAACATCACTGGCTTGTCTGTTGGTATGCGTTCGATGCCGCAAATATGCTTTTTACAGCCGGATAAGAACATCGTCGTATTGAATACGATGCGTACGATCCGTATGGCAAATGCCGCAGCAGCTTTACTATTTATTTTCCGTACAATGCATTCCATCAGCAGAAGGGGAATGCTTATGATGCAGACAAGCAGGTAAAGAAGTATTAACAGTATCGTTCTCATGGGTTGAAATCCTTTCTCTATAGTGGGGCATTATGGTCCTGGCACAATGATCAAACAAATTAAAATTCATTGTCCGGGGATGTGGGTGCTGATGACTCGGCAGCCGGTGGATCCGTAGGCGCCGCGGTGGGAACCGGTGTCGGGGCCGGTGTGGGCGCTGGCGGTGTCGTGGGGCTGTGTGTAGCCGGTGGTTTTGTCTGTACCGGTTTTTTTGTCTTTTTCGGTTTGTCGTTTGTCTTTTTGGGGCGCTCTGGCTTTTTGGTTGGTTTTGGAGAAGCGCTAGCCTTTGGTTTAACCGTCGGCTTTGGCGTTGCATATTTCACAGAATCCGGATCTTCCACGTCTACACGGGGTTTTGATTCATTTTTGGCAGCATCTTCTTTTACTGCATCTTCGACACCATAATACTCTTCTAAAGTCAGTTCGTTTTCATATAGATAGGTGGCAACGGCTTTTCCTACAAAACGGATATGCCAGGGTTCATAGCTGTATCCGGTGATCTCAGACTTTCCGTATGGATAACGGATGATAAATCCATAGAGGTGGGCGTTTTCTGCCAGCCAGCGTCCCTCTGTGGTGTCACCGAAACTTTGATCCAGCCGGAAATTCACACTTCGTGCAGAGACGTCGATGGTCAGTCCGGTCTGGTGCTCGCTGCTGCCAGGTTTGGCGGACACAGCGTCGGTAGCCGCCTGTCCCCTGGTGGCGATATTTTTATCATAAATCTGTTTCTGTCGGGCATAAGAACGGTATCCGGATACACCATATAATTCGATGTGCTCCTTTTCCCCTGCCTGGAACAGCCTTTCCAGGGCATCCGCCGCCACTTTGCGGAGTTTTCGCTTATCCGAAGAATAAGTAAAGCTAAATTTAACATTTGGCACCACGAGATTTGGTGGAATGTAGTCCGAGGGCAGAAGATATACCCGGTTTACCAGTACGGTTTTACTGCTTGGTATCGTATCCAGTGGTACAGTCCGGCTGTTTGAAAGTATGGAACTCAGATCTTCTGGCAAGAGAGAGTCCTCCTCATCGTTTTCATTTTCATTATAATAATATTCATAGGCTGCTGGTTTGTTATTGCCGGAGTTATGCTGTGGTTTTGCCGGTTTAAGGAGTATAATACCAGACGCCACTAAAAAAAGTATAATGCCAGTTAGTATATATCTCTTCATGTGTACCTCCAAAAGTTCTAACAAGCATTATACTCTTAGGTAATAGAAAAAGTCAATTGACTTTAAATATATTTTTCTTTATTTGTTTAAGGGAGCGCAGTAACAACATCCCGATAAGCCCGCAGGAGATCAATTCACCTGCCCCCACTGTAGCCATCAGATATGGAATCGCATCCGGAATATCATAGGCAAACCGGAGAACCCAGGGAACGATAATGGTATTGGCGAGGATGGGGGGCAGCGGAGCCAGCCACTCAAAGCGGCGCAGTGCGTAGGTACCCAGAGCACCCATCAGTGTCGCCAGAGTTCCAAAGAGGATATCCAGTGGTGCGCAGCCAGTAAGGATATTACTGAGAAGACAGCCGATGGTAAGTCCAGGAATTGCGGCGGGGGTAAAAAATGGGAGGATCGTAAGAGCCTCGGAAAATCTCACCTGGATGGCATAGTTTGCCAGTCCCAAGGCATTTGCCAGAAGTGTCAGCACAACATAGAGGGCAGCGATCATGGCTGCCTGACTTAGATACATGATTTTTTTGCTTTTCATTTTTTATTCTCCTTAGTTTTGTTTTACGTGTGGATGGTTTCGAACACACGGGTTATAACAGTACAGGGGCTGCTATGCCTCTGATCATTTGGCGGCACACTCTGCCTGTGCTGCGAGGACCGCTTTGGAAAGCTGGTCGGCACATGACGTATTTTTGAAACCGCACTGGATGCCGGAGCATTTTTTAACGATCTGATTGACGGTGAGCCCATCCACGAGAATCGGGATTGCCTTAAGGTTTCCGTCACATCCGCCATAGAATTTCACATTAGTGATCACATCATCGTTAATCTCCAGATCGATCTGCTGTGAGCAGGTTCCTTTTGTTCGATATGAATATTTCATCTGTTTCACCTCCTTATTCGTGATCAGCCCGGCGGCGCTATCGGGCATCGCTTCCCGCTGAAAAATGCTGCGGATGAAAACATTTTATATAAAATGTGGAATCTTGTCAACATCTGAACTTGAACTGGTAAAAATGATATGTTATGATAGGATAAATGATTAAAATTTAAGGAGGTTTCATCCATGGCGGAATTTAATTTGGAAGATATAGAAGAAATGAAGGTAGATCTGCAGCTGGAAGACGGAAGCACGTTGGAGTGCGAGGTTATTTATATATTTGAATGGGGTGGCGACGATTATGCCGCTCTTACTCCGGTGGACGAGAGCATCGAAGAAATCTACTTTTTTGGTATTGAGATCGAAGACAAGGGGGGAGAGCCGGAGATCACACTTCTCCAGATCGATGATGAGGAAGCCCTGGAAGCCCTGGCAGATGCCTTTGATGAAATGCTGGATGAGGAAGAGTTTGGAGAAGATGAGGAAGAATCGGAAGACGATGGCAAGTGGGACGAGTTTATCAACAAAAAGCTGGATCAGTAATACTGAATGTCTGGCGGCAGAACATAAAAAGTGCTCCTTTCGGGTTTGGAAGGGGCACTCTTTCATTATCTGATAAAATTTTTGATCAGTATGCATTTTTGTTGATAAAACCTTTGATCACTGTCAGCAGCAGGATCTTGATATCCAGCATGACGGACCAGTTTTCGATATAATAGAGGTCGCAGTCGATGCGGAGGCGGATGGAGGTATCACCCCGGTAGCCGTTGACTTGTGCCCAGCCAGTAATGCCTGGACGGACCTGATGCTTGATCATATAGCGGGGGATCTCTTCTTTGAACTTTTCAACGAAGAAGGGTCGTTCCGGTCTTGGTCCCACAAGGCTCATGTCTCCCTTGAGTACATTGAAAAACTGGGGAAGTTCGTCCAGACTTGTCTTGCGGATGAATTTTCCGATGGGGGTAACCCTTGGATCGTCAGGAGTGGTCCAGGCTTTTTTCTCATCCGACGCCTTCTGGACCGCCATAGAGCGGAATTTGTACATCATAAAGGGTTTGCCGTGGAGTCCAATCCGCTCCTGCTTGAAGATCAGTTCCCCTTCTGAGGTAGCCTTTACGATGATAGATACTACCAGCATCGGCAGTGAAAACAGCACAATAAGTATGAGAGAACCAGCGATATCCATTGTCCGCTTTACAAATTTATTAAAAGAATTAGTGAGGGGGACATTCCGCACATGAATAACCGGAAGCCCGTCCAGATCTTCGGTGTAAGGTTTGGTGGGGATGATATTGTTGTAGTCCGGGATAAACTTGGTGTGCACACCAGATTTTTCCGTAATGGCGACGATTCCCTCCAGGCGCTCGTACTGGTCGATGCCCAGGGTAATAGCGATCTCGTCATAGGAATTGTCAGCGAGAACGGTCTCCAGATCATCGATGTCGCCGATGACATGGACATCCCGGTAGGATTTTCCATTTCGTTTGCTGTCGTCAAGGATACCATGGACGACGTAGCCCCATTCCGGATGGGAACAGATACGGTCAATATAGCCCTCGGCGGAACGTCCGTAGCCAATGAGGAGAATGTGTTTGAGATTGTGTCCTTTCCTGCGGAAACGGCGGAGGATCGTCGTGATAAGCAGCCGGAAAATAAGTTCAAGAATAAAATTGATCCCTACAAATATAATGATAAAAAGGCGGGCATAGTTTCCGCTACGGATAAAATAAAGACCTGCGGTACAGTAAAGGATTCCCACAACGTTTGCCTTAAAAATGTTGTACATCTGAGATTTGCGGCTAGTCACTCTTTTTGGATCATACAGATGGAAAAAATAATAGGAAAATAAATAACAGGGAACCAGAAGAAGCAGCAGCTGCATATATTCTTCCAGGGTTCCATAGAATCCCAGAGGCTCCTTTATAAACCCATATCGGATCAGGACACTGAATTCTTCGTCAAAACGAAGTTTGTATGCCAGTACAAAAGAAAATATCAGTATAAGTACGTCAATGATAAAACGAATGACATTAAGTAATTTTTGGTTTCCCTTTATCAATTTGAATCCTTCCTTTCGTCTTTCATGATTGGTGACGGTTCTTTTCTAATATATAGAACATTAGGTAATATTTTCAAATCATATACTTATTAGATTATAAATTATTTTGTGCAATTTCACAATATAAAATTAATATATTCACAAACTAAACACATTTGATGGGTATAATGCAACTTGAGATGGGGAAAAAATACATCAAGTCAGATAATTGAACCGGGCACAGACCGCAGCTTGCAGGTAGTCCGGCGAGAAAGGACGGGATTTTCATGAACGAAGAAAATTGGAATCAGGCAGATGATCAGGGTGGATCAGGATTTTCACAAAATAGAAATTATGAAGGGACGGAACAGAGCCAGGAACCGGTGAAGGACAGCACGATCTGGCAGGCGGGCTCCGTGGATGATGGACCGCAGCCCATGCCGTCTTCGGATAATATGTATCGTTTCCAGAATGTCAGACCGGAGGAGCCGGCAGAGAAAAAAAGCAGGGAAAAGAATTCTGGCGGAATGAAGAAAACCATCGTGGCGGCAGTGGTCTTTGGTGTGGTGGCGGCGCTGTGTTTCTTTGCGCTGGTGAAGATCACCGGGGTGTGGGGGCCGCAGAAGTCTGACGGAGGAACCATTGGAAGTGTGGAGCCTTTTAAAACGGATAACGGAGTTACAGCAGTGTCCGGCGGAGCAGCGGGTCCTGGAGATGTGTCGTCGATTGTTGAAGCAGTTATGCCATCCATCGTTTCTATTACGGAGACCAGTACTGCAACATCATATTTTGGACAGAGTTATCCCACCGAGGGAGCCGGCTCTGGATTTATTGTAAAAGAAGATAACAATGAACTGCTGATCGTTACCAACAATCATGTGGTGGCAAAAGCGGACAGCATCACCGTTACCTTTATCGACAATACCACGGCAAAAGCTACGGTGAAAGGGACAGATCCTACTGCAGATCTGGCAGTCATATCAGTAAAGGTTGGTGACTTGAAAAAGGAAACCAAAGGGCACATCAAAGTAGCAAGTCTGGGACACTCCGAAGATGTCAAGGTGGGCCAGATGGCGATCGCTATTGGTAATGCACTGGGTTATGGCCAGTCAGTGACAGTGGGATACATCAGTGCCAAGGACAGACAGGTAGAGGTAGGAGACGGAAATTCCTCCGGTTCCAATACTATGGTACTGCTGCAGACAGATGCGGCGATCAATCCAGGAAACAGCGGGGGAGCTCTGCTGGATGTGAACGGAAATGTCATCGGTATCAATTCTGTAAAGTATGCGGACACGAAAGTAGAAGGAATCGGGTATGCCATTCCTATGAGCGATGCGATTCCGATCATCAATGAGCTGATGAACCGTGAAGTGCTCAAAGATGAGGAGAAAGGATATCTGGGAATCACTGGCCGGACCATCAGTGAAGAGGTCAGTGAAGCCTATCGTTTCCCAACCGGTGTTTATATCGCAGAGGTGTCGGAGAGCGGTGCAGCCAAGGAGGCAGGCATCAAACAGGGTGATATCATCACGAAGATCAACGGAAGTAAAATAACTTCTATCGAGCAGGTGCAGAATAAAGTAAATAATATAAAGGCAGGAACGGAGATTACGGTGACTATCGCCAGAAGCCAGGAGGGCGAATATAAGGAGCAGGATGTCAAGGTGGTTCTGAAGAGTTCTGAGACACTGGAAGAGCTGGATGACGGAACTCAGGACAGCAGGAACAGTGGAGGCAATCCTTTCGGATATGGAAACGATTCTTATGGCGGGGACCAGATCGTTCCATGGTAAAGATTTTTCAAGAGTTACTTTGACGAATACAAGAAAATATAGTATGATTGGTCTTGGGAAGATTTCCCCTGACCATGGATTCAGACGAATGGAACTGTTATCTTTTGGGATAGCAGTTCCTTTTGAACTTAACTATAGAGAACGGAGGTTTATTTTGAGCGAAGATATTACAAAGACAGATCAGACAGATCATACAAATGACCAGGATGGTTACAACCGTATATGCTATCTCTGCCACAGAACAGAAGATAAGGTGGAGAAAATGATCACCATTCCGAATAATATATGTATTTGTTCCGATTGTATGCAGAAGACCTTTGACCAGATCGGCATTCAGGGTATGCCTAATTTGAATGGGATGTCCAATATACCGGGAGTAGAGTTTATTAATTTTGCTGGTCCTTTTGCCGGAATGCCAGAGGAGATGCAGGCGAAGCACTCCGTAAAGCCGAAAAAGAAGAAAGCAAGGGCAAATGAGCCGGTGCTGGATATACACCGCCTTCCGGCGCCGCATGTCATCAAGGGAAATCTGGATGAATATGTGATGGGACAGGAACAGGCAAAGAAAGTGATATCTGTAGGCGTATATAACCATTACAAGCGAATCATAGCCATGAAAGAGGTGGAGAAGGCGGAGCTGGAAGGGGACGACCATGTGCTGGCCAGCGATGTGGAGATCGAAAAGTCCAATATGCTCATGCTGGGACCTACCGGCAGCGGTAAGACTTATCTGGTGAAGACGCTGGCAAAGCTTCTTCATGTGCCGCTGGCGATCACAGATGCCACCGCCCTGACAGAAGCAGGCTATATCGGAGACGACGTGGAAAGCGTGATCTCAAAGCTTCTTGCCAATGCGGACAATGACGTGGAACGGGCAGAGTGCGGTATCGTCTATATTGATGAGATAGATAAGCTTGCCAAGAAGGAAAATGCCAACCAGAGAGATGTCAGCGGTGAATCCGTACAGCAGGCGCTGTTGAAGCTTCTGGAAGGAGCCGATGTGGAAGTTCCCGTAGGGGCGACCAATAAAAATGCTATGGTTCCGATGACCACCGTGAATACGAGTCATATTTTATTTATCTGTGGAGGTGCTTTTCCAGGACTGGAGGAGATCATCAAAAAAAGACTGACGAAGCATGGCAGCATGGGCTTTGGTTCAGATCTGAAAGACCGTTTTGATAATGATAAGGATATCTTTTCCCATGTGGAAACAGAAGATATCCGTGCCTATGGCCTGATCCCAGAGTTTATCGGAAGGCTTCCCATCATATACTCACTGGAAGAGATGGATGAACGGCTTTTGGTGAAAGTTCTGACGGAGCCGAAGAATGCCGTGATCAAACAGTACCAGAAGCTCCTTGCCATGGATGAGGTAAAACTGGAGTTTGAGGACCCGGCAATACTTGCCATCGCAACTAAGGCGATGAAGAAGAAAACAGGAGCCAGGGCGCTCCGCTCCATCATTGAGGACCTTATGCTGGACATCATGTATGAGATTCCCAAGGACGACATGATCGGCAGGGTGACCATAACAAAAGAATATATTGAGGGAACAGGCGCACCGAAGATTGAGATGCGGGGCAACGGATAATTTGTAAAAACTGGCATATCATATAGTAATTGTGGCTTTTTTCAGGAGATTCGTTATGACATGCAAGGAGGCAATTTATTCAGATAATGTGCTGGACTACATTCTGAGTTATTATCGTGAAACCGAAGTTATCCAGCAGCGTTATGATCCCATCTGTATTACTGAGATAGATGATTATAGAGCAGTTATCTATAAGGAAGAAGAAAAAATAAACAGCGAGAGTATAGGAAGACTTGGCTATGGTGCGATTCCCCATGTCTACGGACTGATGTCAGAAGAGGCGTTGGAGGCGACAGGGGTGTTAAAGATACGCAGACAGCCTTATCTGGACCTGTA
Organism: uncultured Eubacterium sp.; assembly: GCA_910585745.1. Taxonomy (GTDB): domain Bacteria; phylum Bacillota; class Clostridia; order Lachnospirales; family Lachnospiraceae; genus Eubacterium_F. Next base: position 4,886 of record CAJUFM010000073.1, on the reverse strand, counting down.
CGGACAGAATTTCCTTGTTGGTATTGTGGACACCGGCATTGATTTTACCCACGAGGTATTTATCAATGCGGACAATACAACAAGGATTTATTCTATTTGGGACCAGACGATCCGGGACGGAAATACACCGGCAGATTTTGAGTACGGCAGGGAGTATACAGAGGAAGAGATCAATGCTGCCCTGGGGGATGAAGAACCCCTGTCAAGGATCCCCTCCCGGGATGATAATGGTCACGGCACCTTTCTTGCCGGACTGGCGGCAGGAAATGAAATGCCGGAAAAGGATTTTTCCGGAGTGGCCCCCCTTTCCCAGCTCGTGGTAGTCAAATGTAAGGAAGCAAAGAGCAGCTATCGTGAGTTCTACCGTGTTCCCTGCAATACACCCTGTTACCAGGAAAATGATATCATGTGCGGGATCTCATATATCCTGCGGAAAGCAAGAGATCTTGGCAGGCAGGCGGTGATCTGCATTGGGATGGGCACAAATCTGGGAAATCATGAAGGGGAGACCCCTCTCTGCAATATGATCGATTATCTGAATATGCTGCCGGGGGTGAGCATCGTAACCTGTGCCGGAAATGAGGGGAACGCCGGACATCATTATCTGATCACCCAGGAATACGAGGAGATTTCTATCAATGTCGAAAAGTCATCCCTGGGATTTGTGGCGGAACTCTGGTGGAGGACACCGGGAACCCTTCAGTTTGACGTGGTATCTCCGGGGGGAAATACTTTTGGAATTACCCGGGCGGCAGCGTATATCCGCGAAAGGCATCGGTTCGTCGTGGAAAATACCACGCTGGAGGTGATCGGTGGGGAAATACAGCAGCAGACCAGGGACCAGGTGATCATGTTCCGGTTTGAAAACAGCAAGGAAGGGGTCTGGAAGATCCGGGTATATACCACTGAACCGAATATCCGGTATCATATGTGGCTTCCCATTACCCAGTTTCTCGCCGGGGAAACTTATTTTGTAAAGCCGGATCCGGACATTACAATCTGTGAGCCGGGGAACAGCCGGCGTTCCATATGTATGTCCGCCTACAATCCCGTGGATGAGGCATTTTTTATCCAGGCCAGCCGGGGATTTACCCCTAATGGGACCATTAAGCCAGATGTGACAGCGCCGGGCGTAAATATCTATGGCCCCCTTCCGAAGAACAATTATGGAACGATGACAGGAACCAGCGTGGCAGCGGCGATCACTACAGGAATTGCGGCGCTGTTCATGCAGGAATATTCCGAGTATATTATCAGTGGAAATTCGGTCAGGGAGCTTTTGATCCGGGGAGCCGAAAGGCGGGGAGAAGAATTTCCCAGCCGGGAATGGGGCTACGGTACGGTGGACGCCTATGAGAGCATTACCTTTGAATAGAGTGTTTTAGGTTTGGGTATTGATTACCCAAAGAAGATGTGGATTCTCTGCCTGTTTTGGATGAAAGGAAAACTTGATATCTTTCTTGCGCGTTTTGCTGAAAGTGGTTATAATGGAAGACAAGATATTCAGAAGGGGGAGACAGAGATGATTTCAAAACAGATGGAAAAACTGGTCCAGGGAAGTTCTGTGATACGAGCCATGTTTGAAGAGGGAAAGAAACTGGCAGAGAAATACGGCGCTGAGAATGTCTATGATTTCAGCCTGGGAAATCCCAGTGTGGAACCGCCGGAGGAAGTAAAGCAGGCGATGATGGATGTGATCCGGGAAGAAGATCCTGGCACGCTTCATGGTTATATGAGCAATTCCGGATTTGAGGATGTGAGGGACCAGATCGCCGGTCATCTGAACCGGAATTTTGATACTCATTTTACCAGAGATCATATAGTTATGACCGTGGGAGCTGCCGGCGGCTTAAATGTGATACTAAAAACCCTTCTCGATCCCGGTGATGAGGTCATCGTCTTTGCTCCATTTTTTGGAGAATATAACAATTATGTGGCAAATGCAGGCGGCAGAGTGGTAGTGGTTCCACCAGATACCAGCACCTTTATGCCGAACCTGGAAGAACTCGAAAAACGGATCAGCCAGAAGACCAGAGCTGTCTTGATCAATACTCCAAATAACCCGACGGGAGTTGTGTATTCCCGGCAGACACTGAAAGATCTGACGGCGGTCCTGGAAAAGAAACAGAAGGAATTTGAAACGGATATTTATCTGATCTCTGATGAGCCTTACCGGGAGCTGGTTTACGGAGACGTAGAAGTGCCTTATGTGACAAAATATTATGACAATACCATAGTAGGTTACTCATATAGCAAATCCCTTTCCCTTCCGGGGGAGCGTATCGGTTATCTGGTTATTCCGGAAGAGGCGGCAGATCATGAACAGGTGGCAGCAGCTGCCAATGTCGCCACCCGGATCCTGGGTTTTGTAAATGCCCCTTCCTTTCAGCAGAAGGTCATAGCCCGCTGTGTGGACGCCAAAGTGGATGTGGCGGTATATGATAAAAACCGCAGGCTGCTGGTGGAAAAACTGAGAAGTTATGGTTATGAGTGCGCCAGTCCCGACGGAGCTTTTTATCTCTTCGTTAAGTCACTGGAGCCGGATGACAGTGCCTTTGTGGCAAAAGCCAAGGAGTTTAACCTCCTGCTGGTGCCAGGAAGTTCATTTGCCTGTCCCGGTTATGTGAGGATCGCTTACTGTGTGGATCATGACATGATCCTTCGCGCCCTGCCAGCCTTTGAAAAACTGGCGGAAGTTTACCGATAGGAGGAAGAGAGTGTGAATACTGCAAAAAAATGGGCTGCCAACGTCCGGAAAGTAACACCCTATGTACCAGGTGAGCAGCCTCGGGAAAATAATATCATCAAGCTGAATACCAATGAGAATCCTTACCCGCCCTCGCCAAGAGTATTTGAGGCGCACCAGAAGATGGATGTAAGCCGTTTTACCCTGTACCCGGAGCTTTCTGCCGCAACTCTCACCGCTGCGCTGGCAAAGTATCATGGTGTATCAGATAAAGAAGTTTTTGTGGGTGTTGGTTCGGATGACGTGCTGTCCCTGGCATTTCTCACCTTCTTTAATTCCAGGAAGCCGGTGCTGTTTCCCGATATCACCTATTCTTTTTATCCTGTGTGGGCAGAGGTCTACCGGATCCCTTATGAATGCCCGGCTCTCAGGGAGGATTTTACTATTGATCCGGAAGATTACAAAAGGGAAAACGGTGGTGTGGTCATCGCAAATCCTAATGCCCCTACATCGATCTCTATGGCAGCTGCCCAGGTGGAGGAGATCATTCGGGCAAATCCAGAGGTTGTGGTGATCATTGATGAGGCATATGTGGATTTCGGCGGTGAGACAGTACTCCCCCTGATCCGGAAATACGATAATCTGCTGGTGGTACGCACCTACTCAAAGTCCCGTTCCATGGCGGGCATGCGCATCGGCTATGCCCTGGGAGATGAAGCGCTGATCCAGGCGATGAATGACGTAAAGGAATCCATCAATTCCTACACCATGAATACAGAGTCCATCTGTATAGGGGCAGCCTCCCTGGAGGATGAGGAATATTTCCAGGAAAATCTGAAAAAGGTCATGGCGACCAGGGAGAGGACGAAAGAAGCACTGGAGTCCATGGGATTTGACGTGAAAGAATCCTGCACCAATTTTTTATTTGCCGCCCATAAATCGGTTCCGGCAAAGGAAATTTTTGAAGCGCTGAAATGCCGGGGAATCTATGTGAGGTATTTTAATAAAGAAAAGATCAACAACTATCTCCGCATCACCATCGGGACGGAGGAGCAGATGGAATTGTTTCTGCGGGCGGTGAAAGAGATTTTGCTTTAGCTTGACGGCAAAGTGCTAAGAGATCAGGAGCGTTTTTCGTAACGCTCTTTTTTCTTTTCCATATAATAGTGTTAAAATTAAAGGGCGGGGTAAAACTGCGATGCGGGAGAGAAGAGAGATCGAAGGAATTGATGTGAGCCATTGGGAGGGAGACATTGACTTTCGGGAGGTAAAACGGGATGGCATACGATTTGTCTATATTAAGTCCAGCGAGGGAGATACCTATATCGATCCGGACTTTGAGCGCAACTACCGGGAGGCGAGAAAGGCGAGGCTGAAAATAGGTTTTTATCATTATGTGACGGCGCGGACGGTAGAGGCGGCGAGAAATGAGGCGAGGCACTTTGCGGAAGTGATTCAGGGAAAGAGATATCAGGGACGGCCAGTCATGGATTTTGAATCCTTCGGCAGTCTTTCCAGGGAACAGATCAATGAGATCTCTCTTGCCTTTCTGCAGGAGGTGAGGGAGGCCACAGGCAAACCGGTGGCAATCTATAGTGATGCCAGTAATGCCAAGAATATTTTTGACGTAAGGCTGTCTGTATATCCCCTCTGGATCGCCCAGTATGGGATTTCTCACCCTGACATGCAGAACCACTGGAGACAGTGGAGCGGCTGGCAGTATACGGACCGGGGACGTGTCCGGGGCATCAGCGGCACCGTGGACCGGGATGTCTTCACAGAGGAGATGCTGGTGTTCCGGGGAGCTGTGATGAAGGATAAAAATGAAGAAGACTGCGATTAGATAGACCTGGATAGGAATGCAGGTATAAATATAAAAAGAGCAGGGTTATCTGTTTGTGTGCCACAAAGATAACCCTGCTCTTTTTGTACTGTAATAAGCCATACTGGGCTAGCTGGATTTGAACCAGCGAATGTAGGAGTCAAAGTCCTATGCCTTACCCCTTGGCGATAGCCCAACATCCTACATTAATGATAGGAAAGGGTGGGTAATGGGATTCGAACCCACGGCCTTCAGAGCCACAATCTGACGCGCTAACCAACTGCGCTATACCCACCATATATGAGATAAGGCAAGTTCCATCTCAAACGTGCTCGAAGGGATTCGAACCCCCGACCCACGGCTTAGAAGGCCGTTGCT
>CAJUFM010000072.1 GCA_910585745.1 uncultured Eubacterium sp. | reverse complement strand
AGAAGGAGAAAATCCTCTCCTCGCCGGAGGCTCGGATTTTGCTTCGCAAAACAAGGAGGATTAGAATAATGCAACTAGGAATCGTAATCTGTATGCTGGTTTCATGGATTTCCGCATTATTCCATAAAATCCCCTGAAAGCCCATGAATACTGGATGTATTGGCTTTGACATTCTAATATATTTTCATGTAAATTCATATAGATTTTTGAAAAATGGTGCACTAGATGGTGCACAATGGAGCACTGATAATATTACCATAAGCCCTGATACAAGTAGAATTAAAATAATGGATATGAAAACCATCAATCTTGATAGTAGAAAAGGGGTGGTGGTTTTATTCTTTGAAAGAAAGTAGAAATTGATAATTTGGCAGTATTTTAGTATACTGTAATAGATAACGGTTTTATTAGAAAGTGAGGGATGGTTATGGAAGAACCAGTTCTCAGTCCTGATTTTACAATTGATGATATTCATAAGCTGCGGGAATATAATTATTATCTCACAAAAGATATGACCCCACAGGAACGTATGGATTATTACAATAAGAAAGGCAGGGCATTTCAGCAGGAGATAGAGGAAAATAAGCTACAGAAAGTATAACTTGCTTTTGCAGGTGAAGTCTGTTTTGGAATGAAAGGTGGCAAGTATGTTATGGCACATAAGGATAAGGAAAGCGATATAGAAGTAGCAGGCAGGAAATTGCAAATACGAAATAGTACCGTTGATTTTCTTATGTTTACAAAGGATGCAGGAGAAGATGGAATTGAGGTGTGGGTGCAAAATCATGATGTCTGGCTGACACAGAAAGCAATCGCACAGCTTTTTGATGTAGATCGGAGTGTGGTTACGAAGCATCTGAAAAATATTTATGAAAGTAAGGAATTATTGGAAAAATCAACTTGTGCAAATTTTGCACAAGTTGCAGATAAGCAAAGAATTATCTCTCTGTGGATGAAATGCAGGAATTGAATGAGATTGTCACGATGTACCTTGATTATGCGACCAGACAGGCAAGACGGCATATTCCGATGACAATGGAGGACTGGGCTTCTAAGTTGGATGCTTTTTTACAGTTCAATGATGCAGAGGTTTTGCAGGATAAAGGAAAAGTGACGGCAGCGATTGCGAAGGCATTTGCAGAAAGTGAGTTTGAGCAATACCGGGTGATTCAGGATCGGCTGTACCAGAGTGATTTTGATCGGCTGATGGAGACTGTGGATAAGGATTAGATAAACGGAAGGGAGTTGTTGTGGTCATCTGGCTGTGCAAAGGGAAGGAGGGACGGCGATTGCTCAAATAAAATGAAAAATGTATTGCTGTTGTGCGTACAGGTTGGTATAATAAAAGCAGAAACAGGAAATTATACAGATTACGAAAGGATGTGTGATACTATGGCAACAAAAACTTCAAATTTGTACGCAAGAATAGAGCCGGAGGTCAAGGAAGAGGCAGAAAGCATTTTGGCGGCGCTCGGTATTCCGGCCTCAAATGCAATTAATATGTTTTATAAGCAGATTATCTTAAACCGTGGGATTCCCTTTGAGGTAAAAATCCCACCTGCAAGACCAGTCAATGTGGCAAAGCTTTCTGAGACGGAACTGGATGCAGAGCTGGAGAAAGGATATGCGGATATGAAGGCAGGAAAGACAAAGCCTGCGAAACAGGCATTTGCTGATATCCGCAGAGATTACGGGATATGATGTATGAAGTGGAACTAAGTGATCAGGCGGAAACTGATCTGCGGGAAATCTATGAGTATATTTCTTTTGAACTGCTGTCACCGGACCATGCTTCCGGGCAGTTAGTCCGGCTGGAAACGCATATCGAAAGGCTTGGGGAATTTCCTGAAAAATTCCGCCGGTATGAAAAAGAACCGTGGCATGGCAGGGGAATGAGAGTCATGCCGGTGGATAATTATCTGGTTTTTTATATTCCAGACGAGGTGGCAGCACTTGTGACGGTAATCCGGGTTATGTATGCAGGCAGGGATGTGGATGCACAGCTGCAGGAGCATACGGTGCTGTAAACAGAATAGAACAAATGACATAAAGGTGTATGGAATCTGTCAAAAGCCCATATGCCTTTTTTGTTTGGAATCAAAATGCAGGGGGGAACTCATAAATGGATAAACGCAAAAAAGCCGGGATCATTCTCTCTGTCATATTGGGAATGGTTGCAGCCATACTTCTTGGTGCAGCGGTTGTCCTGTATGTTAAATTCCATGATAAATTTGATGGAAATGAGTACGATCCGAGAGGATTTAAGAAAAGCAAGACAGGAACATACGGTACTGCCACATGGATGAGTGAAAAAGAGTTAAAAGAAATCATGGAGGTGACGTCGCCGGCAAAAGCGGAGGGGGTGATATTAGGTGAGTATGAGGGAAAAACGGTCTGTATGCCAAAAGACACCAGACTGAACCGGCATATCGCCATCTTAGGGGCATCCGGTACTATGAAATCAAGAGCCATTATACGCAACGCCTTGTTTCAGGCATTAAAGCGAGGCGAGTCAGTGGTCATCACTGATTCTAAAGCCGAATTGTATAATGATACTTCACAGATGTACCGGAATGCAGGATATGAAGTCAAGGTCTTTAATCTGGTCAATCCGGAGCATGGGGATTCCTGGAACTGTATGTCAGACTTACATGGGAATACCCTGATGGCCCAGATGCTCACGAACATCATTATCGGTAACACCTGTAACGGCAAGGGCGACCATTTCTGGGATAACGGTGAAGGAAATCTTTTAAAGGCACTGATTCTGTTGGTGGATTTAGATCCTAGCCGCAGTCCGGACACAAAGCATCTTCCGGCAGTCTACCAGATGCTGACCCGAAATACCGAGAGGCAGCTGACGGCATTGTTTGAAAAACTGCCACTTGACCATCCGGCAAGGGCACCCTTTAACTTATTTGCCCAGTCCAGAGACACGGTGCGTTCCGGTATCATACAGGGACTTGGCACCAGACTGCAGGTACTTCAGAACAGGGAGGTGCAGGGAATTACGAGCCGGTCTGACATTGACATCCCGGTGAATCTAGTCTTAGATGAGTTTAACAATATCGGACGGATTGGCGGGGCGGCAGACGGTTCGGATTTTGCCCGGTCATTAAGCGTCATCCGTTCCAGGGACATCCGGGTAATGATGGCGGTACAGAGTCTGGGGCAGCTGCAGAACCGCTATGGCAATAACCTGTGGGCTGAAATCATTGGCAACTGTGACATCCAGCTGATGCTTGGCTGCACGGATGATGTGACGGCAGAATATTTTTCCGGACGCAACGGGGAGATGTGCATTGAGGTGAGTTCCACGATGACCACCAGACAGACCATAGCGCTTGCTCAGGTGATTCCCCAGTACCGCCAGACCCAGGGGCAGGGCAGGAGAAAATTATTAACTCCGGATGAGGTGCTGCGGTTGCCGAATACTGAACTACTGTGCATTATCCGGGGTTGCAATATCCTGAAATTAAGTAAACTGGATTACACGAAGCACCCGATGGCACAGGAGATGACCAGTGTTTCAATCATGGATTACCAGCCGCAGGTGAGTCCCGCGGCATGTTCCCAGACTGGCTTTGGCGGGGAGGAGGTGAAGGAAGTGCCCCAGGCAGAAAGGAGGGAGAATAAAAATCAAGAACCCAAAAAGAAAGGTTTGTACCGTTCGGCACAGCCGCCTGCGGATTTTTAAGTTACTTGCAATAAATGATAAATTTGTAGATAAAACTACTATAAATTTATTGACGTATTATCTGCCTTGTCGTATAATAAATAAAGAATAGGATATGCTATGGATGGATTTGGAGGTAAAGCGAACGAGGTTCGCTTCACAAGTTTACTGCAGTAAACTTGCAGAAAGGAGGCAATATGAGGCAGATGTCTGTTACAGGAATGCTGAAAACAATGGTTCCCATTTCCCGTTTTAATAAAGGGGAGGCAAACAAAATTTTTGACGAGGTGGAAACGACAGGAACGAAGATTGTGGTAAAAAATAACAAGCCTGCCTGTGTACTGATTTCACCGGCACAGTATGAGTCACTGATGGAGATGCTTTCGGATTTCATTCTCAGGGAGGAAGCGGAAGAACGCATGGAACAGCAGGATGATTCTGAAAACAGGACACAGGAGCAGATGATGCAGGAATTTGGCATTACCCAGAGTGAACTGGATGCTGTGGACGTGGAATTGGAATAGGAGTATGGTTTATGAAATGGACAGTAGAATACATCAAAGAGGCACAGAAGGATTTGCGGAAGTTAGATCCATATGTGCGGAAACTGGTTTTGAAAGCCATTGACAAGACGGCAGAATGTCCATTACCTCCACCGGAGGGGATTGGAAAGCCGTTAGGCAACCATGCCTCATCCAGACTGAGCGGATTTTATAAGACAAAGCTTAAAAATCTTGGATACCGGGTGGTATATGATTTAGTCCGTGAGGGTAGTGTCATGAAGATTATCATCATTTCGGTGCGGGATGACGAGGCGGTTTATAAAGAGGCAGAGCGTCGGATTCAGGGCTTAATAAAACCAATGGAATAATGTGCGGCAGGACATCCAAGAGGTGTCCCTTTTGCATAACAGAAAATGGTAACAAGATATATGGGCATCTCGAAGGAGGTGCTTTTTTTATGGAAATTAGGAGGCAAAGCAAATAAGTTTTTAGAAAAGATATAGTTTTTAACATACTTATATTTTACACCAGCTGCTGGATTCTTTCGAGGTCTGGCAGTTATTTTTTGCATTTTTTTGCACGGAAAAGGAGCTGCACACTAATTTCTTAGTGCGACAGCCCCTGCCTGATGGCGTGTCTTCAAAAAGGAGGCATTACGGATGAACCATCAGGAAAAATCCGAGAGAGATGAATTAAGGGCCAGATTTACGGGCTGGCTGGAAGTGACTTTATACCGTGCAAAGTTGAATTATGTAAAGAAACTGGAAAAGGATAAGGGAATGGTCTATGTAGATGAATTGCCAGAAGAGTTATGGGTATCTGAAAATCCGGAAAAGAACTGGATACAGGGGATATCAGAACCAGGAGGGTTTCAGTTTGAAGAGGAAAGGTTGGAGGACGCATTTTGTATACTGTCTGAGCAGCGTCAGAAAATCCTAATTATGCTTTTTGTGGAGGAGAGGACTCCGAAGGAGGTTGCTGGCCGGATAGGTTGTTCCCTGCAGCATGTGTATAAACAGCGTTCCCAGGCGCTGAAACAATTAAGGAATATGCTGGAGAAGGGTGGTGAGGGAGATGAGTAAGGAAGAATTTCGTTCCATCCTGACAGATGCAATGGCTGGCTGCCATGAGGAGTTGGAGAAGATATTGGAACTTTACATGCCGCTGATTGAGAAGAACAGTTACCTCAATGGAAATCTGGATGAAGATTTGAAACAGTATCTGATGATACATATCGCACTGCAGATAGGGAAGTTTTCAATCTAATCAATAGTGTGAAGATAAGGAATTTGGAAAATTGATGTCTTTTTATAATTTTTAAAAAAAGGGTTGAAAAACAAGGAAATTTCATTGTCTTTGTTTATACAGGCATCCCTGTGCCATGAACCTTGACAATGAAATAGCCTCAACTGATACGTTACCCTGACACCGAGCGGCTATCCGTCTGTCCGGCAGGCAGAACCAGGAGCACTGATATGGAATCGGCACTTCCATAACGCGGAGACATGTCAGGGGGATAATGATACTTCTGTAAAACGCAACCCGGCCACAGTGAAGGTGGGGAGATGGGATTTCTATGGACCTGTTCGCCGCAGGCATCAGGGAGAGACAGAAAATTAGAGAAAGGAAATGATTGATATGGAGAAAAAAAGAGATTCCGATATGGGAAAAGGCATGTATGACCATTGCGGAGGCAGCAGTTTATAGCAATATCGGGATCAATAAGATAGATGAACTGGCAAAGACACCACGCTGCCCGTTTGTGTTGTATGTGGGGCGTAAGAAATTAATCAAACGGAAAGAATTTGAACGGTTTATCAGTGAAAATGTTGAATTGTAAGTCAGGAATTAAAATATTGAATTAGCAAGAGAATATAGACTTATGGGCTGTTATATGGTAATATATAAGTTGCTGTATTTGGGCTTCTTTGTTGAAAGGAGTTACGAAATATGGGAAAAGGCTTAAAAGGGAAGGAGCTGAGTGTCGGAATAACCCAACAGAAAAATGGGTTATATTCGGCAAGGTTTGTAGATAAATTTGGTAAACGCAGACAGAAGCGGTTCAAAAAGTTACAGGAATGCAGGCAGTGGATTGCCGATGCAACCTATGTAGATGAACATAGCAACATCTTGCAGGCAACGGATATCATGGTAGACGCATGGTTTGATTATTGGATTGATATCAAGAAAAAGACGGTAAGACCTAACACGGTCAGAAATTACACGGAACGATACAATCGGAATATTAAGAAAATCATTGGGAAAATGTTGCTGTCAGAGGTGAAACCTTTACATTGTCAGAAGATATTCAGTGAAATGGCTGATGAAGATTATCGGACGAGCACAATCTATCAGACAAGAATTGCGTTGTTTAATATGTTAGAGTTTGCCAAAGAAAATGATGTGATCCGCTATAATCCATGCAAGAAGTCAGTGAAGAGTGACATGGGGAAACCTTCGCAGAAAAAGGAGGCGCTGACGGTAGATATACAGAAAGTGTTTTTGGAGTATGCGAGGGGGCAAAGTTATGAGTATCGCAAGAACAGTACATACGATACGGCTCTGTTTAAGATTTGTGACAAGGCGCAGATTCCGAGATTTTCCATGCATGTATTGCGTCACACATTCGCGACCAGATGTATCGAAGGGGGCATGAAGCCAAAAACGCTGCAGATTATTCTGGGACATTCCAATATTGGAATTACTATGAATTTATATGTTCACACTACCGAGGAGGAAAAGTTAAAGGAAATCGAATTGGTAGCGGATGCCCTTAATTTTGTATAAAGATGGTGCACTAAATGGTGCACCTGCAAATAAGGGTATGTCAGAAAAGCCATAAAATAAAGGAATTTAAGAAGGAGAAAATCCTCTCCTCGCCGGAGGCTCGGATTTTGCTTCGCAAAACAAGGAGGATTAGAAAAATGCAACTAGGAATCGTAGGTCTTCCCAACGTAGGGAAAAGTACACTTTTTAACTCGCTTACAAAAGCCGGGGCGGAATCGGCTAACTACCCCTTCTGTACCATTGACCCCAATGTGGGCGTGGTGCCAGTGCCAGATGAACGGCTGGAGGTGCTTTCCGAGATGAACCACTCGGCAAAGACTGTGCCGGCGGTGATCGAGTTTGTCGATATCGCAGGACTGGTCAAAGGTGCTTCCAAGGGCGAGGGACTGGGGAATCAGTTTTTGTCCAATATTAGAGAAGTGGATGCCATCGTGCATGTGGTCAGATGCTTTGAGGACAGCAATATTGTTCATGTGGATGGAAGCATCGATCCGCTGCGGGATATCGAGACAATCAATCTGGAGCTGATCTTTTCGGATATAGAGATTCTGGAGCGTAGGATCGCAAAAAGCGTAAAGGCCGCCAGGGCGGATAAGAAACTAGCTGGCGAGGTGGACATGCTGAACCGCTTGAAAGGATTTTTGGAAGAAGGACATCTGGCGAAAAATTTTGAACTGGAGAACGAGGATGAGGAAGCATGGTTTTCAGAGTATAATCTTCTGACGTCAAAGCCGGTGATCTATGCGGCGAATGTGGCGGAGGAAGATCTGGCAGATGACGGGGCTTCCAATGAGCAGGTCAGCAAGGTGCGGGAGTTTGCCAAGGGAGAGGATTCAGAAGTATTTGTGATCTGTGCCCAGATCGAGCAGGAGATCGCAGAGCTGGACGAAGAAGAGAAGAAAATGTTTCTGGAAGATATGGGTCTGGAGGAATCGGGTCTGGAAAAATTGATCAAAGCAAGCTATCGTCTGCTGGGGCTGATCAGTTATCTGACTTCCGGGGAGCAGGAGACCAAGGCGTGGACGATTACCAGGGGGACGAAGGCGCCCCAGGCGGCAGGAAAGATCCATACGGATTTTGAGCGGGGATTTATCCGTGCCGAGGTGGTAAGTTATGAAAACCTTGTGGAAAATGGCGGTTACAACGGAGCGAAGGAAAAAGGACTGGTTCGTTCTGAGGGAAAAGAATATGTGGTGCAGGATGGGGATGTCGTGCTGTTCCGGTTCAATGTGTGACATGCTGGATCAAAAAGATAGAAAAAAGGAAGAGTGAAAAATAAATTGTTTCACAACACAAACTATGTTTGTGTGGCAAGTTTGTGACTGCGCGCTGCAAAGCCATAGCATGGCTTGCACAAACATTGCTTGATGCGCAAAAGCAGCGCAGAAATGAGGAATCAACATGAACGGAGCAGATATTGCCTTTCCCAATCTTGGGATCTTCATACCAGAACTTCCCAAAGGAATTACCATTGGGGGATTTACCATTGCATTTTACGGCATCATCATGGCAGCCAGTATGATGGCTGGTCTCTGGATCGCCTGTCTGCAGGCAAAAAGGACCGGACAGAACAAAGAAACATATATGGATTTTGCGATTTACGGCATCATTTTTTCACTGATCGGGGCAAGGCTGTATTATGTGATTTTTAGCTGGGACGCCTATAAGGATGATCTTTTGCAGATTTTTAATACCCGCGGGGGAGGAATGGCGCTGTATGGGAGCGTAATTGCGGGAATTTTAACGGCGATCATATACTGCCGGGTGAAAAAATACAATTTCTTTTTGTTGGCAGATACGGCAGTGGCAGGTCTGATATTGGGGCAGATCATCGGGCGGTATGGGAACTTTTTTAACAGGGAGGCATTTGGAGAGTATACCAACGGATTATTTGCCATGCGCCTGAAAGTGAGTGAAGTAAATCCTGCCAGCATTACCGATATGATGCGGGAACATATGCAGACCATTGACGGTGTCAGTTACATCCAGGTACATCCCACCTTTCTCTATGAGTCATTGTGGAATGTGGGCGTCCTTATATTGATCCTGGTGTTGATCAAGAAAAAGAAGTTCAATGGGGAAATATTTGTCCTTTATATGGTGGGATATGCCCTGGGGCGTGTGTGGATCGAGGGGCTCCGCACAGACCAGCTGCAGATCGGTTCGACGGGAATCGCTGTATCCCAGATGCTTGCCGGGGTGATTGCTGTAGTCGGAACTGGGATCTGGGTATTTGTGAGGCTCCGTCTGCGGAGGAAATCATCAGTATAACAATTGAATTAGATGTGGCTTTTTTCAGAGACCTGCGCTTTTTGGCCGGGTCTCTTTAATCTTATAGGAAAATTCGACATCTGCGGAGCGAAAAACACGAAGTGTTTTTTATAGGGCTGCGGTTTTCAGCCAGCCCTTTTTGACTGGCATCTAAAATTAAATGAAATTGGATATTTTAAAAATACCACATGTAGAGTATAGTTTGTATTGAACATGTTCGTAAATAGGATCAGGAGGATTTCCAATGAATGAGAGGTATAAATTAAACAAAGAACTGGCGCAGATGCTTAAGGGTGGAGTCATTATGGATGTGACGACACCAGAGCAGGCGCGCATTGCAGAAGAGGCGGGAGCCTGTGCGGTTATGGCACTGGAGCGTATACCGGCAGATATCCGGGCGGCGGGAGGCGTGGCACGGATGAGCGATCCCAGGATGATCAAGGGGATCCAGGAGGCGGTGTCCATACCGGTTATGGCAAAATGCCGCATCGGGCATTTTGTGGAGGCGCAGCTTCTGGAAGCCATTGAGATCGATTACATAGATGAGAGTGAGGTGCTCTCTCCGGCAGATGACAAATACCATATTGATAAAACAAAATTCAAAGTGCCTTTTGTATGTGGCGCCAAAGATCTGGGAGAGGCACTGCGGCGCATTAATGAGGGAGCTGCCATGATCCGGACCAAGGGAGAGCCGGGCACCGGGGATGTGGTACAGGCAGTCCGTCATATGCGGATGATGAACCAGCAGATGACAAAACTCACCTCCCTGCGGGAAGATGAACTATTCGATGAGGCAAAAAATCTTCAGGTCCCTTTTGAACTGGTGCAATATGTCCATAACAAGGGAAAGCTTCCGGTGGTAAACTTTGCTGCTGGAGGAGTGGCGACGCCGACGGATGCTGCGCTGATGATGCAGCTGGGAGCGGAGGGCGTGTTTGTGGGATCTGGCATTTTCAAGTCTGGCAATCCGGCGAAACGTGCCCAGGCGATCGTGAAGGCGGTTGCCAACTATACAGATTCTAAGCTGATCGCTGAGCTCTCAGAAGATCTGGGAGAAGCGATGGTGGGAATCAATGAGCAGGAGATCGAGCTTCTGATGGCAGAGCGGGGGAAATAAAAGATATCCGCCGTCCTTTGGAGGCGGAAAGGAGTAAAGTCATGCGTATAGGAGTGCTTGCTGTCCAGGGTGCTTTTGCGGAGCATATCCGGAGGGCAGAAGAGTTGGGAGTAGAATGCGTGGAACTTAGACAGGGACGGGATGTGGAACAATCTTTTGACGGTCTGATCCTGCCGGGAGGGGAGAGCACCGTCCAGGGGAAGCTGATCCGTGAACTGGCTATGTATGACAGGCTAAAGGAGAGGATCGCCGATGGACTGCCGGTGCTTGCCACCTGCGCTGGTATGATCCTTCTGGCAGAAAAGATCGCGGACAGCGGCATGGTACATTTGGGGACGCTTCCGGCGGTTGTAAGACGAAATGCTTACGGCAGACAGCTGGGCAGTTTTTATACGGAGGAGGAGTTCGGGGATCTTGGAAAGGTTCCCATGACTCTTATCCGGGCCCCCTATATCGAAGAGGTAAAACCCGGTGTGGAGGTGCTGGCGAGGGTAGACGGGCATATTGCAGGAGTCCGTTATAATAACCAGATCGCTGTGTCCTTCCATCCGGAGCTGGATCGGAATCCTGTTATCCACAGAATGTTTATCAAAATGTGCGGAAAAAAATATAGATAGCCTGGTGGTGCTGATTCGCACCATGGAGGTAATCTGATGGCGTCGGTTTGAAACAGAGTTCAAGCCGGCGTCGTTCTGCAATGCGGCCCAATATTCTATATCTGCAGATCTGCTGCGTGGCCCGCCCTCTTAATAATAAAATATATTATAATAAATCAAGTTTTATGTTATTATAAATCATGGACTGATGTGAATAAATATAGTGCTATATTGGTAATATAAAAGTACGTTGAAGTTTATTAAATATGGTAATTTGTCAAACTTATGCAAGGAGGTCCTAAGTATGAAACAATGGAAAAAAACGGTTGCTTGTATTGTACACAGCATAGGTATGATGCTTTCGGCGACAGGGGCTATGGTGCCGCCCAGACTGGTTGAGGCGGCAGAACAGCCGGCAGGGTATCTGGCAGCATATGTGGCAGCCTATGAATACAACATGGGGGTAGAACACGCACAGTTTCCGTCGGGAACTTATACGGACACCTGCAGGACAGATGTATTATATTATGGTCTGTCAAAGGATGGGGTTCATTTTGAAGGATTGAATAACGATAAGGCAGTCTATTACCCCAAAGAATTTCACTCACTGGGTTCTCCGGTGATTTTTCGGAAAGTTGTGAGGGCGATGACCTAATGGATAAGAACAATTGGAAGTACGATGGATATGTCGGTGAGACCACGGATAATCAAAAGGTGGGAGCCTTTGACACTACATATTTTGAGTACGATGGGCAATGTTATTATGTCACTCCGAGAGATACTAAAATATTCATCACCACGGTAGACCCGGAGGACCTGACGACGCCGACGGGTCCGAGAGTTCAGATATCCGGTCCAGACCGGTCCTTTGAGCGGAATCTGGGAAGCAAACAGGATATTGAAGAGGGACCGGGGGTGCTTCTTCATGACGGGAGGATTTTTGTAACCTATTCCTGTGCCACTGTGGATATGCATTATGGCGTATGTCTTGTCTATGCTGACTTGAAGGATGATCTGATGGATCCGGAGAGCTGGCACAAATACCAGGCTCCCCTTCTGACGACGGCGGATCTGACCAGCACCGTGAAAGAAGGGGTATTCACGAAGGACACCACAGAGGAAGGAGAGTACGAAGGAATCTTTGGACCGGGACACAACAGCTTTACTGTGGATGAAAATGGGAATCCTGTCATTGTGTATCATGCGAGAGACTGGGATGATTCTTATCCAGGCGCCACGGGGGATAACAAATACGGATTGACAGATCCAGGGCGGCACGCCTATGCCAACAGCGTACATTTTGGCGCCGATGGATTTCCGGTATTCAATATGACTCCCGAACAGATTTTGTCCGATGATCTCAGACAGATTACCATGAACATTCAGGTGAAATCGGGGAAAGAGAAACCAGTACCCACAGCGGTCCCTTCACCAAAGCCTGAGAGCCCTGTTGCCATACCCCCTCAGGATACCGCGAAACCAACGGATCCTGGTAAAGCCAAAAAAGGAAAGGTATATACCATCGGAAAGAATAAGTACCGGGTAAGAAATGTGACCCAAAAACAGGTTTCCTTTGTGGGATTAAAAAAGAAAAGCAGCAAATCTCTCACAATTCCTTCTTCTGTGAAGATCGGGGGAAAGGTGTACTACGTCACCGAAATAGAGAAGAAAGCATGTATAAACTGTAAAAATCTCAGGCACATTACGATTCTATGCAAAAAGTTACAAAAAATTGGTGCAAAGGCTTTTAAAGGAATCTCAAAAAAGGTAGTGGTAAAAGTTCCCAAAACAAAGTATAAGAAATACAAAAAGCTGCTGCGGGGAAAAGGATTGCCAGAGAAGGCAAAGGTCAGTTGAAAGGAGAGAGCAGTATGAGTGGAAAAATAATACGAAAAAGTATGGCGGTGTTGTTTGCAGCTGCCCTGTGTATCGCATTTGCCAGGGGAGGAGATTGCGTGAAGGCGTTTACTTCAGATCGCGGAGATGGTACCTTTTCCAATCCCGTCATATTTTCCGATGTACCAGATGAGGATATTATCCGGGTTGGGAATGCCTATTATATGATCAGTACGACGATGCATATGTCGCCGGGGGCGCCGATCATGCGCTCCTATGATCTGGTGAACTGGGAGATCGTAAACTATGTGTATGATCATCTGGAAGAGGACGACGCCCGTTCCCTCAAAAATGGAAAGAGCGATTATGCCTATGGTTCCTGGGCTGCCAGCCTTCGATATGACCAATACCAGAAAAGGTATTATGTGACCTTTTCCTCCCAGACCACACCCAAATCCTACTTTTTTGTCACCGATGACATCGAAAATGGTTCCTGGCACAGAAGTGAAACGGAGAAATGCTACGACTCATCCTTTCTATTTGTAGATACCGGATCGGAATGCAAAAAATATATGATCATTCCGGTTTCCAAACAGGGAACGAAAGCAGACGGATCTAAATATTCCTACAATCAGACAGAGATGTGCGACTTGATCGTAAATGAAGATACGTGGGACGTGACGCTGGGAAATGAGCGCAGGCTGTTGATCGATAACAACAATTACGAAAATCCGCCGGCGGGTCTTGCGGCGGAGGGAGTTCATGCCTACAAAATAGGAGAATACTATTATTTCTTTATGATACAGGGAGCCAGCAACCCGGTTCGTCAGCAGATCTGCTGGCGCTCAAAGACATTGGAGCATGGTACATTTGAAGTAAAGAAAGTGTTTACCGGCGGGATAGTAGATGAGGAGGGAAAGACGGTGAACAGCAGCTGGGGTGTCGCCCAGGGAGGCATCGTGCAGACCCCGGATGGAGAGTGGTATTCCATCATGTTTCAGGATTACCACTCCGTGGGCCGGATCCCGGTGCTGGTTCCGGTGAGCTGGGGAGAGGACGGATGGCCGGTATTTGGAAACGACGGGAAATCCGTGGATCAGGTGCTGCCCATTCCCGTTAGCGGACAGGAGAAGAAAAGCATTGTCCAGTCCGATGAGTTTGATAACGGAACGATCCGAAGAATATACGATGCGGCAAAAAAGGGAACCGGCGTCACCGCTGGTATCCCGGCAGAGGAGCTGGAGACCAGTCTGGACCGTGTGGAGGAAAACGAGTATGGATATAACGGTTCCAATCTAAAGCCGGTATGGCAGTGGAATCACAACCCCAACAACAATCTATGGTCTCTGACAGACCGTGAGGGATATTTAAGGCTGAAATCGGGATTGATCAGCAAAAATATCCGGGAAGCGCGTAATACCCTGACCCAGAGAACCTTTGGCCCCACCAGCAGCGCCGTGACAGTCCTGGAAGTGGGACATATGCGGGAGGGAGATGTGGCTGGACTTACTGTCTTCCAGAACCAGTATGGATTTGTCGGCGTAAGGATGGAAAACGGAAAGAAATATCTCGTTATGCACCGGGCGGAAAAGATGGGCGATGTGGTGGGAAAAGAAATAGAAGCTGTGGAGCTCACCCAGGATCTGATCTATCTCAAGGC
Organism: uncultured Eubacterium sp.; assembly: GCA_910585745.1. Classification (GTDB taxonomy): domain Bacteria; phylum Bacillota; class Clostridia; order Lachnospirales; family Lachnospiraceae; genus Eubacterium_F. The sequence goes on along the minus strand of CAJUFM010000072.1, from coordinate 359 downwards.
AAACTGTGATTATAGAGAAAACAGGAAATTGAACCAGACATGGCGAATGAAAGATGAAGCATATTTTTATTACAGCCTGGATGGTGAGAACTGGACACAGATCGGTGACACGCTGAACATGTCTTATGACTGGCCGGATTTATGGGATACCGTTTTGGGCTATTTTACTATTCCACTAAGAATTGCGGCGGCTATGTAGACTTTGACTCTTTTCAAGTGGGTTCGGTAGATGGAAAAAGGGCAGAATTGCAAAAACTAATTGAGACTGCTGAGAGTATCCAGCGTCAGCCCATTCATACAGAACAATAACTTCTCGGAATCTCAATGAATGTGATTCTAACTGAAAATTGACAACTGAA
>CAJUFM010000071.1 GCA_910585745.1 uncultured Eubacterium sp. | reverse complement strand
TAAGTTTCCGGCAAGTGGTTTGGGATTCTTCTATTCTACCCGGTGTTTTAGGATGATTTCTTCAAAACGACGGTTGGAAGCCTGCATCTCTGCCTCGGTTTCGAGGATCTCGATCTCAGAGTTCTCTTGATCCAGTTCTTCCAGAAGGTCGAATAGATCATCATCTGTAAAAAATGTCTCCATATGCCCTCCTTGTTTTACCGCTTATTTTATATTTAGTGTAGCACATCCGGTAGTTTTAAACAAGAGGTTTCTAAGAGTTTATAACTATTTTACTTTTTCAGAGTGAGGAAGGCTGATCCTGCAGAACCGCCTCATAAACTGCTTATAGTTGAAAGGAATCAGCGGGTAAATATAACTTTTTCCAGATATTGTTTTGTTTCGCACAATGCATAGGATCGTGATGAGGATGCCTGCGATATAACCATATACATGGAAGGCTGCTGTCAGACAGATCAGGATGAGCCGCATAAATTTCAGGGCGTAGCCGAGTTCAAAACTGACCTGTGTATAGTTGGCGACAGCCACAAATGCCATGTAGAGCATGATCTCAGAATTGAACCAGCCGGAACTGACAGTATAATCTCCGAGAACGATACCGGCCACTACACTTAGGGGGGTACTGAACATGGTGGGCGTATTCAGTGAGGCCAGCCGCAGACCGTCAATGGCAAATTCCAGTATGAGCAGCTGCATAAATATCGGTATATTGATGGGATCTTCAATAACGATAAAGGAAAGGCATTCCGGGATCCACTCAGGTTTCATAAACAGCAGTAAAAAGGTCGGTGTCAGAAGTACGGCAAGGATGTTGATAATGATCCGGGAGATCCTGAGATAGGTTCCAGTGACCGGGGGAAAATAGTAATCATCTGCGTCTTCAATAATATCAAAGACAGAAGTCGGAAGTATCATAGCCGAGGGAGAAGTGTCCACCAGGATCACTATACTGCCCTCTAAAATGCTGGCAGCTGTGGTGTCGGGGCGTTCTGTAAATTTAAACTTTGGAAAGGGATTGTACCATTTGTGCTGATAAAGACATTCGGCGAGGCTTTCCTGATTCATGGTCAGGGCATCGATATCAATCTTGCTCAGCCGGTTTTTGATATCCTGCAGCATCTTAGGCTCCACCCGGTCTGACATATAGGCGAGAACCACATCAGTCCGGGAGCTGCGTCCCACTGTGTTCATTTCCATTACGAGTTTAGGGGAGCGGATACGGCGCCGGATCAGTGCGGTATTGTATACGACAGTCTCTACAAAACCATCTTTGGATCCCCGCATGACTTTGTCCTTTTCCGGCTCATCCACACCTCTTGCCGGATATGTCCGGAAGTCCATGGCAAGAAATTTGTCATAGCCGTCGATGATCAGAACCGGAATACCGGACAGCGTTCTCTGGATCAGAGTATTTTCATCCGATATAAGGTCGATTTCTCCGTAGGGAAGAGCATTTTTGAGAAAATCGTGGGCTGTCTCCGGCATTTGTTCCGGAGTAAGTTTGTATAGGTATTCTAGTATCTTTTCCATAACTTCATCTTTACAGAAGCCATCAATAAAATAAAAACAAGCCGCTCGGCCACCGATTGTCACCACCCTGTAGATCAGATCGAAACTTTTATCCACCTGAAAAAGTTCATCGATCCTTTTTTTATTTGTATTAAAATCTTTGGAAAAAGTCTCAGACATCCCTGCCGCCTCCTCTGATCATTCTGTTTTTCTGATTTATTATGACCAGCTGCAAATTAAATATACTTGTTTATGAAAAATATTGCTTTCTTTGTAAAAATTCTATATAATAATATCAGAAAGAGCTCAAAGGAGGAATTTGTCGGCATGAGTATTATTCAGGTGGATAAAATCAGGTGTGTAGGGTGCAATGCCTGTGTGAGGGCTTGCCCGGTGGGGGATGCCAATGTGGCAAAGTTAGATGATGATGGTAATCTCAGGATTATGATTGACGAAGAAAAATGTATCAAATGTGGTGCCTGTATTCAAGCATGTTCTCATGATGCCAGAACGTTTGAGGATGACATTGAGCCATTTATGAGAGATTTGAAAAGTGGGGTAGAGATTGCTGTTATCGCAGCACCATCTGTGAAGGTTGCTTTTGACGGTAACTGGCGTCATGCACTGCAGTGGCTTCGTAATCAGGGGATCAAGAAGATATATGACGTATCTTTTGGAGCGGATATCTGCACCTGGGCACATTTAAGATATATGAAAAAACATTCCGGAGAAAAATTGATCTCCCAGCCCTGTGCGGCAGTTGTGAATTATATACTGCGTCACAGGCCGGAATTGATCTCTCACCTGTCTCCGATACATAGCCCAATGCTTTGTCTGGCAATATACATGCGGAAAGTATTGAATTTCAAGGGTAAGATCGCAGCCATCTCGCCATGTATTGCGAAAATTGATGAATTTAGGGAAACTGGACTGGTAGATTACAACGTTACCATGGATCATCTGAAAAACTATTTTGACAGGGAAAATGTGAATCTTCCGGAGATTAAGATCTACAGTGAGTTTGAATTTGATGACTGCCAGGGATTAGAGGGTGCTATCTATCCAAAACCAGGCGGTCTGATGAATAACCTTTTGTATCATGATCCCTATTTAAATATCATTACTTCTGAAGGGACGGAAAGGTTGTACCGTGAGCTGGATATATATATTGAACAGCAACAGCAGTGCCTGCCGGATTTGTTCGATGTGCTTAACTGCGAAAACGGCTGTAACGGAGGACCAGCGATCGGGGTGGATTATCAGCGTTTTGCCATGAACGACATCATGTATGATGTAGAGACCTATGCTCATAAGAAAAGGGTTTCTGAGAGGAAAAAGACCAGAAAGGGCTTTGAAGACAAGCAGTTTTCAGAATTTGATAAAACCCTTGCACTTGAGGATTTTATGAGAACCTATGAAGCCCACCGGGTCGACACGCTGGAAGTATCCGAGGAGCGGATTGAGGCTGCATTTACTGAACTCGAAAAGCAGACCCAGGTTGAAAAGCATTTCGACTGCCATGCCTGTGGATATAGGTCATGCCGTGAGATGGCGATTGCTCTTGCCAGAGGAATCAATGAAAAAGAGAACTGTCATCAGTATATGATGAACAGTATCAAGAGAGAACGCCAGAGAGTGACAGAGGTCAACAATGAAGTTGTAGCTATGAATGAGGAGCTTATGGAAATCTTTGGTGAGTTGACGAAGAGCATTGATATGGTGAAAGAACAGGCTGATTTCATTCGTGAATCCGGCAGCCAGAGCTCAGAAGAGATGACGGCGGTGGCAGAGCATATGTCAGGACTGAATAAGCTGAATCAGAATATCTCTGAGTCCATACAGGACATTAACATGAATGTGGAGAAGTACAACCAGATGACAGAAGATGTAGAAAGTATTGCCGGAAAGATCAATCTTCTGTCCCTGAATGCGGCCATCGAGGCGGCAAGGGCAGGGGATGCAGGAAGAGGATTTTCTGTGGTTGCTACCAATATCCGTGATCTGTCCGAGAACTCAAAGGATGCCGTAGGAAGCGCCAGGGAGAATGACGAGGGCATTCACCGGGCTATCGATAATATTACTACTATTATCGACAACTTCAATATGGAGATCAAGGGGCTGATGGATTCTGTGGAAGCAGCTGTGAGCCATATGAGTGATTCTTCTGAGAACAGCAACATTATCCGGAGTTCTATGCTGGAGGTTTCTAAGACAGCGCAGAAAGTTCAGGAAGTAATTGAGAAGACAAACCACATCCTTGCGGAGTGAAGTGTGACTAAAGTCGCGAGAGCGGCAGTGGCAAGCTTGCTTGTCCACTGACATTTGAGCGACGGACATCATGAGTACGAGCGAAGCGAAGTACGAATGTGCCTGTGCGAAGCACAGGGTCACACGCTTTTCACGAATTATTTGTGCCGCCTGTGGCGGAAGGTTTTGCTGGGTAAAAGGAGAAAAAATGACGGTTTCTGTTATTTTTGATTTACGGGAACCGTCATTTTTATTTACGTGAAGCTGGCTTACCCGCAAGGTATTCGAGCGTACCCACGAACCCGGGAGGTGTCGTGAAGCGAGATGCTGGTAGTTTAGGAGTGATATTTGTGAAGCTATATAAAGCAGCTGGTGTTATATTATTGTTAATAACTGTGTCATTAACCTTATTCTTAGTGTCAACAAAGAACAGTGCCGGCCCTGCTCCCGGTCCAGACAAGGAAAGTGCTAACGATGTTAAAAATATCATGGGGAAGATTGATGCCAGGGTTAAAGAGGTTAAGGACAGATTAAATGGGGAATTTTACAGGGATCATTATGACAGGGATAATCTGATGTTCAGGTATTTTGATCGTGGTGTGGAAGGAGAATCATTAGCCGTGTATGATCTGTACTATGACGAGCAGGGAAAGCTGATATATGCTGATATTGCGCATTACCGTGGCGCATTGTATTCCATTTACTTCCATAACAATGAATTGCTGCATGTGGAAGTGGGACCTTCTTTAGAGGGCGGATTATCAATAAATGGCGGAATGGAAGAAGTTGAGGCTGTTGTTAAAAAGGACTCCAGTTTTAATTTTGTCCAGGAAGATATTTCTTCATGTCTGGAATCTGCATATAAATAAGAGATCCCTTCTTCCACTTCTGCGATAACGGTTGACAAATATACAGCTGGCATATAAAATTAGAATGCACAAAGAGTATAAACACTGCTTCTTTATGATTTGGCTTGGTGGCGCAGTGTGGCAAAAGGTGTCAGGACACCAGAAAGAGAGGAAATTATGAGCATACCGGGTGACCCCATTATTCTGCTTAGTTATACCAACACACAGCTGAGGGATCAATACGCTACATTGGAGGAATTCTGCAGGACAAACGATATTGATGAGGAGACCTTGAGGGAGAACCTTGGCAGTCTGGACTATCATTATGATGAGGTGACAAACCAGTTCATATAATATACATGGATATTGAACATATAACATTTCAACATGAGATAAATATAGAAAATTATAACGAACTGAGGGGCAGTGTGGATTTTATACGCATCGCGCCGAAGCGCGCGGAGTGTGCCCTGGCAAATTCGCTGTATAAGATCGTAGCCATGGATGGGGAGATTCCCGTGGGCATGGCGCGGGTGGTGGGAGATGGTGGTTATGTGTATTTTATCTGTGATGTGATCGTACATCCGGATTATCAGTCTAAGGGGCTGGGAAGAAAGATCATAGAACAGGTGCTGGACTGGCTGGAGAGCCAGGTGGAGGAGGGAGAAACCATCATGGTAAATCTCATGTCCGCCATGAATAAGGAAAGCTTTTATAAGAAGCTGGGGTTTCATCAGCGCCCCTTTGGCAATCACGGTTCCGGCATGTCGAAGTGGATCAGCAGACAGGAAGAAAAAGGAGATGGGTGATTTTGTATGAATACAAAGACAGGGTGTCTTACAGCAGGATTGATACAGAAGGGAAGATCAAAGTACATGCAGTAGTAAATGCCCTTCAGGACTGCTGCCTGTTCCACAGCGAGGAAGTGGGGCGTTCCTGTATGGATCTGAGGGAGGATGCCCATGCGTGGCTTGTGAATTCCTGGGATATTGTATTTAAGAGACGTCCTTCCATGGGGGAAGAGTTTGTGGTGCGTACCTGGCCTTACCGTTTCCGGGGGATTTTTGGCATGAGAAATTTTCTTATGGAAAGCATGGAGGGGGAGACACTCGCCTATGCGGACTCCCAGTGGTTTTATTTTAACCACAAAACGGGAAAACCGATTCGCGCCAGCCAGGAGGAGGTAGAGCCCTTTGGAATGGGAGAGCCCTATCCCATGGAGTACAAGTCAAGAAAGGTCGCCTGTCCAGAGGACATGGAATGTGCCGGCATGGTAAAAGTATGTGAGAATCATCTGGATACCAACTGGCATGTAAACAATGGAGAATATATCCGGATCGCGGCAGACTATCTGCCGGAAGGATACCGGGTGGATGAGCTGCGGGCTGAATACCGGCTGGCGGCGAAGCTTGGAGATGAGATTCACATCTATACCAAGGAAGAAGAGAGCTGTTTTTATGTGGTGATGACAGATGCGGAAAAGTCTCCCTATGTACTCACCTGTTTTACTGGCGGAAGAAAAGAATCGTAGTCAATGAAAGGACAATAAAATGGATTTAGAGGAAAAGCTGCTGGGGAGAGTCTCCAGACTTTATGTCACTCGGTTTACGGCAAATGGGATTTATCTGGGTTCTTATGAACAGCCGGATTTTGGTGTGCTTCTGCCCAACAACCAGGTTCCGGAAGGGGTGGAAAAAGGAGATATATTATCTGTATTTATTTACCGGGATTCGGAGGACCGCCTGATCGCCACCATGGAGAAACCATATATTTCCCTGGGGGAGATGGCGAAACTCCGGGTGACGGATGTGACTAACATCGGCGCGTTTTTGGATTGGGGGCTGGCGAAGGATCTGTTTTTGCCCTTTAAAGAACAGACCCACCGGGTGAAAAAGGGAGAGGAAGTGCTGGCAGCGCTTTACATCGACAAGAGCAGCCGGCTATGTGCGACGATGCACGTCTATGAGTACCTGTCCACCGGCGGCGATTTTCAGAAGGGTGACCATGTAGAAGGGCTGGTGTATCAGATCACCGATTCCTTTGGGGCATTTGTAGCGGTACAGGACAAATATTCTGCCCTGATCCCCCACAATGAAATGAACCGGGAGATCCATGTGGGCGATACCCTTCAGGCAAGGATCAAAGAAGTTAGAGAGGATGGAAAGCTGACACTGAGCCTGCAGGAAAAGGTAAAAGTTCAGATGGGGATGGATGCAGAGGTTATCTTGGAAAAATTAGAAGCGGCGGGAGGAAGTCTTCCTTTTCATGACAAAACTTCGCCGGAGATCATAAAGAGAGAGTTCCGCATGAGTAAAAATGCCTTTAAGCGGGCGATCGGGCGTTTGATGAAACAGAAGCGCATCGAGATTCTTGAGGATGGGATCCGGCTTCTCTAGACCAGATCCCATCCAGATCCGGGCTGCGTCTATTTATCAATATTATAAAATATCAGGAGTTCCAGAAGGAGTGAAGGATATCTTTCATTCCTTTTTTGTTTGTGATATCATATGGGATCCACTCCCTGGGAAAGAGTTCCAGATAGCTTTTCTGGGAAAAGCGTTCATCCAGCAGAAGGATCACGCCTTTGTCCTTCGCGGTGCGTATCACTCTGCCGCCAGCCTGAAATACTTTGTTGATGCCGGGATAGAGATAGGCATAATGGAAACCGCTGCCTTTGTGTACATCATAATAGCTCTTGAATAATTCCCGCTCGTTACAGACCTGGGGCAGACCGGTGCCCACAATGGCTGTGCCGATCAGCCGGTCCTCCTTTAGATCGATCCCTTCTCCAAAGATGCCGCCCATCACGCAGAAACCGACGAGAGTATCGGTGTTTTCCGTGTCGAAGGCATTTAAGAATTCCTCTTTCTCTGATTCTGTCATGGAGGGGTTCTGTATCAGGATCCTTGTTTCCATTGGCTGGTTCATCTGCTCGAGGACATGATTTAAGAAAGCGTAGGAGGGGAAAAATACCATATAATTTCCCTGTCTCGCTGCGGTGAATTCCTCGATATAGCCAGCGATCTTTCTATATTCGCTGGTGCTGCGGCGGGTGTATTTGCTGGTGACATCATTGGCAATAATGATCCTCCGCTGGTCGCTGGTAAAGGAAGATCTGGCATATACCGCATAATCGTCCTTCGCTGTGGAGAGCTGCTCCCTGTAATAGCGCACAGGCAGCAGGGTGGCGGAAAATAGAGCGGTTCCCCGGGCATAAGCAAGGCATTCTGCCAGTCGTGCCGAGGGGTCCATGCACTGGAGTTTGATGCGGAAATTCATGGATTCGTCATAATCCGTATAGATCCGGTAACTGTCGTCCAGCAGATCATACATATTCAGAAAATGCCGCACATCAAAAAACAGGTTCATCACTGTCTCCCGCTCCGGCAGGTCTTTTACTTCCTTAGTAAAGAGTTCGTAGCTGTTGATCACCCGCATAAGCTGAAGGCTAAAGGAGGAAATATCCTCCAGAATCTCAAATTCGTCACATTCGTGTTTCCATTCCAGCATGGTCTTATTGCATTTTTCCAAAGCCGCCACAAAGATCTTAATAATATATTTTACTTCCGGCGGATAATGACTGGCTGCCTCCGCATTCAGGATGCGTTTTACCTTGAGAAAATCTTCCTTGACCAGTATGGCGCTGTACATTTCCCTGGCGCGTTCCACCAGGTTGTGGGCTTCATCGATCAGGAAGATAAAGCTTTCTTTGTTTCCCTCTGAAAAAAAGCGCCGGAGATAGACATTGGGATCGAAGGCATAATTGTAGTCGCAGATGATGCTGTCGGCAAACAGGGAGGCGTCCAGGCACATTTCAAAGGGGCAAACCTGATGTTTTTTGGCATAGGCAAGGATTGTATCCCGGTCCATGTTCGCCTCGTGGATCAACATATCGTAGACGCAGTCGTTGACACGGTCGTAATGCCCTTTGGCATAGGGACAGGAGACGGGATTGCACTCCGGACGCCCCTCCAGAAAACAGAGTTTTTCCTTTGCCGTGATGGTGAGATATTTGAAACACAGATCCTGGGAGGAGAGCAGTTCAAAGCATTCCTGAGCTACCGTCCGTGTGATAGTCTTTGCAGTCAGATAAAAGATCCGGTCAGCCAGCCCTTCCCCCATTGCTTTGACCGAAGGAAAGACGGTGGAGATCGTCTTCCCGACACCAGTCGGCGCCTGGATAAAAATCTTTTTTTTGTGCTCGATAGTTTTGTAGACACAGGCAGCGAGATCCCTCTGCCCTTCCCGGTAGGGAAAGGGGAATTCCAGATCCCGGATGGTGTCATTTCTTTTCTGTTTCCAGTCATATTCATATACAGCCCAGGGTTCATAGCGGCGGATCAGATCCTCAAACCAGCTCCGTATCTCCAGACTGGTATAAGTCTCCTTAAAACGGCGCTCTTCCTCTGATTCCAGGTGGCAGTAGGTCACCTGGACGGAGATGAATGCTGGGTTTTCCTGCTCACAGATCATGTAGGCATAGCACATCGCCTGGGCTTTGTGTACCAGAATCGGTTCCTTCAGCTGATGGATGTCCATATAGACGCCCTTGATCTCATCTACCATGATCTCCGATCCGTCCCGCAGTACTCCGTCGGCACGCCCTTCTACCTTTAGTTCAAAGGTGCTTCCAGATTCTTTGCTTGTCAGTGTAACACACGTAAATAAAGGCACCTCTGCTTCATATCCGATGCCCATCCGTTTTTGTATTTTCCGGTGAATTTTATTTCCCAGTGCCATAGCTTCTGTGTTTTTTGTACCAAAGCCAGTAGAATTGATATCTCCCTCCCGGAAAATAAATTCTACCAGATTGCGCACTGAGATTTTTACAGTGTTGTTTTCTTCTTTCATAGGATCATTATAACAAATCTGAGGGAAAATGTATAGCGGGAAGAGAGGATAGACGGTATTGCGGATTTATAGTATAATGTTCAACAAAATAGTAAAAAAGAAAGAAGGGATATTATGACGGGAAAGAGAAAAATATTCATGTTTGTTTTGTTATTGTGCACGCTGGTGATTGGAATAGCTTCTCAGAGGCCTGTAGAGGCGAAGAAGAAGGTTAAAGTTCTGACTGACCAGAAGATATGGAACAAAAAAAGGATTCAAGCAACCAGGGCAGAAGTAAAGTATAGCTTTTATTTGTCTAAAGATAAGAAAAAAGCCTGGATCATAAGGATCAAACCTTTAAAAAGGAAAATGAAGACGATAAAGATTCCCCCGAAACTTAAAGGAGGAGAGGTTGTATGCATATCCCATGATTTTACTACTGATTATGAACCTGGAGAGTGTATTACTTCGGTATTTGGTGGTGAAGCAGAACCCTGGATCTCTGAAGTGGCGCAGTGTAAATACTCAGAAAGTATAACGAAAATGACGCTGCCAGATTGTGTGGAATTCATAGGATCCGGCGCCTTTGGCGGTATGACTAATTTGAAGAGTGTCAGATTACCTGCCATGTTAAAGGAGATCGAAAGTTATGCATTTTACGGAAGTGACAAACTTACCAAGGTGGTAATGAATAAAAAGCTGAAAAATTTTTCGAGGGAGAGTTTTGCATTTTGCAAAAAACTCACAGATATCAGACTGGATAAAAATAATAAAACGTTAACGGTTAAGGATGGAATGCTATTTGATAAGTCAATGAAAAGACTTATCTGGACCGCACCGGGTATAAAAGAGATCATGATCCCAGAGGGGACCTGTTCGATCGGGAGTGACTGTTTTTCGACCTCTTGTGTGAACAAGCTTAGTATTCCCAGTAGTTTGACCAGAGTAGAAAATAATGGTTTGTATGTTCCGTATTTAAAAGATCTTTCACTGGATGCAAACAATAATACCTTTGAGATAGACGGCGAATCATTTTTTATTAAGAACACGGGAGAGTTGATCTGCCAGCTTCCTCGAAATGGGAAGGCCGCTTACGTTTCAAGTAAGGTTAAGAAGATTACAGGGAATTCAAAATGCTCTGGGGATTATAGTGCGGAAGATGGATCAACCATTCAGTATCTGGTTTTTTTAGGTGACGTTATTTTGTGTAAAGGCTCAAATAAAATTATTACAGAGCAGCACTACGGTTATATTCAACTGGTATTTCTGACGCAAAAGCTGCCTTTGATCGATAAGAAACCGAAGTACAGAGATAACTTATTAATTGATAAGGCGGATTATATTTATGTTCCCAGAGGATCCGAAAAAAACTATTTCAATGCCTTAAAAAAATTTTACACTTTTAAAAGTGATGTAGTGCGGATTAAGCCTGTTACAAAGAGGGTTATGGGAGAAATTTCCTGAGGGGAGCAGAAAAACTACAAAAAAATTAAAATAAAAACAACGTAAAAATGTACTAGCACATGTCGTTTGTCGCAAGTTTGTGTCGTTGGGGGTGTTTTCAACACAAGGGTAAAGAAAAATGGTATAATTAAAAAAATAAAATTTTAAAAGACAATCAGTTTACGTGGAGGAAGAACTATGAATATTATTGTTTTTAAAATGAATATTAATGGGGTGGAAGATTATGCTAAAATATCTAATTTTATTGAGAAAAGGGAAGAACACTGTGAGTTTAGGGATTCAGAATTGACAAATATTACATATAAGTATTATTTAAATGCCACAGAAATGGATAACAGGAAATGGGTGGATTGTATATGCCAAGATTCCGCCCAGTTTCAGAGGATAAAGGAACCTGCAAAAGTAAAAAATATTAATGAGAATTTTAAGGTTATTTATTGTATAGTACTAAAAAATGAGGGCGATATAGTAGAATTGCAAAATCTTTATTTACTTTTTAAATATTTTTGTAAATCAAGAATTTTGATTTTATGTGAGCAGAGAGATGATTTTTATTTTAAAGTGTCACAATATTTATGTACAATTAATGAAAAAGATACCAACTTTTATAATGCTTTCTTTTTTGTTCAAGATGGAAAGAGAAAACGTTTGCAACTTAAAGGTCTTGAATTTTCACGGAAATTTATTCCGTTACAGATAATTGATGCGGATAACGTACAGCGATTGTTTGAGAAATGTGAAAGGGTTTTAGGGTCAAAAGCTATTTCAAATTTATTTGTTTCTCATAAGAAGGAGAAATTGGAGCAGAATAGTGATATTCTTGAAGGGGCATTAAAACTTTTTTTTGAGATGACAAGAAAATTTCACGATATAGATAAAGAAAAAGTTTGTTCCGTTATTGGTAACATGGATGTTTTTTCTTTTATTTTGTTTTGTTACACCTTTACTACAAAACGAAAACCTTTGAATCAAACCATTTTTGACAGATATGTAGTACAAATGACACAGTATGCCAATGCCATAAAGCAGCTGGCTGAAAATGTGATTTTTCATTCAAAAGCTAAATGTGGCTGCCTGTCTATCCGGATTCATAATACAAATATAGAATATTTGGAAAAAACATATAGTGAAGAATTAGGTAAATTAGACAAAAATTTTCTGGAAATTTTAGTGAGTGATTTTAGTGCAGAAAATGAGAATGGCGATATAGCAAAATGTTTTTTGGGTAATATTTCTGATTCATCTCTAAAGGTGCGTTTTAAAGATTTGACACCAGCAGCATTTTTTGGGGAAAAGGAAAGTGGTAAATTTAAACCTGCCTGGGAGCTATTTTATAAGCGTGCAGAAAATATAGGTAAGCATTTTGGACTTCGGATTTTTCAAAACATTGTTAAAGCATATAATGGGATCTTTATTGCAGAAAGTCATTGTGAAAGTACTATTAAAGGTGAAGGAGAGTATTTTTCTCCCAGTGGAAAAATAAAAACTGGGGAAATGTGTATGCCGGGCACAAGATATAGTATTGTTTTGCCCCTTGAAATGTTGCAACAGAATTTAATTAATCAGGATCAAAGTCTGGATAGTGGTGTAAATTTAAGTGAAAATATTAAGCAGATATTAAATTATTCGACAAATAATTTAGAATTATCCTTTGGGCATAAAAGATACGCTTCACAAAATGAAAAAAATACGTTAATTAATGAATATGCAGAGCTGTTCATAAAAGAGATTAAAAAGAATAAAAGGGACATCGTATATATTTCTTTGGATAATATCGAGGCAGAAAGAGGAGAAATATTGGTAAAGTCTATTATTATTGGGCTTTATGAATTAGGGGATGATACAAATGTTGTTTTTTATAATTGTACTGAAGAATTGAAAAGAAGCATGTTTGAAACATTCAAAATATTTTTTCTTGATACAGATATTGAAGGGATGTTTTATGAAAAATCTAATCAGATTATTATATATTCTAAAAACTATGACGAGATGGTAATTGCTCCTTCAAGTATAATGAATACAAATAGTATTAATGCTCATATAGAACGTGTAAAATGTGTTTCCTGCAAAGAATGGTATATTGAATCAGATAAGTATTTTCCTGATGTGAAAGAGGGAGATAGACTATATATACCCTGTGATGTTTTGCAAAAAGTAGAAATAAATGGGATAAACGCAACTTTATTTGAACATTATGCATATTCCGTGTTAAACGAAAATATACAGAAAAATATGTTTGGATGTAAGTTGAATCACACACATATGCGTTTAGGGTCTACTATACATATAGATGATTTTTATGAGGCGGAGATTTTATTTGGGAATAAGCTTTTTGTTTCCCGTTTTGCATTGTTGTTAGTGAAAGATATGAAAGAAGATATAGAGAATATAGATAAATTGACTTTGTATGGATATGGCACATATTCAGAAACGGTATTAGTCCAGGTGATTGAAATGATTCATAATTTATTTCCGGAAAAGGAAGATGTTGATTATATTATATTGGAAAGAGAAGAGGAAAGACGAGGATTTTTACATAAGGATAGAATACGATATAATAATTATTTTAAAAATGATGAAGAAAGAGTTAGATATTTTAGGGACCGAAAAATTGCTGTAATTGTTCTAATTAATTCTACATTGAAAACGCATGTGAGGCTTATCAGCTTGTTCAAAGAAGAGAATGATATTGAGTGGGATGATAATAATTGGATTCTAAAGAACTATGCTGTTATTTTGGTAGGAACGGAAAAGAACAACGATTATTGGGAGTTGAATAGTGATAATGTGATAATGAAAGGCGAAAAAATAATTCCTTTGCCAAAATATTTTATACAGATTGATACAAATTACGAAGAACCCATGGGTTGCTCCATGTGTTTCCCAGTAAATCCCATGGATGAAATTCCTTTAATTGAAGTCAATGCCGCGTCTACGATACCCAACCAGGCTTTTGCGATTGAAAAAGAGGAAGAAAAGGATAAGAAAATAAATCTTGATTATCAATATATATTAAATGAGGAAATAATTATTTCAAAACTAAGGGATTGCTTAGTTTATGGGCACATTCAAAGAAATGAGAATCATTTTACTTATTATTTTAAAACAGAGAATCTTTGGATAAAAGAAAAGAAAAATATAAAGAAATCTTTAGTTGAATGGAAAAAAAGTTTTGTTGAATCTCTAGACCAATACAACTATAATATTATTGTTGCGCCTATGCATTTTAGCAATGCTGGATTTGTAGAGCTTGTAAATCAATGTATTTTTGATGGAAATGCTATATTATTGCGGATAGATTTTGATAAAGAATATAGAAGTAATGCACATGCAAAGTTTTCTTATTTAAGAAATTATGTAAAACAGCTTGAACTATCCAATAAAAAAGCTAATATAAGAGTACATTATGTGGATGATTCCATTATTAGCGGCCGGACATTTCATCGGGCTAAGAGTTTAGTAGAATCTGTTTTAGGACTGTATGGAGATATTAAAATAAAAATTCATATATTTGAAAAAATTTTTGTTCTAATAGACCGTAATTCTCCTGAAAGCCGAATGCAGTACATACGAAATAACAATTTGAAAAAAGATTTAGATAAATATTTCTATTCTTATATAGACCTTAATATTTCATCACTACGTAATTATGGTGATTCTTGTATTATGTGTAATTTGTGCAATGAATCAGAATTATTGTTTGAAACATCATCAACATTCAGAATTTCAGAGCACTGGAGAGATTATATAGAGAAAACTAAACTTCGTACTTTGGAAGAAAATTTAGAAATTCAAAAATCGATGAATTGGGAAGAGAGGGAGAGTAAAAAATTAAGGGCATTTCGGAGGCTTTTCTGTACACATGTAGCACAAAAGGTTTTGACAGAAATAAATCATTGCAGTAAATCTGCAAAAATTACTTTGCTGATACTTCGACTATTAAATGTTGATTTTAATGAGCGTGAAAAAGATAATTTTGAGTACTTTTTATCTTACTTAAAATGTATTTCACGTCCTTTTTTGGTGTTTAAAAAACAAATAAAGGAGTCTGTATTTGATATATTACGTAAGCGCTCTACAACAAGGTGCCTACCAAAATAAAAGGACCGGTTGCCCG
>CAJUFM010000070.1 GCA_910585745.1 uncultured Eubacterium sp. | reverse complement strand
TGCTTTGTAATTTTGCTTTTTTATTTCAATCCACGCCCCCCATGTGGGGAGCGACTCGTTTCCCGTTTGCTTTGTAATTTTGCTTTTTTATTTCAATCCACGCCCCCCATGTGGGGAGCGACAGCAAAAATTACATATTTGCAAACAAATATGTATTCTTATTTGTGCAAAATTACCAAAAATATAAGTTTTCTTTACTCTTCTATGTTATATGCACTTCATTTTCCCTAAATTTCATGGTGCGAACCTCTTAGGGATGTCATGTTCATTTAGATCTCGCACCATTGATATGATGCTGAGGATTGCTTCGTTGTTTCACACACCCCCGCACCTCTACCTTTGTCAGTGCTATACAGACATTCAGCATTCTATAAGCTTTCAGAATTCGCTGATTTACTACGCAAACCGCTACTTCTTCATGATTAAACGGCTCTCACGTTCAAATACCTTATCTCATGCTATAACACATTTAAGTTCATCTAACTCATTTTTTCATATATGTGCTTGGTATCATACGATCAGTGTTCCCTCTGCTTCATAGGAGGCTTTCACACCAAAATGCTCAACCTTCCTTTGATATTTATTACCAAGATTATAGAACCGCAAACTATCTTGCTTGGGGTCAATCATTGATAGCAGCTTGTCCTTCACTATTAACAGCTGGGAAGCGTCTAAAACACATTCAAACACAGAATTCTGTACCCTCTGTCCATAGTTGACACATTCTTTTGCCACTTTTCTCAGCCGTTTACGTCCGGCAGCATCCTGTGTCGAAACATCATAAGTAATCAGTATTAATATGAGAATCACCTACTTCCATAAAAATGGTGGATATTCATCCAGGTCACCCCGGACCGTCCGCGCCAGCAGAAGCGCCTGTATATAAGGAACCAGCCCCCACTCCATCTTTTCTTTCAGAAAAGGATGGGTGATCGTCTCCTTTTTGCGGTTCTGCCAGGCATTAAAAAAGACTTTTCTTCCCTCTTCATTCAAAACAACTGCGTGATCCTGCTGGGTCTCAAAATGAGATGCCCGAAGCGCTTTTGTATTGATCAATGTCAGAACAAACCGGTCAGCCATGATCGGGCGCAGTTCCTCCATCAGATCCAGGGCCAGCGAAGTTCTTCCCGGTCTGTCACCATGCATAAATCCCACATATGGATCAAGACCAACGCTGTATAGAGAATTTGCACACTCGCCTGCCAAAATGGTATAGGCAAAGGATAAAACTGCATTTACATTATCAAGAGGTGGTCTTCGATTTCTCGTTATAAATGTAAAATCCTCTTTTTGATTTAAAATCAGATCATTGAAAATTGAGAAATATTGTTCTGCTGCCTTTCCCTCTACCCCTCGCAGCTCATCCAGTGCGGACACCTTTTCTATTTTTCCCAGGGAATCATACAGCACACCTGAGATCCGGCGCAGTTTTTCCTCATCCACACGATAGGCATGATCCCGCAGAGTCCGCTCC
This sequence comes from uncultured Eubacterium sp., assembly GCA_910585745.1. Taxonomy (GTDB): domain Bacteria; phylum Bacillota; class Clostridia; order Lachnospirales; family Lachnospiraceae; genus Eubacterium_F. Next base: position 13,555 of record CAJUFM010000070.1, on the reverse strand, counting down.
ACACTCCATCTGCCATTAAAGACTTTACCTAATATCATATTTTTAGCATAGGATACACCTCTGTCATGATCATCAGAAATACGATACTGTTCTTTTCTCAAAAGTACATTGCCATATTCTTTTCCCACTGTCCTGGCAAGAAACCTGCCTCTGGGAGAAAAGAAGCTCATTCCAATCTTTCTCTCCGCACATGCACCCATCAACGCCGGTGTTGCCCCTTTATAGGTGAAGCACACTACATTCTCCAGTGTGTGAAGAGGAAACCTGGCAAGAATATTTTCCCCGTTCTGTATTACAATATTTTCTCCGTCTAATGTCAGATAGCAGCTTTCTGTCATCACATATAATGTATTTAATAATTTTCGCATTTTGCTCTCCTGTATTCAGTTCTGACGTAACTTTGAAACCTGTTTCGTCCTGCTCCGGCCAGACACCATCAGATAGTTAATCTCCCGTGTGAATATTCTGTCTGATATACTGTCCGACATCCATACTCTTTTGCAATTTGGGCAGACACAGATCTGCCAGGGAACATGACTTACACCGCTTTGAAGTCTTAACATTAGGGGTATGTCCCCTCTTGAACATCTCGTGCATCTTTTTCGCTGTTTCTTTTGTTGCACTTCGCAGATCTTCCGTAAATTCCACCCTGCTTCTCCTTCTATTCATACCATAATACAAAGAGCCCCAGGATATGTTTGTCTGAAACATTTCTTCCAAACAGACCGCCTGCGCACAAAGCTGCAGTTCATCTGCATTATTTTCTTTGGGCGTACCATGTTTATACTCTATAGGTACAGGAGTCCATTTTCCATCATAGCCAAATAAGTCAATGCCCTTCTCGCTTTGATGAAACTCAACTACGTCACACTGTCCGCTCAGTCCCAGTTCATGGGAAGCAATGCGCAGTCCCCTGATGATCAGCAGATCCCCTCTCTTTTCAAAAGATCCCTCATCATGAGCCTTTTTGTGCATCAGTTCCCCAGCCGTTGTCTTGTAGTTCTCCGCCCATTGCTGCTCAATATGTATCAACGCCCATTGCCGCTGGCAGAAAGCAAAATGCTGAATACCTGAAAGCATTAAATAATCCTCTTCGGAATACATAACTAAATCCCTTCTATTTCTTCCAGCTCCAGATCAGGCAGCGATTCAATGATAATCTCATAATCCTCAAAACTCTTTGGATCATCCACTTTAGCTGTCACCTTCACCAGTCTGTGCACCTTTGCAGATGAATACTGTCCCATCGGACAGTTGTGCTTCCACCAGTATACCCTGCACACTTCCATGCTGCCATCCGGTCTCGCCGAGGAGCTGTCATTTACAAACAGCGTCCGAAGCGCCTCTTTTATTTTCTCCGCATCCTCATCACTGAATCCTGTTTTTTCAGCCAGCTGATGATTAATACTTCCTTTAACGACATACAATGCAGAATGTACTTTGTGTTTCATTCCCATTCTTGCGACCTTGTCTTCTTTTTCTTCACTATTTACACTTTTTGTAATCTGCATACTGTCGATAGAAACAGGTAATACACTAAATCCAGAGTGTAATGATACTGGTCCCCTAATTCCAATTGATACAGCTTCTTTTTTTGTCTTTCCACTAAATGCAAAAACCTGTCCAAAACTGCGCACATCGATCCAGGTCCTGCAAGCCACCTTCGCATATGCCTCCCAGTCCTTATCCTTCTGTGCTTTCTGCATCTCCTCATTGCTCTTTGCCCGGTCTGAGAGGCTCTTACATTCATCGTCAGAACGCTCCTCACTCTGCACAAATATATTCTCGCCCATATCCTGCAGACGGTTTCTGATCTTGCGCTTAATGCACACGTCGGAGATCTCCCCATAGCCGTCATAGGTCTCCCGCGGCCGGTTGCCGTTCAACGGATCTCCATTCGGATTTGCATTTTGTACCATCACTAAAACTTCAAAATCAATTTTATTTGTAAATTCACCCATTTTATCTCTCCTTTTCTGAACTTATTGTTTTTCCTGTTCTTTTTTCTGAAATGCCTGTTTCATGTACTCTGTCTGCAGGTAATATGCCGGCAGGTACATTTCCGACAAAGGCTTATTGTCAAATCCGGCTCCCGCAAGATGCACCATGATCTCTTCCGTCCACTCTTCAAATTTTTTTAATTGATAACCATTTAACTTCTTCTCGTATGGCATCATATTCTGTTTTATGGTTTGAAAGGTTTTGGCGGGCCTGCTGCTGAACGCATTCCAGTAACGTCTTGCATTCGTTGTACGCCCTTCTTTTACTTTGCCATCTTCGTCCCGCTCGAACATGGCGCGCTGCTCCATAAGATCATATACTGCTAACAGCCTCCCAAACAAAACATTTCGGTCCTTTACATTGTCCTCCAGAAATTTATCCATAGAACTGTCTCCCTTCTTTTTCACGTAATTAAATCGGATCATTGCACACGCAACACATAACACATCGTTATACCATACAAACGGTTTCATGGACTGCGGCATGGAGGCTCTCCTCACCGCCGCCCTGACAATGTCTGAGGGGATCTCTCCGCCCTTTCCAGTGATGTATGGAAGCAACCGGTTTGTGACAGCCCGGATCAGCTTACTATCTGCTTCCAGCCAGTTTGACCTCTGTGTGCCAAAGGCAGCCAGCGCCATGTCACGGGGTGACGGTGAACACTCGCATGAGATGTTCTTTTTAACGCCATCCGTTTTTTCCACTGTTATATAACGGCGCCATTTACAATGTTCCTGCCAGTCTAACAAAGCATCCATATACTGCTTACCGCCCATTTCATCATAATAGCAGATCGACATCCTTCCCGTCGTCGCCGCATCCAGCGCGATCACCGCAATACGGTCATCCACTTTGATCTTCCCGGCATACCCGCGTACTGCAAGATTAAATTGTTCCGCAAAATATTTTCCGGTATCCTGTTTATTTTTGTTCTCTGCCTCCATGTCATCCAGTATGTCAAAATCAAACTCAAAATCATCCAGATCCTCATAGGCATGTATAGAATCTTTCATCATGTCGGGAACTGACATATCCCGGTTTGACATCCAGCAGACCAGCGCTGAACCATCTCGCGTATATCCCTGTTTCTGGATCAGCCATTTCAAAGCGTTATGAGCCTTTTGTGACACCACATATCCGACAGAAACCGCCTGGTTTTTCGAGGCAAATCTGCCCCGGTAAGTAAATCCCGATTCGTCATTTCCCGAGATCAGCTTTGCCTTATCACCGCTGTTGCGTATCTTGGAAGGATGTTTCTCCGAACAGGTGCCCATCTCTCCAGATACATAGCATAGCTCCGTCTGCCCCGCCTTCTTCTGGTAATACCTGTCATATGTCTCATACAATTCCTGATTTTCCCATACGCGGGGCGTGTCATTTCCATAGACGATAAACCTTACATTGGCGCCGGTCTGCCCGGAACCCTGCAATTTTACATGGTCCGTAAGCCTTCCGCCTTCATTCAGCTCCAGTGTATGATCCTGGATCAGATCATAGATCAGCGATTTCTTCTTTAGATATTTCCATATCGTCTGCACCATAGGGTGCGTATTCTCGGATTCCGCCCAGTCCTGCAGCTGCTCCATATACGCCTCGTAATATTCTTTTTTCTTCTGATCTCCCGTATATAACGCGTAGTCCCCCGCCACGTAGCAAAGTTTATCACATAACAGGTGTGGTGCAATTCCACTGCTTCTCGCCGCGGAATCCTCTGTTACCGGGATTATTGTGACGATATCTGGTCCCTTATCAAGCTTTTTCGAACCTAGGAAATTCCCCTCCTCATCCAGCGTCACTTCGATCTGGGCGTTAAAGGTAGAATGGGAAAGGGGCAGCAGCACAGGCTGATCGTTTTTTATCACCCCTGCCAGTTCCGAATAGACATCATATGTATCAGCCAAGGTCTTTAACCATGCCAAAGGCACCACCTCCCTCAAATTCATCTGACCCCGAAAAATTTTTTCCAGGCACAAAGAGTTTTTGCTTTTCACTGCGCAGGATACGCCGGATCTCACATTCTTCGGGCCTGGGAAAATGAATGATGCCCTTTTCCATCTGTGCATTCCACAGGCGCACCGTCATTTTTCCCTTCTCTTCTTCTCGTAGAGCTTCATCCGGGTAGGTAATACCATGAACCATAATGCCAAAAGAGAGGTTTGTCTCATCATATTCCCCTTTCCCCTCATCCAAGGAACAGGGCTCTACATATCCCTGGCACTCCCTGGCCCCCAGAAAGATATCCCTTCTTCCGCCCCGCTCAAGCATTCTTCGGGCGATGTCATAATGTTTATTCTCGTTCCTGTCATGGGCTAAATCCGGTCGGTTCTCATTCCACTCAAAATGCGCCCTTATCCGGTACTCCACATCCCGCAGATAGGTATAAAGGGACAAATCATTTTCTTTTTTACTATATTTAATGGGCCGGATCCCCTTGGACTCTGTCTGGATCCATTTCATGATCCGGCATTCGTCAATGACCCACGTGATCGTTGGCTTCCAATAAATGGACTCCGTGATCCCCTTGAGCGCCTGATAGGTAGGTATCTGGTAACTACATTTTTCCCCGCCCGTCTTAGACAGGGGATCTGTAAACAAGGCATATCTTCCAAATACGGTGTACTCGATTATATTTGGTTTTTCCACTCTGCACTCCTCCTCTCGTGAAATTTTATAATTGACTTGATGTTGGGGCAAAAACCCTTTTGACCCTGGCATCATTTATTTATTAAAAAATAAGTGGTTCCCATTCCGCGGTGATCCCCCGCTCTTCTGTGTAAGCTCCGGGAGCCGCCACCATATATATACCAGGGATACGCTCACTGATGCGGTGAATGAGCCCATTAAATTTTCCCAACTGGTTTTCTCTCACATTTACCGTATACCTCTGCGCCTTTCGTATACACTCTTTTATTTCTGCCAGGTCCGATGCCTTCCGGATGTCCTCCAGGATGTTATTCCCATCTTTATATGGCACGATCACACCAAAGGAGTGGTCATCAATCACCTGGTATTCCCGTCCAGCTGTTTTGTATGCCTGATTCATAAAATTCTTTTTCTCCAAACAAGAAAAACCATTAGATAGAATTTCCATAATACTAGTATCCATTTGACCCATCGGGAAGTTCATTTTATATTTGGAATCTACATATAATTTTTTAAAATATTGATCCATCCATGTTGGCGTCAACAGGCTCTCGTCACCGCCGTTTTTCCGGTAATCATAAAGTATATCCTCAGTGACATCGATATTCCGAAGTAATTCTTCCATATTTTCGGTATTCTCACCTTCAAGCTGGATCAGTTTCAGGACCCCATATTTCTTCTCACCATTTCTGTTACACCGCCCGGCACTCTGGGCCAGGCTGTCAAGTCCGGTCATGGAACGGTATACATATTCAAAGGAAATATCCACTCCCGCCTCTATGAGATTCGTACTGACAACGATAACTCTCTCCTGTCCCTCCCTGAGCTTTTTCTTTACCCCTTCGATCTTGTCGCTCCGGTGTTCCGCACATAGATTCGTCGTGAGATACTCCACGTGTACAGGCAGTTCTTTCAATATATCATACAATTTTCCCACCGCTGACTTCGTATTTAATATCACAAGAATAGAGCGGTACTTATCCAGCTGACATTTGATCTCATCCCCAAGACTGTCAAATGTATATTTCTTCCCAGGTTCAGGAATATGTATTTTCACCCGTTCAAACCGGGTAAACCAATCTGCCGCATTTTTTATCATATACTTAGGTTTACTATAACACACAGGGTACACCGCATCCCCCAGAGCTGGCTGCGTCGCCGTACACAAAATAATATCTGCGTTGCACACCGCATTCAGGAAATTCATCATCTGATTAAATGTGTGGACACATTTAACAGGCATAGACTGTACTTCATCGATAATGATGACCGAATTCACCAGCCTGTGCATACGCCGTATAGACCTGCTCTGATCGGAAAACAGCGTGTTCATAAACTGCACAAAGGTGGTACATATAAAGGGCTCTTCCCAGCTTATATCCTGTTGTGCAAACCGGTTTCTGCGGTAATCTTCCTGCTGGTAATCCCGATCGCCATTGACCATATCTTTGACCACGGAAGAATGATGTTCTAGTATCCACTCATCCTGTCCGATGGCCTCCCGGAACACCTTGGCATTCTGTTCTGTAATACTAATGTATGGCGACACATAGATGATACGTTCGGTCTCCGGATGCTGCTTACAATACTCCAGGGCATATGCCAGGCTGCTCAGCGTTTTTCCTCCCCCCGTTGGGATCGGCAGACAATAGATCCCCGCCGGGTGCTTTGCAAATTCTCTGCACTCCTCCTGCAGCTGGTCTCTCGCCTCCATGATCTCCTTCTCTCTGTCCGTCAGATCAGAAAGGCGGATAAAACAGCGTTTCTCCTTCATATAGGCCTCAAAATTCTCCCCGGCTTTCGCAAATATTTTTTTATGATCCACATCTATTCGCTTTGACAACGTGTCCACATCATTCATGAAATCCGTCGTAGCTTCCCAATCCGCATCGATCAAAACGGATAACAATAACCGTTGCAGAGAGGTGAACAAAAAAGACCGGCAGTCAGATAATATTTTTCTTTTTTCTCGTTTATCCTCTACTAATATTAGAGGCATTATCGTTTCAACTACTTTTTTCATTTTATCCCAGATCAGATCAAATTCTTCTACCGCCTTTACAAAAACCTTGTCTGGTTCATACTGTAGAAGATAATCATGCTCGGCATTACGGCAGGCTTCCTCATAATCTTCTACTTCACTTAGCCTTTTAGAAAATAAATCCGTCCTCTCTTCATTTACACAATCAAATAAGCCATGATGGGCAGCCACCGCGTAGGTAACCAGCTCAGTAAAGACCTTTGCTTTCCCTGAACTCTCATGGTTTCTGTCATAAATATATTTTGCTCCAGTGGAAGCATGTCCAATCTTTCCCCGCAGCTTTTTTCTTTCCCACTCCTCTGCATGAATATAATCATCAAATTTCTGCTTATTCTTTCCCATATCATGGAATATTCCACATAAGGACATGATCTGTGAAATCCCACATCTTATTCCTTTTTCTCTGCACAGATACGCGGTTTTTTCCGTGTGCTCCGCTACGGACTCCTCCCTGCCGGACCCATCATCTGAAATATGTGCTATCAATTATTTTCCTTCTCCTCAACTTGTTGTGCATACCAAATATTCCCTTAAAATATAACACAATTTCTGTATATTATAAAGCACATTTTTTCGACAAAATTCGACAAGTTCCCTATGTATATCCATAAAGAATACCCCCTATCGTCCTCAGCCAGATCTCATAAAGAAGCTAACAGACAGATTAACAGATTACATAAATAAGCAATAAGAACAATCCCATTCCTGTCACCGTTGTAAATACACTTTTTAACTTGTAAGAAACAAATAGAACAACTACGCCATATACCGCCATCATAAGTAAACGCATACTGTATTGATAAAGCAGCCAGCCCCAGATTGGACACCCATCACCAAGCCAGCTTTTTAACTGAATACATCCAATCTGTTCTCGGATTCCTTCAAAGCCATAAAGACGATGAAATATATATAACTGGGGAAAATATACTATTACAAAAGACAGTAAACATATAAGAGCCGCTACAAGCAGCTTTTTACGAAACATATATTTTTTACCAAAGCGGGTTGTCTGCAAAAGCATCTGTTGGCCGTTTTCCCTATCCAGTGAAAACACACCACACAACGCAAATGTCAGAAGCATCATTCCTAACATAACCAGCATCCGGTTATTTGTATTTTCTTTCAAATCTGCAAGTTTTAAATAACCACCTTCATACACGAAGGCAACCAGTTCGTTTTCTTCAAGATATTCTTCTCTTTCCCTTGCTCTCTGAAATCCCTGATATGGACGCATGGATTCCCCCAATATAATTAATGCGTCTGTTTTTCCCTCCCTGGCCAGCTCTTCCTGTTTCTTTTTTATATTTTGAAACCGCTGCTCTTCTTCCTCAATATAAGAACTTTTTTCCGCTGTTCTTTCCCCCGAAAGCCGTTCCATATAGGAATAATAATAATATTCATCCTCATCCTCAAAGATCAAACGATCCTGATAAGAAATCAGCACTGATAATATCATGAAAAAGAACAACACGATAAAAACATGCCCGCCTTTTCTCACTTTAAACAACTCATAGCGGAATAAAGACATATGATACCGGGGTACACAATTTCTTTTCAACTTTCTTGCTAACGTGATTCCTCTTCTTTCCTCCAGTGGTGACTGGCAGAACCGTACCAGTGCAAAACTAAAACAAATTCCCAAAACAGTGGCATAAAAAACTAAAACTACGATCAGATAAGAGACAGGAATTCCAAAAATATTTACATTTACATACTTTCCAACCACTTCACCAACATTTAAACAAAACGCGGGATTTATATACTTCAGACAGCCCAGGGCAGAGTTGATCGGAATCTTTAGAAACAGCAGTATATCTGCAGTCCCAATAAAGAACAACAAGAGTATGCTAAAAATAGTACGCTTTCCCCATAAGCAGATAAAATCAATCACAACAGTCAATGCAGAAAACAAATACAATATTAATGTCATTCCAAAAATCAGAAACTCACCCACAGACATTATACTGCCACATGAGCGGTATTCCAGAACAGATTGAATACTCCGGTCCAGATCTCCTAAACCATACTGCAGTCCTATAATCACAAAATTAACACCATACATAACCAGAGTTGTAACAACCATTCCCATTATATGCGCAGCTGTTTTTGCCACAAAAAGACGTTGTTTTCCATAACGGGTTACATAGAGCAGCTTTTGAATCCCATTTTCATTTTCCTTAATAAACAACAAATATCCCAGGTACATTAAAAATACCAGTTCTAACACTGCTGTAATCGGAGAGAAAACTTTTTCTACTCCAAGCGAAGGTGCAGCTACGACCTCAACCGGCTTCATCTCTTTAAAATGTTCTGCTGTCTTTTCTACATTTTTCTTTGCAAAGTTATCCTGGGAAAAGGATGAAAATAGCATCATCTTTTTTGCATTGTCAAGTATACTCTGACGATACTCCCCATAACCCTCTATTCCTTTTAATTCCTGCAGAAACCGTGTGTAAAGTTCTTCCTGTGTCCTCATTTCACTGTCTCTGCTTTTTTGCACCCTATCTTCTATAAGTTCTATTTCGTGAGAAAGATTCTGGTCACCAGACAAAAAATCATTCCACAGCCCTCTATATTTACCAGCTGGATAACCATCCCTATTTCCATACAATAAAATAAATGTATTTAATATGATACAAACTATAAACAGTCCCAATAAATAAGGATTTCTTATTAGTTTGCCTGCTTCATTTCGAATCATTGAACTCCTCCTCCCGGAAATGATGCAGATAAACATCATCTAACGTCGGCGGAACCAAACTATCCCTATCATCCTGTGACTGATTTATATAACGAACCCAAATGCTGTTTCCCTCCTTCCGGATTCCAGAAATTAAATATGTATTGGTAAATGTATTTAATTCCTCTGGCTTTACTTCCCTCTCATACACAAAACCATTAATCTCATCTTCCAGTGACTCGGGAGTACCACTTCGGATAATCTTTCCTTTTTTCATCAATAAGATTTCTTTGGAAATATATTCTACGTCTGGCACCACATGCGTTGCAATCAATATTATCTTTCCAATAGACATCTCGGAAATTAAGTTTCGGATCCGGATGCGCTCCTTAGGGTCCAGCCCTGCTGTCGGCTCATCCATATAAATTATCTCTGGATCTCCTAAAAATGCCTGTGCGATCAACAGCCGCTGTTTCATCCCGCCAGAATATGTACGGATCTTCCTCTTTCCTATTTCCTGCATATTGACGCGCTGCAGGAGAGCTGGAATCTGCCTGTCTGCCAATTCTCTTTTTACTCCTTTTAAAGCGGCCATGTAATATAAGAATCTGTAACCTGTAAAATAAGGGAACAGGTTCTGATTCTGCGGAACATAAGCTATCTTTCCCACATAATCATATGACTTATTTGTGACAGGATCCCCATCACAAATAATCTCTCCCTCCGTAGGTCCCAAACTAGCAGTCAGCAGTTTCATCCATGTGGATTTTCCCGCCCCGTTCGGTCCGAGTAACCCATATACTCCTGGCGTAAAGTTATAATTTATTCTCTCTATCGCCACTAAATTCCCAAAGGTCTTCCGCAAGTTTCTACATTCAAGTTCCAATTCCTCACTTCCTCTCCAAAATAATTTCCTTTTCTTCTGTAAAAAGTGAGCTCCCATATACTGCCTGACAGGTACCATCTTTCTTATAAAATTCTGCATAATTACCAAATGTATTTGAGAAACTCACAATATCTTCCAGTACCTTCAGCTCTTTCCCCTCTAAATAAGAAAATTCTTCTTTATCCATATCCCCTATGATCCATCGGTTATTATACATAAAATATATCGCATTATGCTCTGGCGGCTGGTATATGCTTTTCCTGCTTTTATCTTTCATAGATATTTCAAATGCCTCACCTGTGTCTTTACTAAAAGTGCATAAGGAACTTTCTGTCATTCCAACCGGAGTCAGGCCTTCTAATTCGTCTTCTGTAAATAATTGTGTCTGTTTATTTGTCTTCAGATCATAGCAATAAATCGAATAATGCTCTGGTGCAGTGCTGTAATCATCATCACCTTCCGATAATGTCCGGTAAGAAAAGGAATAATAAAGCTGATCTCCCTTTCTTTCCAACAAATCTATGCTTTGAAACTTCTCCTTGCTGATTGGAGAGATTTCTTTTGTCTCTCCAGACTGCAGATCAATCCGCAGCAACATATCATAGCTGCTGTTTGTCCCTGCTCCTCCCAGATTATCCTCAGTAATGATGGGAATACCTGCCTCGGCATATACGATATTATTTGTCACATATACGGAATTTCCCATCCCCACCTGATAATCCATGGTAAAAACCCGGGTTCTTCCGGTTCCGTCTAAATTTTCTCTATACACCACTCCCCGGGACATGTTCTCTTGTCCAAACAGATAGAGGTAATCACCAGAGATAACAGGAACACAGCAGGAGAACAATTCTTTATTTAATGCTGCATTACACGTGGGATCCGGATTGTCACGCTCGTCATATGGCTCATGGCTGCAGTCCGCTTTGTTGCATAACACAATTGTATCGCTTTGTCCAGAATCATACATATGCAGCAAATTATCTTCTCCCACATATACACTTATCCGGCGGCTCATGGATTCGCCCCCTCTGCTTCGGAAACTTTCCAGCGTCATCTGAGAATTAGAATTACTATTATCATTCTGGCAGCCAGTCAATAAAAGTAACATTATCAGTCCCACAGCTATTGTTTTAACCCTCACTTTTTGCCCTCCGTTTCTTCCAATTATCATACTGTCTCTGAACATTCTTTAATACACTTTCGTATTTCTGATTTTTTAATTTCTTCTGAAACTTTTGAATCGATTTTTTCGGATCATCATTACCTTCGAGCAATGTTTTATAAAAACTTTCAACTTCTTTCAGCAATTCATCTCTGGCGCCTGCTTTCTTCAAATTCGGCACAAATCCATCCGCAGGGGAGAGCTGGTATCTTTCGTTTACCTTTTTATAGTAGGCTTCCTTCTCTCCAGAGCCATTTGCCTCATATTGATTAAAATATGTGATTTTAGGATTTGCCGGGCAATAGGTATCTGGGAATTTTTCTGTATATGCTACTCCATCCTTCAGCTGATAATCCTTACCCTCCAATCCAAAATAGAGAAGATTCGCAAGTTCTTTATCTGTATTTACTAATGTCAGCAGCTGCATTGCTTCATCGGGATACTCACTCCAGGAAGTTACCCCATGTACATCATTTTCAATCTTATTTAGAAAAGGAACAGCAACTGTGTGGCTTTCGACGGGAACTTTTGCACCATCTGGCTGATACAAATAAGAGCCATCCATATTTTCCCCTGTCATGTTAATTAATGCCGCCGTATATTTCCCTTGATATGTCTGATCTAATCCATCACTGTCGTCGCAAACCAGCTGCCCTGCCTTTTTCATGCTGGTAAAGCACATCCACAGCTGACAGATATCTTCGTTTTCCCATACATTTTCAACCGTTCCCTCTGGTGTCATATAAATCCCGTCACACAACTTTATATATCCTAATTCAGAAAAGCTTGTATTATAATCGTTCATATAATTCCAGTCAAGATAAAATTTATGTTCCGGGTTCTTTCTATATTCTTCCAGCCATTGATACAATTCCCGGACTGACAGATCAGTTTTTCCATTCAAACCGCTACTATTTATCTGGTCACCAGTTAAGATCAGGCATGTAAATACTCCTTGTTCTTTCATATTACGAACACCATAAATATGATTTTTATAGGTGACTCTCTTCCATTCAAGCGGTGAATACTGATCCTTTAAAGTTCTTCCCAGATCTGTCTTCATCCACTTATCCAAAGGTTTCAAGTTCCCAAGCTGAATCTGGCGATAGTATGTACCTTCCTTCTCCGGAGCATCGCCGTCACCCAGCCCCGTCCACATGAGATCCCCTTGCTTATTTTTCTTAACCTCCTCTATGCCTTTCTGGTATGTTTCATATGTCTCATCACTAATCCCCTGAAAGGAAACTTCAAAATCATAACCCAGTTCACGGATCCTCGCATTAGCCGCCTTCAGGCGTTCTCCCGTCATTTTATCCTCTGCCCAATAATCAACTGTCAGCCACACAAGCTGCAGCGGACTCTCATCATCAGAATCCGCTGCAGCTGCCGGCGAAGATACAGACACATTATGTATATCCTTGTCATCATTTGAACATGCTGTCAGAGACATCATAAGAACCAAAGATAAGACAAGCAAGCAACTGCGCATTACGTACGAATCTTTACATGTCATATCATCACCCGCCTTTATCCATTAATATGTTATCGTCTCTTCTTGTATTACTGAACGATTATTGTATATACCAGTCCATCTAGTATCAATGCGCTTTGACACACAGCCAGAAGCCAGAGTATAACTCCAGGAAGCACCTGCGGAATCTCCTGCACCCGTCAAATCTGTCGGTACTGTCTTTATTTCTCCAGATTTGTTTTTATACTTATAAAAGGATGCGATACTAAGATAAGACTTAGGGCTAACCGAACCCCAGGCAGATCCTTTTGTCTTTGCGATCGAACTTTCTCCTTTTAATGTCAGGCCATTTTTCGTTTTTGTAAATGCAGAAGCATCTGTTCCTGATCCAAGTACTGTGAGCGAAAGCGCAGCAGCTAATGCCAACGCACTAATCTTCTTTAAATATTTCATGTATATTCCTCCAATCTGTTTGCACATTTTTTTTCATTGTGATATAATTCAATAGAGTTTTTGACAAAGCGTTCTTTTCGTATTCTGCTATCAATTGAAAAGAACGCTTTTTTCAATTGTGGCCTCTGCACATAGATTTTTAAAAAATCTGTCCATTCTCTCACCTCCCTATTTAGTCAAGTGTTATTTCCTTATTTTTCAAGGATTTTTTAGTT
>CAJUFM010000069.1 GCA_910585745.1 uncultured Eubacterium sp. | reverse complement strand
GGGCGGATTGGGAACTTTCATCCGTTAGCGACGTGCGCCGCAAGGCGCACTTTGAGAAGCCCCAAAAACAACCTTTGTTTTCGGGGCTTCTGTTATTATGTTCCCTGATCACTGTTTTGATCACTTATAATTTACGATCTTGCCAAAATCTGCTTTGAGGGATGCTCCTCCCACAAGACCACCGTCGATATCTGGCTTAGAAAACAGCTCTGCTGCGTTTCCAGCATTGACTGATCCACCGTACTGAATACGGATCTCTTCTGCTGTAGCACTGTCGTAAACCTCAGCAATACAGTCACGGATCGCCTTGCATACTTCCTCAGCCTGGTCAGAAGATGCTGTCTCACCAGTACCGATGGCCCAGATCGGCTCGTAAGCGATCACCGCTTTCTTTGCCTGGTCGGAAGTCACATTCTGGAATGCGATCTTGATCTGCATACGGATCCAGTCAATGTAGATTCCCTGTTTTCTCTGTGTCAGGGACTCCCCACAGCAGATGATCGGCGTGATACCATGTTCAAATGCTTTCAGCACCTTCTTATTTACTGTTTCGTCGGTCTCTGCAAAGTACTCACGTCTCTCAGAGTGTCCGATCACCACGTATTTCACTCCCGCATCGGTTAGCATGTTGGGAGCGATCTCGCCAGTATAGGCACCGCTCTCTTCATAGTACATATTCTCAGCACCAATTTGGATATTGCTTCCCTTTGCAGCTTCCACACAAGGGATGATATCGATGGCAGGTACACAGAATACTACATCCGCTTCCTCATTTGCCACAAGAGGTTTTAATTCATTTACCAGTGCAACCGCTTCACTTGGTGTCTTGTTCATCTTCCAGTTGCCGGCAATTATTTTCTTTCTAGCCATAATTTATTTTCTTCCTCCTTCACGGATCATTAATCTATTCAAGCAGATAAACCCATTCCTATTTGTCGTCAGCAGCCGCCACACCTGGAAGCTCTTTTCCTTCCAGGAACTCAAGAGAAGCACCGCCGCCGGTAGAAATATGTGTCATCTTGTCGCCAAATCCCAGCTGGTTTACTGCTGCCGCACTGTCTCCGCCACCAATGATCGTAGTAGCGCCTTCCAGTTTTGCCATGGCCTCAGCCACTGCGATAGTTCCTTTAGCAAAATTCGGCATTTCAAAGCAGCCCATCGGTCCATTCCACACAACAGTCTTTGCTCCAGCCACTGCCTCTGCAAAAAGCTCCGATGTCTTTGGTCCGATATCAAGCCCTTCCATATCTGCCGGGATCTCACCGCGTCCAACGATCTTCGTGTTCGCATCATTAGAAAAATCATCTGCTACCACAGTGTCGATAGGGATGAGAAGCTTAACGCCTTTCTCCTCTGCCTTCTTCTCCATATCCAGGGCATACTGCTTGTAATCCTCTTCCAGAAGGGATTTTCCAACTTCTTCTCCGTGGGCAGCCATGAAAGTATATGCCATACCACCGCCGATGATCAGCGTATCTACTTTGTCAAGCAGGTTGTTGATAACCGAGATCTTAGAAGAAACCTTTGCCCCACCTAGGATGGCTACAAATGGTCTCTCTGGATTGTTCACTGCATTTCCGAGGAAATCGATCTCTTTCTGCATCAGATATCCAACCACTGCCGTATCCACATAATTCGTAACACCTACATTGGAGCAGTGTGCCCTGTGGGCTGTACCAAATGCATCGTTTACAAATACATCTGCCAGAGAAGCCAGGTCTTTGGAAAATGCCTCTTCGTTCTTTGTCTCCTCTGCACGGTAACGGGTATTTTCAAGAAGAACTACTTCTCCGTCCTTCATAGCCTCTACCGCTGCCTTTGCATTGTCACCTACTACATTGGCATCCGCTGCAAATTTGACTTCCTGTCCCAGAAGCTCAGAAAGACGTTCTGCTACCGGCGCAAGAGACAGCTCTGGTTTTGGCTCTCCTTTTGGCTTTCCGAGATGGGAGCAAAGGATCACCTTTCCGCCATCCGCAATAAGTTTTTTGATCGTAGGAAGCGCTGCTACAAGACGGTTCTCGTCCGTAATCTTTCCATCCTGAAGAGGTACATTAAAATCACACCGAACCAGCACCTTCTGTCCTTTTACATTAATATCATCTACTGACTTTTTATTTAACATTGAATGAATCTCCTTTCAAAATAGTTCCTGTTTCAGTCTGAAACCTGAGTCGGATTGAAAACGGGTCCGGTCCTTACAGACCGGACCCGTTTGGGTTTCAAATTTATATTCGCCGAAGCATCGATCATCGGCGGACAATCTTCCGTATATTAAGCCAATTCACTGAAATATTTGATTGTCCTTACCATCTGGCTTGTGTAAGAGTTCTCATTGTCATACCAGGAAACAACCTGAACCTGTGTATTTCCATCATCCATAGGAGATACCATAGTCTGAGTTGCGTCGAAGATAGAACCTGCTGTAGCACCAACAATATCGGAAGATACGATCTCGTCCTCATTGTAAGCATAGGACTCTGTAGCGGATGCTTTCATCTTAGCGTTGATCTCATCAACAGTAACTTTTCCTTCTACCACTGCTACGAGAATTGTAGTAGAACCTGTAGGACATGGTACACGCTGTGCAGAACCGATGAGTTTACCATTCAGTTCTGGAATAACAAGACCGATCGCTTTGGCAGCACCTGTGCTGTTAGGAACGATATTTACTGCTGCGGCACGGGATCTTCTGAGGTCACCCTTTCTCTGAGGACCATCCAGAGTCATCTGGTCTCCTGTGTAAGAGTGGATTGTGCTCATGATACCAGATTTAACCGGTGCCAGCTCATTCAATGCCTTAGCCATAGGTGCCAGGCAGTTTGTTGTACAGGAAGCTGCTGAAATAACAGTATCCTCTGGCTTCAGTGTCTCATGGTTTACATTGTATACGATGGTAGGAAGATCATTTCCTGCTGGTGCGGAGATAACTACTTTACGGGCACCTGCTGTGATATGAGCGGAAGCCTTGTCCTTGGATGTATAGAAACCTGTACACTCAAGTACAACGTCAACTTTCAGGTCGCCCCATGGAAGTTTCGCTGCATCTGCCTCTGCGTAAATTTTGATCTCTTTTCCGTCTACAATGATAGAATCATCTGTTGCAGAAACTTTATCAGCAAGAGCATATTTACCCTGAGCTGAATCATATTTCAACAAGTGAGCAAGCATCTTAGGGCTTGTCAAATCATTGATCGCTACTACTTCATAACCTTCTGCTCCAAACATCTGTCTGAATGCAAGACGTCCGATACGTCCGAATCCGTTAATCGCTACTTTTACTGCCATTTGTCGATTCCTCCTAAAAAAAATATACTTGATTTACGTTTGTTAAAATTTATACAAACTCTCTGCTTCCTATTCTAACCAATTACCAAGCAAATTTCAAGGGGTAATATCGTTTTTTTTGAAATTTCTGCTGTTGCATGCCCAAACCACGAGCGTCAGGCTGAACGATGAGAAACATGCTTTGTGAGTTTCCCACGTTCACGGGCGGCGCCATGTCTTGCACCTTCCGCACAAATAACAAGCCGGAGAAGACACCTCCCCGAAAAGAAATGTCTTCACCGGCTGAAAAATTTAGGTAAACTCCATGCCATGGCTAATGGCCTTGGAACTCTGGCTACTGCTGTTTCATGCAAGCATGAACGGCATTTTGACCTTTGACCCTGGCAGCATCACATCCTGTTATACAGATCTTCGTATTTTCTGGCGGAATTCGCCCAGGAAAAGTCCATCGCCATGCCGCGGTCAATGATCTTGTTCCAATCGCGTCTCTTATCGTAATAGATATATTTGGCGTAACGGATCGTGTTTAGCATCTCATGAGCATTATAGTTGGCAAAGGAAAAACCGGTTCCCTTGCTCTCGTACTCATTGTAAGGCTCCACCGTATCCTTCAGTCCGCCTGTCTCCCGGACGATGGGTACCGTTCCATAGCGGAGGCTCATCAGCTGGCTGAGCCCACAGGGTTCAAACAGAGATGGCATCAGAAAGGCATCACAGGAAGCATATATTTTGTGGGAGCGCTCATTGGAATAAAAAATATTCGCCGATACGCGCTCTGGATATTTCCATGCAAAATGGCGGAAAAGGTGCTCGTATTTTTCCTCACCGGTTCCCAGGACCACGAGCTGGGTATCCTCCGCACAGATCTCCTCGATGACATAATCAATAAGGTCAAACCCTTTCTGGTCGGTAAGTCTGGATACGATACCGATCATAAACTTTTTATCATCCTGGGCAAGTCCCAGTTCCTTCTGCAACGCCCGTTTGTTCTTAATCTTTTCTTTGCGGAAGGTTCTGGCATCGTAGTGTGCCGCGATCATCGGATCCGTGGAAGGATTGTACTCATCATAATCCAGTCCATTTACGATCCCCGTAAGGCAGCCCGCCTTGGCATTGATGAGGCCATCCAGTTTTTCTCCATAAAACGGCGTCTTGATCTCTTCAGCGTATGTATCGCTGACGGTAGTGATCTGGTCTGCGTACACAATTCCACCTTTCAGATAATTGGCATCCCCATATGCCTCCAGTTTATCCGGTGTGAAATAATAAGCGTCCAGTCCGGCGGTATCCATCACCGTTTTCTTGTCCCAGATCCCCTGGAATTTTAGATTGTGGATCGTCATGATGGACTTGATGCCACGGAAAAAATCCCCCTGCTGAAAAGAATCTTTCAAATATACCGGGATCAAACCGGTCTGCCAGTCGTGACAGTGGATAATGTCTGGACGAAAATCAATCAGCGGAAGGGAAGACAACGCCGCTTTTCCAAAAAAAGCAAACTTCTCTATATCCTGATAGATCTCCCCATATGGTGTATTTCCATTAAAATAAAACTCATTATCAAGAAAATAAAATTTGACTCCCTGATATTCCATCTCAAAAATCCCCACATACTGCTTACGCCATGCGAGTTCAAGATAGAAATGAGTGACAAACTGCATCTGATTCCTATATTCATCCGGGATCGCCGTATATTTGGGGATCATAACCCGGACATCGAATTCATCTTTATTAAAGTATTTTGGCAGTGACCCCACAACATCGGCGAGACCGCCCGTTTTAATAAATGGTACACATTCTGAAGCTACAAATAAAATCCTTTTCATGTCTTTCCCTCCATTCACATGGTATCCCATAAGTAATATGATGCCAGGGTCAAAAGGTCAAAATGCCGTTCATACTTGTATGATAAATAAGTTCTGACGAACTTATTCGCATTTGAACTTGAGACCCGCCAAACATGAGAAAGAAGCGATTTACAAAGTAAATCAGCGGATTTCGAATGTTTGAAGGATTGCGGAAGTTGTGAAACAACGAAGCAATCCGTAGCATCCGTTGGGGGCAAAATACTTTTTGACCCCAACATCATTTTTATTATAGTATACACTATTTGGGGAAGATAGAAAAGGATTTTTTTTATTTTACATATCTATTGTTTACCCTTATTTTTGTATGGCACCACTGCGCTGAATTTACCATAAACCCGTTTTTTATCTGCACCGGTTACATAAGCTCTGATCTTATAATAATAGGTTTTGCCGAGTTTATGTTTTATGCTGGTGCATTTGGTGACCTTACCCTTTCGGATTGTTTTTACGCGGAGGTATTTTCCGTTCTTTTTCCTACTCCGGTATATCTGATAACCTTTGGCCTTGCTGACCTTCTTCCACAGGAGGGCAGCCTTTCCGTCACTCCAGTATTCCGCCGAGAACTTTTTGACCTTAGCTGGCGGCACCGTAACCTTAACAGTCGAACTGTAGCTGCTATAAGTCTTTGCTCCGCCTGTCTCTGTTTTAAACGCACGGAGGCGGAAGCGGTGAGAGGAAGCATACCCATACTTTTTAGAATAGGATGTTGTTCCTCCTTTTGTAATCGTCTTTATCTTCTTGTACTTTTTCGTTTTTTCATCGTATAGGTAAAGCCTGTATCCACTGGCGCCACTGATCTTGTTCCACTTAAAATAGACGCGGTTCTTTCCTTTCTTTACTGTGGCAGTCAGTTTCGGTTTGCTCAAAGTCTTTCCGGAAGGCGGCGTGGTCGTCGTATGAGCCGCTGACCCCACGGTCGCTGGAAGAGCATTGGACAGCGAAAGTGTCACCTCCGACAGACTGCTGCTTTCCGCATACTTTATAACAGGACCATTGACGCCATCTGCCTTACCTACAAATTCTATTTTGATCTGATAGTCCGTGCTGGCAGGCTTCACGGACAGAATTCCAAGCTTGGCATTGTCACTGTTTTTGAATATATCCTGATTCTTTTTCCCCGACAAAATGATATCCACCATATAGGCGCTGCCCTCTTTTTTAACCGCAGCACTTTTCACGGTACTTGGAATCGAAGCGTCAAAGGTGAAATCCGGCTGATCCATCGTACCACTGGTGGCTGACACCCGCAGCTGCACACGCAGGGACGTGATGGTCTTTGTCTTTCCCCCTGGTATGGTCAGCGAAACAGACACATTATTTTTGTCTACGCTAAGGGTACCACTGCCGTTTCCTGCCGCTCTGGCAGCCGTGGGAACCGTGGCAGCAAGCAAAAGTGCTGCCACGAAGAATAATATAATTTTTTTCATTTTTCTCACGAACCTCCCTATCCATGTCACGATCCGTATTTGGATCCTGTTAATGTAATATCCGGCAGAGAATCCGGAAGCTGGATCACCTGGGTATCACTGACGATACGCTCTCCTTCTAACGTCAGGGCATCGTCCACCCGGTAAAGTTCACCGCGAACCCCCTTGATCTTCTGCAGGGAAGCGGCATCCCACTGACCAGGCTCTACATAGTATACCCATGTTCCGTTTGAGGTCTCGCCAAGATTTCCCTGTTCTGGTACTTCGGCAAAAATAACCTGGCCTGCCTGAACAGCGTCCTCTTTTGCACCAATTACATTTCCTTCTGTATCATACAATACAACGACATTGTAAGCAGGGTTTCCTTTATAGGTTCCTGTAAATATCAAAGAACCTTTTTTAATTACATCCGAATCCTGGCTGCCATACTTATAGTCTGAAGTCAGCACGCCAACTGCCGGCGTATTCTCTTCTGCTTCCATAAATTCCAGATTGTCTCCCGATGGCCCGCATATCTCAATCTCCTGGATCGCAATCTCACCGGACTGCGGAATGGTCATTTTCACATATCTGGCATCGTAGGTACCGATCCAGCTGTCTCTTAAATCTTCCTTCACAGAATCAAACCACACAGTCTGTTCCCCGGTTCCAGACAATCCTGTATAACCTTCTTTTACTACCGTCCACGCGCTTCCATCTGGACTGACCTCGATGGTCATCCCGGTCAGGGCATCGCCCTGATATTTCAATGCTGTTACCTGCTCTGTCTTGTGCATATCGATAGTGATCACTGCGTTTCCTTCGCTTATACCGTGATAAGTCCCAGCCTCTGTTCTGTCCTGATCGAGAATCCGGTCGATGCTGTGTACTTTCTTTTCACCGATGCTGCCCGGATCTTCTGCATGATACCCACTGTCTGGATCTTCGATATCCGAATCAATCGCCACATCATCCTCTGACGTCATGGTGGTTTCAACAGTCCATTCCGTTTTATCCAGCACACCATCTGTCTGGATCTTAACAGATCCCGCCTGAGCTGAATTGGAATAGTTTAGATACTTATCCACTGCCCGTACCTCATACTCCATAACCCTGTTGTTTATGGAGGAAATGGAATCCACATATACCGTGTTCTGAGCGGTGTCAATTGGCTGGAAGCCAACTACTTTCGTCTCTTTTTTTCCATTAGAAGTCATGCTTCTTATAATCTCATAACCAAGTATCAGATCCTTGTTCTGTTCCGTTGCAATCGTAACCTCTACCTGGTTTGATTTCGCCGCCACGGTAGCAGTTACCACATCCTGGTTCAAAATCGTTCCCTCTTCGCCGGTATGGGCTGCGCGGTAATCTCTGGCATCGTCATTTACATAATACAAAGCCTTTGTCTCTGCTTCTCCATATTTCTGGGCGTAAGCCTTTGTTTCCTCATCCGGCACCATGCCCCACCGCTGGAAAAACGGCAGAATATTTTTATTTGCTGCGGCACAGGCGAGACGCATAAGATTCTGATCCGTGCCTCCCTTCAATGACAGGCCTGACTGTGGTGCTTTATCAGGATTTCTGGAATAAGTATCCACACGGGCAAAGAAGAGGTTATTAAACTGCTCTTCATAATCATCAAAGATATGTCTGTCATCCGTATGATCATCAAATGCCAGATGGAGCTGCCAGTATAATGCCAGCTGTGTACTCACATTGGAAGAACGGCCAATGGTTCCAGAGGTCACCTTCTCGTATACCTTAGGATATTGGAACCTGGTCTTGCCCGGCGTCTTCGTCAGAAGCTGTGCAAAATAGTTGTTGGTGATCTCTGCCACCGCATAAGTTCCCTGGTTGATATTATGGCCGATCTCATGGGCAACACCCCATCCGAAACCAGACCAGTCATTCGGTCCGCCTGCCAGTGTGGTGGATCCCCACTCCACTCCAATGTGGTTACCCGCCGCATACATAAATGCGCCAGCGAACATTCTCATATACCGTATATTCAGATGCTGTGCAGGCAGGGCATTGTTACCTCTCTTGGCGCCTGCATCATCACTGAGGCCCTTGTGCTGATAGAACAATGTCATTGTATCTTCCATCGCCTTCAGGGAGTTATTTAATTTTTCTGTTTTATCTTCTGCATTCTTGATCGCCGCCCAGACCTGCGTAGCCGGAACCGAATACATCATATCCTTCATCATGATATCTGTCGCATTCAGGATACAATTGGTTACATCGTAATCATAATCTACATTTTTTGTGCCAGTATGTTTTTCATCGTGTCCCGGCTGAATCGTGTTTACATAGCTCTCAAGCTGTTTTACATAGGCGCTGATCGCCTCCGTCCGCTCACCGCCGGTCTTCCCGTAGACGCTTAATACTGGAATACTGCTACCGCCACTGATGCGGACAGCATACTGGTCAGAGGAATTATTTCCTGTGTAAGCGATGTAGAGCTGACCGCCCCTCTCAAATGTATTGGAAGTGAGCTGCGGAACCGTAATCTCATTTCTTCCTATCTTTAGATTGATCCCTTTGGCAAGACTATTTGCCTCTGCGTGATGCTGGGTCACGATCAGCTGCAGATTGGTGGAATCTCCGGTTCTCTTTGTATTATGTCCCACATATACCAGAAGTGTCTCACCAGCATAGGCAGCCTTTCCCAACGGCTGCCACGGATTTAAGCCGCTAAAGCCAAGATGTTTATCCTTCTGCCCTGTGATCCTGTTTTCCACTTCAAAAGAAGGATCCAGCTTGGAATTCAATATCTCCCTTGCCGTCTTGATCTCCAGTGTCAGCTCCTGGAACAGAGGATGTTTTTCTCCGCTCTCTTCATCTATCGTATTGAGCCGTTCTTCCAGGGCAGCAATAACAGCTTCTGTCACATCTTTGCGCAGGGTCGTATGCATTTCATCTTCATACAGCCCCATAATATCATCTTCCAGGGAGTCATATTTGTGAAAATGTATCTCTCCTACCATGAGATCTCCAGAACCTCCCCAGCTTCTGCCAAGGCACATGTGGATCTTATTCGCCGTGATGGCGCCGTCAAATTTTATAATATAATAAGGATTATTATTTTCATCTTTTTTCTGGATCAGGCGGGCGTTTACGATCTGCTCCTTATCTGGATTTTCCTTGTTCCAGTATCCGATCCTCACAACATCCACCGAGGTCTTCTGATCCGCGGCTGCAAAAGTCATATAGTTCATCGGATAATCGTCATCCAGTGTTATGATCATTCCCTTGCCAAGACTTGGATAAGCGACTCCGTCATCCCAGTCAGACTTGATCCAGTAGGATCCAAAATTATTATCCACCAGTCCCAGAGCACTGCCAGCGGTTGTATCCAGCGGGCTGCTAACCATCTTAGCTCCCCCGCTTCCACCGATTGTAGCATTTACGATATGATCGCTCAATACTCCCTCACCTTTGGAGGTATTTAACAGCTTATAGGTCGGAAGCTGAGGCGGGCCGTCATCCTTCGTAACTGCTGAGGATACAAGGGAAGCCTTGCCCCATCCCAGCTCATTCCAGCTTATGACATACACCGAATATTCTACATTGTCCTCCAGTCCAGATATCACATAACGTGCATCCTCCAGCTTTCCGGTTCCCGCCTGTACTGGCTGGAAATCCTTCACTACTGGCTTAAATTCTGTATCTGTTGACTTTTTGTAATATACCATATAGCCAGCTGCATCTTCCATGTCCTTCCATGACACACTGATGGAGCGGTATCCCCCTTCTGCTTTCACATAGTCCGGGGGAGCAGGCAGCTTCTGAGGTTTGGGGATTCCGGTCTGCTCATTGGACCAGGGACTCTTCCAATCCCCATTTACCGAACGTACCTTTATCTTATACTTTTCATAATTGATCAGCTCTTTGTCATTGATCCCACTGATCGTATGTAGTGTATCGGAGACACGGATGATCTGTGTCTCATTTTCTGCCTGCCCTTTCACTGGTCCAGACACATAGACTTCATAACCTGTAATATTGGCCTGCGCATCCCAGGACACTGTCAAAGCCCTATTTTCTGATACCGGGGCATTCAGTGTCGGTATGTCAAGATCCGGAGGGGCGATGCGGTCCTCCATGTTGTTTACAAACTCCACTTTCGCCAGGTTAACCAACGGCTCAGTTTTTTTTGTACCGGTGATCTTGATCGTCACTCTCTTAACAGCGATCTGGGTTCCGAAATCCAGAATCAGTGAACCGTCTGCATCCACATGAACCTTCGGATCTGCCGAATATGCTCTTAATGACATGCTCTGCTTCGATTCTGAGGCAAGAGGAAGCGTCAGCTCCTGTTCATTCCCCTTCTCATCCACGGCAACTACTTGTGCTTCTCCATCCAGGATCTCACTGGACACATCTTCGCCTTCTTCCGCTTTCATTGGCGCATGAATAGCCATCCCCTGTATCTTAGGGATATCTTCCATATCCTGTGCCCCATCCTCTGCTAATGTAAATTCAAGGGCCACTGGATTGTCTGCTGAGATTGCAGCACCAGTATCGGATGGTTTCAAAACAATGCCTTCGGAATGGCTGAGAAAGGCTTCCATGCTTCCCTCTACTGCTGTCCCCCCGACGGTCTGCACTTTTCTGAGAAGAGCCAGCTTTTCGATATTGGATTCCTGTTTTTCATCGATTCCCTGTACCATGTTCTGTAAATCCACAAGATCCGTATTTCCATCCTGGTTCAGGTCGGTATCGCTTTTTTTCGGTTCTTCTCGCACCGCTGATAACATCAGTTCAGTATCCTTCTGGTCAATCACGCCATCCCCATTGATGTCTCCCTGACGGATCCATCCGGGACTGGCGCCTCTTCCGTTCTCAAACCTGGCTGCCCAGACCTGAATCTTTGATACCCAGCCCTTGGACACCTGAACCTTCTGTTTGTAGTCAGCAAATTTATCGGACTTGATCGTAACCGTGTAATCTCCCTGGGGGACATCAAACCGCTGGCTTTCTGAGGTCAAATCGGAACCACTAAAATCCAGTTCTTTGGATTCTTCCACCTCGCCGCCACGGATCTGTACCGTTGCCTTTCCCTGAAAAGGGAACAGACGGGAAGACCGGACTTCCACTTCCAGTCCGCTCTCTGTCTGTGACACACTTTCACGATCCGAATTTTCACTGCTCTCCAGGGCTGTTTTTTCCGTCTGGGAACCAGCACTTGCCGGTACAGCCGCCGCTGTCCAGGCTTGAAAAGCCAGACATCCGGTGAGCAGAATAGCAATTAATCTCCTCATTCTCTCGCTTCCTTTCTTTCAAAATATGCCGCCAGGGGCGGCACAAATAATTTCGTGACTAAAACACCAGCCTGTCGCATTGCTCCGTTCCTCATGATAGACACTCACAAGGTCATGGAAAATATTTATGCAAGCATGATATTTTCCATGACTCTGTTCAATGTTTTAGCCATTTTGGGTAATGCTACCATATTTTTACGCATATTTCAACAAAAAAATACAAGGGTACTGTGTGTCGTTTCCCTGGTCTCCTTTTCCCCGGGCAAAAAAGTCCGGCAAAACAGCTGTTCCAAGCGTTTCCCAGACTTTTCCTTAATAAAAATTTTATGATTTCACCAGCGCTTTTCCAGCGCCTCCAGCCCTTTGTAGAGCCCTGTCGCCACAATACACAGGATCACAATGCTTAAGATCACATAATCCAGCTTAAATACCTGGCTGCCGTATACGATCAGATAACCCAGCCCCGCATTGGCGGCAAGAAATTCACCGATAATGACGCCCACCAGGGACAGTCCAATATTGACCTTCATATTGCTGACGATGGTATGGGCATTTCCCGGCAGGACAATATACCTCAGTATATCGATGCGGTTTCCTCCCAGCGTGCGGATCAGCTTGATCTTTTCCTCTTCCACGGAACAGAAGGCGGTAAACAATGTGATAATGCTTCCAAAGACGGCCACCGATACAGCCGCCACTATAATGGTCTTCATATTATTTCCCAGCCAGACGATAAACACCGGGGCAAGGGCAGTCTTTGGCAGACTGTTCAGCACCACCAGATAGGGCTCACTCACCTTTGCCACCGTATCGTTCCACCAGAGCAGGATAGCAATGAGAATCCCCAAAAACATAATAAAAAAGAAGCTTAAAAAGGTTTCAAACAACGTCACTCCGATGTGATAGTAAATGCTCCCGTCTGCTGAGAGCTGGACAAAACATTCTGCCATGCGGGAGGGACTGCTGAAAACAAAGGGATCAATGATGCCAAAGTGAGCGGTCACTTCCCAGACCAGGATAAAAAGAACAAATATGCTGATCTGGAGTATCCTAACTTTCCTTTTCTGGCGGATGCAGGAAAGAATAAATTCCCTCTGGCGTTCCGATATATCCCCGGTGAGGCTACGTTTTAATCTTCGGATCGATATTTTATTTTCCACCGTTCAGTTCCTCCCATATTTCATTGAAATAATCTTGAAATTCCGGTGTACTTCTTGCCTTAAATGGAGTGATCTCCCCTTCATAGCTGAGATCGATGGAAATCTCTTTTTTTAACCGCGCCGGTCTTGAGCTGAGGACCAGAACCCGGTCACCCATACTGATAGCTTCCGAAATATCATGGGTGATAAGGATCGCCGTCTTTTTTTCTTTTTTTATGATTTTCCAGATATCATCCGAGACTTCCAGTCTGGTCTGGTAATCCAGCGCGGAAAATGGTTCGTCCAGAAGAAGCAGATCCGGTTCCATCAACAGTGTACGGATCAGGGCGACTCTCTGCCGCATGCCGCCGGAGAGCTCCGATGGCTTTGCCTTTTCAAAAGACACCAGACCATAGGTCTGAAACAGATGATTCAGAAGCATGATCTTATCCCTATCCTGATTTTTCTTCTGGATCGATAAACCCAGCGCCGCATTCTGCCAGGTATTTTTCCAGTCCAGAAGATGATCCCTCTGGAGCATGTAACCGATATTCACACCCGATTTATCCCGCTGTGTATTTCCAATCAAAACCTCTCCGGAATCCGGCTCTATAAGGCCGGCAATGATAGAAAGCAGGGTGGATTTGCCGCAGCCGCTGGGACCGACGACAGCGAGAAATTCTCCGTCTTTCACATCAAAACTCAGATCATCTAAAGCGAGGGTTTCTCCGTTTACACTGTGGTAGGAATAGGATATATGACGAAATGACAAAATATTTCCCATACGCTGCCTCCCCTGTGGATATACCTCATTGTATGAAATTTTTGTCATTTTGTGAAAAAACCGCTATGTATATTCGGATAAACAACCGGAAACGATAGGGATAACATGGCATTTCCCCGGCGGTTCTGCCGTTGGGGGATAATACAGAAGAATGGAGGAAAACATGAAAAAAATCGCTTTTTTTGATACGAAGCCATACGACAGAATATGGTTTGATGAATACAATGAATCATTAGAAATTGATTATTTTGAAGGAAAACTGACTCCCAAAACCTGTAAACTAGTAAGAGGTTATGACGGTGTTATCGCCTTTGTCAATGATGAGATCGACAAGAAGGTGATCGATACCCTGCACGAAGAGCAGGTGCCGGTTCTCGCCATGCGGTGCTCCGGTTTTAACAATGTAGACATTCAGGCAGCAAAGGGAAAGGTAAAAGTACTCCGGGTTCCCTATTACTCTCCCTACGCTGTGGCAGAGCATGCCATGGCGCTGCTTCTCACGTTAAACCGGAAAATTCACAAAGCATACATCCGGACCAGGGACTTTAATTTCAGCCTGAACCGCCTGATCGGTTTTGATATCCACGGCAAGACCATCGGCGTCATCGGTACCGGCCAGATCGGACGGGTATTTATCAATATCTGCCGGGGGTTCGGAGCGGAGATCATCGCCTATGATCCCTATCCGGTAAAGGATTCGGATATTCCTTATGCGGACCTGGACACCCTGTTTGCCAAAAGCGACATCATATCCCTCCACTGTCCGCTGACCAGGGAATCCCACCATCTCATCAACAAAGACAGCATTGCCCGTATGAAACGGGGTGTCTATATCATCAACACCTCCAGGGGAAGCCTGATCGAGAGCCAGGCGCTTCTGGATGGGCTGACCTCTGGCAGGATCGGAGCAGCTGGACTGGACGTGTACGAGGAGGAATCGGATCTATTTTATGAGGATTTCTCCAATATCGTGATCAAAGATGATATCCTCTCCATCCTGGTATCCAGACCCAATGTGATCCTAACCTCCCACCAGGCCTTTCTCACGGAGGAAGCGCTGAAAAATATCGCCAGCGTCACCCTTTCCAATCTGGAGGAATATTTTCACACGGGAAAATGTTCAAACGAGATCTAGCATTTCCATAAACTCAATTGTCTGAAACCGGCGGTCTACTCTTGTCAAAAAATATCTTTTTACCACCTGATCCAATTCCTTCTGCACCGCTTCTTTCACGCTGAAGGTATACAGTTTTTCTACTGGAGCAGCAAGAATACGCTGTAA
>CAJUFM010000068.1 GCA_910585745.1 uncultured Eubacterium sp. | reverse complement strand
TTATCTCATGGATTGAATGATTATATAAGGCACTCTATTGTAGAGCGCTTACTATCAAATAAAATAAAAAGAGATTGTACATATAGTAAATTGTTGGATGTACTATTTTGCTTTTTGCTGCCTAGAATCTCAGAGAAATATATTTTAGATTATGAGAAGTTTTTATGTGAAACGGACTATAGTTTGCTTAAGGAAGATATGGCAACAGAGCTTTTGTGTTGTACAATTATTGGTTTGTTTTGGTTTTGGGATGGAGAAGGAGACTCTTGGAGAAGAGTGTCTCGTTATATGAAGGAACATGTTAAAATAGACGCCTTATCGAAGAAGATATTAGATTTAGAAGAGCAGCTTAGTTTTCAATATGATATTTTACATAGAAATCTTTGCGTAACAGATGAAATCTTGAATCAGGCTGATATACCAAGTCTTGCAAAGGCATGGACATATTTTTATCGTGCAGATTGGAAGATGGTAGCACAAATAATTCCAGAATTGATTCGGGATGGTGTGTTAAATAAGGACCAATTTAGTG
Organism: uncultured Eubacterium sp.; assembly: GCA_910585745.1. Lineage (GTDB taxonomy): Bacteria > Bacillota > Clostridia > Lachnospirales > Lachnospiraceae > Eubacterium_F. The sequence continues at coordinate 14,704 of CAJUFM010000068.1, read as the reverse complement.
CCATACAGGGGTTTCAAAATATGACAAGACCAGTGATTCAATGGAACGATATTGAAATAAAAGGGATTGATACGAAATTTGAATATGCAGGAATATACCGTTATCAGCGTGCAGCAGAGGAGCAGGCATTTTCTGCATACTGGCAAGCAAGAGAAGCGAAGATAGAAAACTTATTGGCAGAAATACGATCGAAACCTAGAAAAGCTGCTAATAAACGGATGGAGTTGCTTCGTTTGATCTCCCTACGTTGTGTAGAAGGGATACGGATGTGGAATCTGGGAGAATATTTGGAGTCTGTGCGTAATTATACTCTTTGGTTGTACAGTAATTCAATGTATCGTGATAAATATGGAAAATACTGTGGATATCCTACTGATTTGCCAAAAGCTATTATTACTTGTATACAAGGCATGGACAATGAATGCTTTGAGGAGAATGAGAGAAAGAAATTAATTGAAACAATGAAAGTGCAGTATCCACAGGGATTTTCAGAAGTTATTCAATTTATTGTAAATAACGAATGTAAATGTACATGGAGGTATGCGATTGAGTGGATTGAGAGTATGATAAAAGAGTTGCAGGAAGAAGAACTTTCAATAGTATTACGTTGGCTGCCTGTTTATGATAATTATATTCAAACTTGTAAAGAATATATTAATCTTGGTGAGTTTGATTTTATCTCAGATGTTGCTGAACGATTGACGAATGCGGAATGGCAGATTGTTATGCCAATTATTCAGCGGGTGTATAACAACCCTCATATGTATCGCTCAAATGAAAAGTTGGGGGAGCGGGCTTTATGTTATATGCCGTTGGAGGATTGCAAAAAAATGCTCAAAACGATTTCGCAGTGGGATGAAGAGGGCGAAATGAATGTGAAAAGTGAGATTGTTTATGAACTCTGTATTAGTTTACATTTAGAAAGAAAAGACGAAATAAAAGATGCGCTCCATCGTTTTATTGATATGTGTAAGGATATAGCGCCGTGCGAAATCTATGATGAATTGAAGGAACTGATCGAAATTAAATCTCTTTCAGAACGTAAAGAACCAGATATGGGAAGTATTCAAGTGTGCCTGGATGAAACACTGAGAAAATTAGATGATGAAAAAATTCTATCAGGGTATGATTCCAGAGTTATGAAAGAGGTTCAGCATAAATGTACAAATCAGAATTGGAGGCTGGCAGAAGAAAATGACGTGTTGGTTTTAATTTCACAAATCCAGGATTTTTTGCAAAAGCACAGGGAAGATATCTCAGCACATTATTTTTATGACTTTTGTAGTCTGTTCTGTAGTATTAGCAGGATGGGGACACCAGCGGAAAAAAGTAAAATAACAACTTTTTTTATTGAACATTATATTAAGGCTCCTTTAGAACAGGTGGATGAAAAAGAAGGATTTGCGGACGGACCATTAAATGCTTTTCATCTTGATTTAGGTGGTTCCAGAAGGCTGAACAGGGGAATTGGGGAAATATTATTAAATGGAATCACCCAGATTCCAAAGACAGAGTATGCAGTTTGTATGTATTGGATTCATAAACGATTAGTAGAGGACCGTGGTTTTTTATATTTTGCGGCTGTTATGCTATGTTCTTATGTGTATTTTGAAGAAGGAGCAGAACTAAAAATGTTTGCATTGGCAAATCTTATGTATATTCGGGGATATCTCGAAGAGGAAGGGCGATTTTTGAATACTAGGCGAGAAAGCGTATGCAAGGCTATAGAAAATTTAAAGGAAGTTACGGAATGGTTTGAAAATACGACATTTGCTGCATTGGCTGAGAAAGATGAACAATATAAAAAGTTATTTTTAAATGTAGTTAAGGGATGGAAGTGAAGAGCTGAGTAACGATTCAAAACCTATGTAGGCGCAGTGAAGATTAAAATTATCTGAATTTCGGAAGAAGAAGGGCAGATGTTGTAATCTGTTTGTAAAGGAGGTTTCATAAAAATTGAAAAAATTAGTTCCTTATTTGAATTTGAGTTTGTTTTGTATCATATCCGTGCTGGTATCCGGCTGCGGTGGTGAATTTACGGGAAATTCGCAGAGGGGGACGGTTTCTGAAAGCGCAGTATCCGGAGAAGCGGTGTCGGGGAGAGCGGTATCCGGGGAGGCGGTCCGTCCGGAGGGGACAGAGAAACAGGATAAGAAAAATGAATCTGCCAATACGTCTCTCGAGAGCCACCAATTTTGTTCGGCAAACTGTCTTTATATGGCAGATTGTGAAAATGATGAATTGATACAGTATTGTGTAAAAACAAATAAGAAAAAAATATATCATATAAAAGGACAGCTGCTTGGCCTGCTTCTTGTTGAAAGGGACAGGATATACTATACAAAAAGTTTATGGGATGGGGAACTCGAAGAGGAAGAGGATAAATATAGGATCTACAGTATACCGCTCGTCTCTGATGAGGACGGTTCAGAAACGCCGATTTTAGAAAAAGAAGAATGCCTAGAGGACATACCGGAGCTCTCCTATGATTCCTACCCGCAGATGGATGGAGATTCGATCTATTATATTCCATATGGTTCAAGGGGGATGTGGAGGTATGACAGGAAGCAGAAAAAAGGAGAGATCGTACCTTTGGAATATTGTACAGGAGTTCAAACGCTAAAAGAGAAAACCATTTTATATGGTCATGAGGATGATAGGGATACTATCGGAGTATGGGACATTAAAACGGATAAGATGATCCATATACCACTGCCTGAGATGGACGAAGATGACAGGGATTCAGAGACGCTTGCCGACGATGGTCTCTATTATAGCTCGTATACCAATGGAGATCCAGTGTGGGGGGAAGTAAATCGTGTGGATTTTTCCACACAGGAAATGAAAGTATTTGTGACAGAGCGGGAGATAAAGAATGTGCTTTCAGAGAAAGCCGGGATGAAAAAGAACTCGCTCAAGGGATGTGAAGTGGATCTGAAAGCTGTGGGCAACCGCCTGTATCTCATTCTGTTTCTGGAATGGACAGAGGGGACATGCTGGAATGCACAGGATGTCATCTTAAGCCGGGAGCTGGGAACAGAAGGCGAGCTGCAGTATGAAGAAAAGTTGACAGAATGCATTCGCAAATACGGAAAAAAAAGAGGAGAACCAAAGAAATTTGACGATTATTCTTTTGGTATCCATGCCGGGGAGGCGGAGGGAATAGAGGAATTATGTTACAATGCGGCTTCCTTTGCCGCCATCGAAGAGGAACGGGCATATCTGAATCCGGATACATATCAATATCTGGAGCCGGAGGACGAGAAGTATTTTCTTCTCTTTGACCGCAAAACGGGGAAAAGTAAGCTTATCGAAGAAGGCATGCCTGAGTATTATGAATACTACTATGACCGTGTATGGAAAGAGGATTTTGACGATGGATTTTGATGGGATGTTGCCGCGGAAATGAGGAAGGAAACCCATCATTCCAGGGCCTCCTTCCATTCATCCCATTGGTTCCATTCTTTTCTGGCTTCTTTTGTGTTTACATATTTTGCCTTTTTTAGGACCATACGATCTGACTTTTGATCGTACTGCAGAAACATGTGCATATTTCCAAGCTGCTCGGAACGGTGTCCCACAAAGATACCCCTGACTAGTTCAAGCAGGGTGGCATCCGATGATTTTTCCGTTGTAACTTCGGCATGGTCCAGCGTGTACAGAAAAACGGCAGCGTCATCTTCCTGAGCGGTCTCCACTCTATCCTTCTGCAGCTTTCCATTTTTCCAAAAGCCGGCCATGTTGTCATCCGAACCTGCCTGGAGATCCTTTTCCTTAAAACCACCGTCATGAATCATGGAGACTTCTTTTGAATAGTGGATTTCCGGAAATTCCAAAACTACTTGATAATTCTCTTTCAGCGTTCCGGTAAAACCGGAACAATCTTCTTGTTCCTGATCGTCTAAAGTAGAAAAAAGATTGACCAGCCTGTGGTCTTTTTCTTCACAGCGGAAAATACCAATTTCCACGCTCTTATTATAAATGTGGGAAGCCATAAGTTCCTGTTTCCCATCTCCGGTCACGTCCACTGCTTTAAGGTCAGTCCAGCTTGAAAAACGGTGAAGGAAAAAATTTGTATCTGTTTTATAACAGGTACCATTGTCATAATCCAACACAACAAAATAATTCTTTTTATTCTCTGTGCCTGGATTTTCGTGTATAAATAATGCCAGACAGTCAGCTTCTGGTGAATCAGGATTCGTCATATTTCCAGTTATATACGAACTGATGATCACCTCGTTTTCAAAGCCGGCAAAAGAAAGGTCTGCCATATAACGTTTTAACAGTTCATCCTCGTTATACTCAAAGTCGTCTTCTTTTAATTCTTCCTGCAGCTTAATCTTTACAACACCGCCTTGTATCTTTGCAGGATCAGGAATGGTAATTTTGTTGCTGCTGTTTATATCAAGTTCAAGAGAAACTTTGTTATGCTTTTTTGTCGCTTCTACCGCCGTGCCAGAAACTACACTTGTAGAAGCTTGTGGGGACCCTGCAGTAAATTGTCCCCCGCAGCCCACAAGAGTACTGCAGATCACGGCCAATGTCATACTGGTATATATGAATCCTTTAATAACTGGTCTTTTTTTCATCTGATATTCATCTCTTTCCCTGATTTTAAATTTATTTTAACATTATGTACTGCTGAATTCAATAAAAATAAGGTTTGAATTGAGTAAAATGGGAAATTATGCTACAATGAAGGCATAAGCACGAACGCGGAGAAACCGCAGGTTTCGACTTGAGTGTGTATGCCAGAAGCATAGCTGACAGACACGGTGCAAAAAGCATGCACAAAAATTATGAAATGGGGGCATATATGGAACAGATACTGGTATTTTTTAAGGGAAAACTTCCAGCGGTAGCTGATTTTGGCATTCACATTGTCATTTCTCTGGCTGCCTGGTTTATTGGGAAACGCATCATTAAAGCAGTTTTAAAATTCTTAAAAAATTCTTTTGAACGAAGCAAAATGGAGGACGGGGTTGCCGCCTTTCTCCTGTCTATTATTAAGTTTGCCCTTTATTTCGTTTTGCTGATCCTGATCTGTCAGTTTCTGGGGCTGGAGACCAGTTCCGTGATCGCATTGCTGGGGTCTGCGGGGCTGGCTGTGGGGCTGGCGCTGCAGGGAAGCCTGGCGAATTTTGCCGGGGGAGTACTGATCCTCGTCATGAAACCTTTTATGGTGGGAGATTATATTATCGTAGGGGGCATGGAAGGCACTGTGCTCAGCATTGATATTATATATACGAAATTACAGATGGTAGACAATAAAACGGTCATTATGCCCAATGGAAAGCTGGCGGATTCAGATATTATCAATGTCACCAGGCAGGACAAGCGGAGAATTGATATTGAAGTTGGTGTGGATTATTCAGAAAATATTCAGAAGGTGAAGCATGTGCTGGATTCTATCGTTCAGAGCCAGCCGGAGATTCTTCCGGATGAACCAGTGGATATTGTGGTAGGGCAGCTGGGGAGCAGTTCGGTGGATATGGTTATTCATGTATGGGTGAAAAAAGAAGACTACTGGAACGTCCGCTGGGAGTTGCTGGAGAAGATCAAAGAGACCTTTGACCAGGAGGGAATTGTGATCCCCTATAACCAGCTGGATGTGACATTGAAAAAAAGGTGCGACTGAGAAGCGCGCACCTTTTAAGAATTTTCTTATCAGAATATAAAATCCGTGAACCAGTGAATTATTTCACGCACTGTCCAAATTTTTGTTTTACCTGATCCAATTTCGTAGAATCCGCTGCGGGAGTTGGGTAATACCCTCTTGAGTGCATTTCATCAAATACGTTTTTCTGAATCTCATGTTCTTCCTCGAGACATTTCAGGATCGCATTTCTGACGCGGTCATGAACACACTCATTAGCAAAGGTGTTGTAATGGTCAGTTGCTGTTTTTTCAGATGCAAGAGCATCGGCAAGAATTTCTTTTTCACTATACTGCATGATCAATTCTCCTTTTTATGATTAGTTTAGCTGGGAATAAATTGAGTTGAAATGTTTCTGGTGCCGCTCTGAGATATTCAGCAGCTTGTTCTTGATTTCCTGATCCTGGCACTGATCAGAAAGATTTTTAAATTTCTTGATCAGAAGATCTTCTTCACTGAGAATATCCTGAACTGCAGATAATTCTTTCTCTGATAAATTTGTCATATCATGATACCTCCATTTGATTTTTTATTATTGTTTCCCAAAAGATGAAAATAATACAGAAAACCAGCTTGCAAAAACGAGAAAATTAGTGCATACTAGAAGGTAGTTTAATAAGCCAATATTAAATATGAAAAAATGCGTTTATAGAAATGGAGGATACTATGAGAGGACCAACAGCACCTAAGGACCCAACCAGGAAAAGAGCTTGTTTATATATCATGCTGGATAAAAATATTGCCGGAATGCCCGGGCAGGATGGCATATGCCGGGACACAAATTATATGGAAGGACGTCTTGTAGAGCAGGTAAAAGGTCTCTGCGGAGACGTGGATCCGAAGATTCTCAGATTATTGGAGAATGCGGATGGGTTCAGAACCCTGGTACATAGCCTCGGTGTTAGTATAACAGCGGCGGAGGACGAAGCAAAAGATCAATCTATTAAATTCACTATGCAGTGTTATGGGAAAACAGATAAATATGCTACGGGAACAAATGTAGTGATTTCCTGCCCATGCAACGGAGAAGAGGCTGTGATACAGGTCGATGAGACTGGGATCAATGAAGAAGATGATATCATTGGCGCGTTTCATTTTGATTTTCCCCAGGGCTGTGGTGCGGCTACGGTCACTTTAAAATTTTATCTGAATGATGGTTATATAGTTCCTGAGATAGAAGTAGATCCTCCTATTGATTATGAGTCTGAGAGATACGAGAAGATGATTGAGCGTTCCCTGCTTTCCCTTGGAAATACAAAGCGGCTTAAACGGGCGATTGAAAAGGCAAAACGCGGGGAAGAAGTGACCATTGCTTACATCGGGGGTTCGATCACCCAGGGAGCAGGTGCAAAGCCCATTGATAAAAAATGTTATGCCTATTTGTCTTACTGTGGTTTTTGTGATCTGTTTACAGATGATGGTGGAAAACATGTCAAGTATATTAAAGCCGGAGTGGGGGGGACTCCATCGGAGCTGGGGATTATCCGGTACGAAAAAGAAGTAACGGATTTTGGAAAATACAAACCGGATATTGTCATCGTTGAATTTGCCGTAAACGATGAAGGGGATGAGACCGAAGGTGTATGTTTTGAGAGTCTTGTGCGAAAGATCGCCAAGGCAGATAATGAGCCGGCAGTGATCCTGAATTTTGCCGTATTTATGAATGACTGGAATCTGGAAGACCGGCTGGTTCCGGTGGGAAACTGCTATGATCTTCCTATGGTAAGTGTTAAGGCGGCAGTGGTTCCACAGTATAAGAAGGATACCGTGATATCAAAACGACAGTATTTTTATGATATTTACCATCCGAGTAACGACGGACACCATGTGATGTCAGACTGCCTGATCCACTTATTCAGGAAAGCGGATGAAACACAATGTCCAGAGGCAGACAGTGATTTTTCAAAACCACCAGTAAAAGGATGTGAGTTTGAAGATGTTTTCCTAATGGATGCCACAAATATTGATAAATATGCAAAGGATGTTGTAAACCAGGGCTTCGATGCCAAGGATCCAGAAATTCAGTTTGTAGAGCGGAATATGGATCTGACAGCCAGTCCGGTGCTGGAGAATGGATGGGCGAAGGAAGACGGTACGAAGGATGCCGAATTTGCCATGACGGTGAACTGCCGGAATATCATTCTGGTTTCAAAGGATTCTGGAAGCCCCGTCTTTGGGAAGGCAGATGTTTATGTGGATGACAAGCTGGTGCTGACTCCGGATCCACTGGTGAACGGCTGGAATCATACCAATCCTCAGATCATTCTCAATGATGGAAAGAGTGGAGAACACCGGGTGAGGATCGTTATGCATCCGGGTGATGAGGAAAAGAGATTTACTATCCTGGGCTTTGGTATTACTTTATAACATCGAGTCAAAGGAGAATAATAAATGGCTTTGATCTATATCGTTGAAGACGATACAAATATACAGGAGATCGAGAGCTTTGCCCTGAAGAACAGCGGGTATAATGTAGAAGGCTTTGAAAATGCCAGGGGATTTTTTCAAAAGCTGGCGGAACGGGTTCCAGATCTGATTCTTCTGGATGTCATGCTGCCGGATATGGACGGTCTTTCGATTCTGAAAAAGCTGAGAAATATTCCCGATTATCAGAAGATCCCCGTGATTTTTGTATCTGCTAAAACTACAGAACTGGATAAAGTAAAGGGACTGGATCTGGGGGCAGATGATTACCTTGCCAAACCTTTTGGGGTGATGGAACTGATCTCCAGGGTAAAGGCGCTGCTTCGCAGAAGCCGGGATATGGAACAGGAAAAATCCCTTGCCATTGGAAATATTTATATTGACGGTGAGAAGCACTGTGTTTTTGTTAAGGATGAGCCTTGTGAACTGACATATAAAGAGTATAAGCTTCTGAAACTGCTGATCCAGAACGCCAGTATCGTTCTGACCAGGGACCGCATTATGGAACGGATCTGGGGCGCTAATTATGAGGGAGAATCCCGGACTTTGGACATGCATATCAAAACGCTGCGGAAGAAGCTGGGAGAAGAGGGAAGGCGCATAAAAACCATACGGAATGTGGGGTATATGCTGGAATGAAAGCAAAACTGAACCGAACTTTTTTGCTGATCGCGGGGCTGGCCATTCTTTTGACGATCACCTTTTCCACGCTGATCTTTTATCAGCTGCTTGTCAATGAGGTGGTGGATAATCTGGTCAGCAGCGCCAGACTGTTGGAGAGCACAGATTCTTTTCAGGATAAAGAAAATATTTCTTATCATAAGGAAATTGCCAATCTCAGAGTAACCCTGATCGGAGAAGATGGAAAAGTTTATTTTGACAGCAATGCAGATATCGGGATCATGGATAACCACCGGGAACGTCCAGAGGTTGGGCAGGCATTTGAGAAGGGTGAGAGCCATTCTGTGAGACATTCTGCCACCATGAAAAAAGATACTTTTTATTACGCACTGAAATTGTCCAATGGATGTGTACTCCGCGTGGCAAAGGAATCGGACAGTCTGTACAGCATATTTCTGGGGATTGTTCCCGAGATCATAGGGATCGTTATATTTATTCTGATCATCAGCTATATATTTACCCTATTCTTTGCCAAGGGCATCATAAAGCCTATCGAGCAGATGGCAGACGATATGGATTCAGTAAATATCACCGGAGGTTATAAGGAGCTGGTGCCATTTATTCAGAAGATCAAAGACCAGCATACTGATATTTTGCGAAGCGCCAGTATGCGGCAGGCATTTACAGCAAATGTTTCCCATGAGCTGAAGACTCCTTTAACTGCCATTTCCGGATATGCCGAGCTGATTGAAAATGGTATGGCAGAAAAGGAGGATTTGATTCGTTTTGCCGGGGAAATACACCGGAATTCCAAGCGTCTTTTGACGCTGATCAACGATACCATCCGTCTGGCTGAACTGGATGCCATGGAAAAAACCATTGAATTTGAGGATGTAGATCTCTATGAGATTGCTGAAAACTGTGTTAATATGCTTCAGATCAGTGCCGAAAAACATCAGGTTCATATATCGCTGGAAGGAAAACGCTGTATCCTCTATGCCAATAAAAATATGATGGAAGAGCTGGTCTATAACCTCTGTGACAACGCGATACGTTATAATAATACTGGAGGGAGCGTCCGGGTCCAGGTGCTGGAGAGACAGGACCTGGTTGAACTTTCTGTCCAGGATACCGGGATCGGTATTCCGGAAAAAAGCCAGAAACGGGTATTTGAACGCTTTTACCGGGTAGATAAGAGCCGTTCCAAGCAGACGGGGGGAACAGGGCTGGGGCTGGCCATTGTTAAGCATATTATCGCCCAGCACAACGCCCAGATTACCCTGGTTAGTGAGTTGGGGGAAGGCACAGAAGTGAAAGTGATATTTTCAAAAAACACTTTACAAGAGCAATAAATGATATTATAATCTTAATTAGTGTCGTTTTATGTTAAAACGACACTATTATATTGCAAAAGAAAGAGGGAAAAAACAGTGAACGGATTAACTGAATTTCGTTGGCATGGCCGCGGCGGACAGGGTGCCAAGACAGCGGCGCTTTTACTGGCAGATGTAGCGTTTAAAACCGGCAAACATGTGCAGGGATTTCCGGAATATGGTCCGGAACGGATGGGCGCACCGATTACTGCCTATGACAGGATCAGTGACAGGCAGATCCGGGTTCATTCCAATATTTACGAACCGGATTATGTCGTGGTTGTGGATGAAACCCTGCTAAACTCTGTCAATGTCACAAAAGGCTTAAAAAAGGACGGAGCAATCCTTGTCAATACGCCCCGTTCCAGCGAAGAGATCTATACATACCTCCACGGCTACCAGGGCAGAGTGTACACCATTGATGCCAGAAAAGTGTGCATGAAGACGCTGGGAAAATATTTCCCCAATACACCGATGCTTGCGGCTATTGTTAAAATATCCGAAATCATGGAAGAAGATCAGTTTATCAAAGAAATGGAAGCTTCCCTTGGTCATAAATTTGCCAAAAAGCCAGAGATGCTTGAAGGAAATATGAAAGCACTCCGCATGGCGTTACAGGAGGTACACTGATATGTTAAGAGCAAAAGAAATCAATGAAAAGACTCCATGGCAGGATCTGACGCCGGGTCTGCAGATCTATGAGCCGGCAACATCCAAACGTTTTGAAACCGGTGAATGGAGAGTTAATACACCGGTATTTGATAAAGAAAAATGTAAGCAGTGCCTGCTCTGTGTTCCCTATTGCCCAGACAGTTCGATTCCAGTTAGAAATGGTGAAAGAGAAGCCTTTGATCTGCTTCACTGCAAAGGCTGCGGGATCTGTGTAAAAGCATGTCCCTTTGGGGCGATCACAATGAAGGAGGGAAAATAACATGGCAGAATTAGAGAGAATGTCAGGCAATGAGGCAGTTGCCCATGCCATCAAACAGGTGGAGCCGGATGTTATGCCGGCATTTCCGATCACACCTTCTACAGAACTTCCACAGTTTGTATCCAATTTTATTGCAAATGGTGAGATCAATACCGAATTTATCCCTGTGGAGAGCGAACACAGCTCCATGAGTGCAGCCATCGGTGCGTCAGCCGCTGGCGCCAGGGCACTGACTGCCACCTCTTCCTGCGGCCTCGCCTTGATGTGGGAAGTATTATATGTGGCGGCGTCTAACCGTCTGCCCATCTGCATGGCCGTGGTAAACCGCGCCCTTTCGGGACCACTGAATATCAACAGTGAGCACTCTGACAGTATGGGAGCCAGAGATTCGGGATGGCTTCAGATCTATGCAGAAAATAACCAGGAAGCTTATGACAATTTCATTCAGGCATACCGGATCGCAGAACATAAGGATGTGATGCTTCCCATCATGATCTGCCAGGATGGATTTATCACCAGCCACGCGGTGGAAAATATTACTCTGGAAGACACCGGACTGGTGAAAAAATTTGTGGGAGAATACGATCCAGAACACTATCTGCTGAACCCGGAAGAAGTAATGGCAGTGGGACCCTATGCGGTATCGAATTATTGCATGGAAGCAAAAAAGGCACAGGCGGAGGCGATGATCCGTGCCAAACAGGTGATCCTGGATGTGGCGAAAGAATTTGGAGAACTTACCGGAAGAAAATATGGCCTTTTTGAAGAATATAAACTAAGAGATGCAGAATACGCCATTGTTGCTATTGGCTCTGCCTGCGGCACCATTAAAGATACGGTGGACAGGCTGAGAAAGCAAGGGAAAAAGGTGGGACTTCTCAAAGTCCGTGTTTTCCGTCCCTTCCCAGGTAAGGAGATGGCAAAGGCATTGAAAAAATGTAAAGCGGTAGCGATCTTAGACCGCTGTGAGAGCTACAGCGCCAATGGAGGTCCCCTGGGATCGGAGCTGGAAGCTGCCTTTTACCGGAATAAAAATGTTTCAGAGGTTATCAACTATGTATACGGTCTCTCCGGCAGGGATCTGACGGTGGAACAGGTAGAGAACGTATATGGCGAATTGGCAGAAGCGGCAGAACACGGTACAAAAAACGAGAAATACCGTTATATCGGTCTGCGTGACAAGGAGGTATAACATCATGGAACAACAATTTGATTTTAAAGAAATACAGGGCAGGGAAGAACGCCTGGCACCGGGACACCGTATGTGTGCTGGCTGCGGGGGAACCATTGCGGTAAGAAATGTACTGAAAGCACTTCATCCCGGAGACAAGGCGGTGGTGGGAAATGCCACAGGATGTCTGGAAGTTTCTTCCTTTATGTATCCCTATACATCATATCAGGACAGCTATATTCACAACGCCTTTGAAAACGCAGGAGCTACATTGAGCGGAGTGGAAGCTGCTTACCGATATATGAAAAAGACTGGCAGGCTGGAAGAGAATTATAAGTTCATCACTTTCGGCGGTGACGGCGGCACCTATGATATTGGGTTTCAATCCCTGTCTGGTGCCATGGAGAGAGGTCATGACATGGTCTATGTCTGCTATGATAATGGCGCTTATATGAATACTGGCATCCAGCGATCATCTGCTACTCCGATGTTTGCCGACACGACGACGACGCCAGCTGGCAAAGTATCCAAAGGAAAGCCCCAGAGCCGGAAGGATCTGGCTGCCATTATGGCGGCTCACAACATTCCCTATGTGGGACAGACCACCTTTATCGGAAACATGAAAGATCTTTATACAAAATCCGAAAAGGCGATTTATACCGAAGGTCCGGCATTTTTGAATATTATGGCGCCCTGTCCCCGTGGCTGGCGTTATGATTCACCGGATATCATCGATGTGTGCAAATCTGCGGTAGAGACCTGCTATTGGCCTCTCTTTGAGGTTGTAAACGGAAAATGGATCCTGAATTATAAGCCGAAAAACAAGCTGCCCATCGAAGATTTTCTAAAACGGCAGGGAAGGTTTAAGCACCTTTTCAAACCGGGAAATGAGCAGCTTATCGAAGCCTTCCAGCAGGAAGTGGACAGAAGATGGGAAGATCTGCTGGAGAAATGTGGCTGAAACAGCAAGCAGAGTCATGAAATTGATTGTGCCGCCTGTGGCGGCATAGATAAAAAAGATAAAAGCCAGGCATGAATTTACATAGTGCCTGGCTTTTTATAAAAAATCTTAAATCTATCTTTCTCAGCGGTTGGAACGTCTCCAGATATTCATTTTCTCTGCCTCTTTGATCAGATCGTCCCGGAACTGAGGATGGGCAACAGAGATCAGCGCCTCCGCTTTCTGCCAGGTAGAAAGACCTTTTAAGTTCACCTTTCCGTACTCCGTTACAAACCAGTGGGTATTGGCTCTTGTATCGGTTACGATAGAACCGTTGGCAAGAGTGGGGCGGATTCTCGATACCAGTTCTCCCTGTTTGTTCTTAAAGGTGGAAGAGCAGCAGATAAAGCTTTTTCCTCCCTTAGAGAGATAGGCGCCAAGGACAAAATCCAGCTGTCCGCCAGCACCGCTTATATTTTTTGTTCCGGCACTCTCGGCATTGACCTGTCCGTACAGGTCGATATCTACGGCATTATTAATAGAGATAAAGTTGTCCAGTGCGCTGATGGAGCGTATATCATTGGTATAATCCACTGGTGCGCTCATGCACTCCGGATTGTCATCCAGAAAATCATAGAGTTTTTTCGTGCCTGCTGCAAAGGCATAAGTCTGGCGGAACCGGTCAATATTTTTTCTGGCTCCGGTGATCTTTCCGGCTCTGGAAATATCCACAAAAGCATCTACATACATTTCTGTATGAACACCAAGATCTTTCAGATCCGATTCTGCGATCATCGAACCCACGGCATTAGGCATGCCGCCGATCCCCAGCTGGAGACATGCCCCGTCTGGAATTTCTTCCACGATCAGCTTAGCCACTGCCTGGTCTACTTCTGTAGCCGCAGCAGCTCCCCCCATTTCTGCGATGGCAGGATTGTCTCCCTCTACGATCATATCAACCTTTGAAATATGGATGCCTTCTTCTTTTCCACCAAGACATCTTGGCATATTTTCGTTTACTTCTACGATGATCGTCTCGGCACGCTCACAGCAGGCTCCCAGATGGGAAGCGCTTGGTCCAAAATTAAAATAGCCATGAGAATCCATCGGCGCCACCTGAAAAACAGCGACCCGGGAAGGACAGGATAAATCCCGGTAGTATCTTGGAAGTTCTGAATAACGGATGGGGGCATAAAAAGCAAAGCCTTTTGCGGCTGCTTTTCTCTCGATCCCGCTCATATGCCAGGAATTCCATGAAAAATGTTCCCATGGATTCTCAATTTTAAATATTTCCGGCTCCCACATAAGGATACCGCCACGGAACTTCACATCCGTAAGATCCTTCATTCTCTTTGCCAGCTCCCTGTCAACAGCGACAGGTGTAGTGACAGTCCATCCATAGTCTACCCAGTCACCAGATCGGATGACCTTTGCCGCCTCTTTGGCAGTTGTAAGTTTACTTTGGTACATTACTTCAAAATCCATCGTTCCAATATCCTCCTTATACTCATAAATAGTTATATTTCCATGATTTGATGTTGGGGTCAAAAGCTCCCACTATAGTACCTTGAAAAGTTCATATATTTTG
>CAJUFM010000067.1 GCA_910585745.1 uncultured Eubacterium sp. | reverse complement strand
TATTATCTCATGGATTGAATGATTATATAAGGCACTCTATTGTAGAGCGCTTACGATAATAAAAAGAAATAGTGCAGAAGGGATTGAAACTATGAGCCGGTATTTGGTGGTTATAGATATGCAGAATGATTTTGTAGAGGGAGTTCTGGGAACAGAGGAGGCGAGAAAAATCGTTCCATCGATGATAAAAAAAATAAAAGATTTCCCGGGGTGTGTCATCTATACTAGAGATATTCATGGACCGGATTATCTTTTTACCCAGGAAGGCAGACTTCTCCCTGTAGCCCACTGTATAGCAGATACTTATGGTGGACAGTTGATCCGTGAACTAAACCAGCTGCAGGATGAAAAAACAGTAAAAATATATGAAAAGAACACATTTGCCTCAGTGGAGATGGCTGAGGCACTGAAAAAGGAACACAGGCTGCAGCCCATTGAGTCCATAGAATTGGTCGGGGTATGTACTGATATTTGTGTTGTTTCCAATGCAATTTTGCTAAAAGCATATTTGCCGGAGGTTTTAATATCTGTTGATCCCGCCTGCTGTGCGGGAGTGACTCCGCAGCTTCATGAGGCGGCGCTGCTGACGATGGAGAGCTGTCAGATCATGATAAGGAGGTAAAAAAAGCAATGTCACAATTTGAAGCGAGAAATATCAGCATGATGATGGATTTGTATGAGATGACCATGGCAAATGGGTATTTTGAAGACTCATCCGCAGATGACTGGGGAACTTTCGAGGTGTTTTACCGAAAAAATCCGGACAGTGGCGGATTTGCCATTTTTGCCGGGCTGGAACAGGTGGTTGAATACATTGAGGGGGTGCATTTTGAAGAGGATGATATAGAATATTTTCGTTCCCTTCACCTGTTCAGTGATCCATTTTTAGAGTTTTTAAGAGGATATCATTTTCGTGGGAACATATCTGCCTTTCCGGAGGGGACAATTATGTATCCCAATGAACCAGTGCTGACCGTACACGCTCCCCTGATCGATGCCCAGCTGGTAGAGACGGCTATTCTGACCCAGATCAATCACCAGTCCCTGATCGCTACCAAGGCGCAGAGGATCGTGCGGGCTGCCAAAGGACGCGGGGTGCTGGATTTTGGGGCAAGGAGATCCCATAATATCGATGCGGCAGTCTATGGAGCCAGGGCGGCTTATATCGGGGGAGTTGATAGTACCGCTACGGTGATGGCGGGAAAGCAGTTTGGGATTCCCGTGTCGGGCACGATGGCTCACAGCTGGGTGATGTGTTATGGAGATGAATATACTGCATTCTGCCGGTATGCAGAGCAGTATCCGGATTCTGCCCAGTTTCTTGTGGATACCTATGATGTTCTACACTCCGGTGTCCCCAATGCCATTCGGGCAGCCCGGGCAGTGCTGAATCCCAGGGGGAAGCGGCTGAAGGGAGTGAGGCTGGATTCGGGGGATCTTGCCTATTTATCCAAAAAAGTACGGCGGATGCTGGATAAGGAAGGCATGGAAGACTGTATGATCATTGCCTCGAACAGCCTGGATGAATCTACCATTACCTCTCTTTTGGAGCAGGGAGGCTGTATTGACGCTTTTGGAGTGGGTGAACGCTTGATCACGGCAAAGAGTGATCCAGTTTTCGGAGCTGTGTACAAACTTGCAGCGGTGGAACGGAATGGGGTGTGTACTCCGCGAATAAAGGTATCGGAAAATATAGAAAAAATCACAAATCCCGGTAAAAAAGATGTTTACCGAATCTATGATGACACAGGACATGCGGTGGCGGATCTGCTGACGGCAGGAGGGGAGACTGTAGATCTGTCAAAAGAATATCCCTATATTGATCCGCAGAAGCCATGGAAAAAACGATCCTTCATCAACTGCCGGGCAAAAAAACTGCATCGGGATGTGATCCGGAATGGAAAACGGGTGGCGCCGGTGCGGAGTCTGGAAAGTATCCGGGCATATGTAAAAGAACAACTGGATTCAGAGATCTGGCAGGAGGAGCAGAGATTTGCCAATCCCCACAGACATTATCTTGACATGAGTACCTGTTATTTTCAAAGGAGGGAAGAGATGCTGGATAAAAACCAGTGGAAGTAACCTGCCAATCAACCTTGAAAATACGGAATCCTTCTGTTCTGGCAGGGGAAAAATAAGTTTATAAAAAATTTATATTGGCAATTTCGGGGAAATCATGTATAATAAATCTGTGTATGTGTATACAAATGGATGAATGGGTATTACAGTGGGGTTGAAGCTATGTTTGATAATGGTAGAAAAAACATATGTGTGATATTGTGCGAGGCGGCGGCTCATTACCAGGAGCAAGTATGCCGGACGCTTACTTCTTATGCCAGGGATAAGGGATATAATCTTGCTTATTTTACGTTTTTTGTGTGTTATGGAGTGTACACGAAGAATGGCATGGGAGAAGCGAACATTATAAATCTGGTCCCCTATGAGAATTTTGACGGGTTTATTATCTGTCACGACACCATACAGAATAAACAGGCTGTAAAGCAGATCTTTGCCTATATCAAAGAACGCACCAGGAAGCCGGTGGTGACGCTGCGGAGAGCCTGGGAAGACTATCCCTGTATTCTGGCAGAAAATAAAGGTGCCATTAAGGAGATTGTACAGCATTTTGTGGATGTTCACCACTTTGACCGTATCGCTTTTTTCAGTGGTCCCAAGGATCATCCGGATGCCATAACAAGGCTGGCAGATTACAAAGAAGGACTTGCCAGCCGGGGGATTGACTACGACGAAAAATATGTGTTTTATGGTGACTTCTGGCGTAAATTATCCAAAGAAGCAGCACAGTATTTTATCACAAAGCTTCCGGAAATCCCCCAGGCTGTTGTCTGTGCCAATGATTATATGGCGCTTTCCCTCTGTAATGAACTGGTTAATTTTGGTAAAATTGTGCCAAAGGACATCGCCGTTTCAGGCTTTGATGATATATGGGAGGCAACGATCAATATGCCGCCGGTCACCACGGTTACGATGCCGGTGGAGAAAATGAGCGAGCTGGCATTTGAAACTCTGGAGCGCATGATGAACGGCGGGGACGTACCGAGGGTTCAGACCCTTAGAACAGTACCTGTCATACGGGATTCCTGTGGCTGTCAGGGAATGGACATGGAAACTGCTGTTAGAAAAAGGGTACGGCAGAGTCAGGAATATGAAAAAATACTGGATCTGATCCGGTATAATACGTATACTTTTGTGGAGATGTCCGATGTACAGCGGGCACAGGAACTTGTGAACCATACGCGCCTGCTGGAAGTGGAAGATAATTACATCAAGAACTTTTTTATCTGTCTGGGAGAGGGTGAGGGCAGACAGCACCCTAAATACTGTTCAGAGAAAAATGGATATCCCAAACAGAGCCAGGCAGTAGGTGCTGCGGTAAATGGAGCGATCCTTCAGACAGAGACCGCAGTTTTTGACACCTCAGATCTGCTTCCCAGGGAAGCTGTCGAACAGGAGCCCATGATTTATTATTTTTTCCCGCTGCATAATCTGAATATTACTTTTGGTTACTTTGCCATCAGTTATGAGGGAACCCACAGCTGTGGCAAGTCATTTCACAGCTGGCTTGCGATTCTGGGAAATGTTCTTGAAAATATGCGTCTTAGGCAGAAGACCAATGCGCTGTTGGATGAACTAAATAATATGTACGTTCATGATGTATTGACCGGGCTTTTGAACCGGAGAGGATTTGAAATTAATTCCCAGGAGTTTTATGAGAAGAGCCGGACAGAAAAAAGGACATTGGCTATAATATCCATCGATATGGATAATTTAAAAATTGTTAACGATAAATTTGGACATAAACAGGGGGATATAGCACTTCAGACGATCGGGAAAGCGATCCTGCACGCGGCAGAGCCGGGGGATATATGTGCGAGGATCGGAGGCGATGAGTTTTCTGTGGCTGGTATGGACTATAATGAGCAGAAAGCACAGGGATTTGTAGAGAAGTTTGACGAGTATCTTGAGAAGTTTAACAGGGATAGCGGGCGGCCATATCTTGTTGGCGCCAGCTGTGGCTGGTATTTAGTTTCTGCCTTCCATGGGATCTCTCTTGAAGCGGCAATTGTGAAAAGCGATGAACATTTGTATGAGACAAAAAGGGAAAAGAAAAAAGATCATAGGGACTGCGTGCTGAGGGAAAAGGAGGCATGATTTGGAAGGAGGAAATACTTTGGCGGAAAAAACCAAAGATAATATAGATTTTAGAAAAAAAAGGATCAAACGGATCAAGAAGATCATTATTGTGCTTGGTATCCTGCTCTTTATACTGCCGGTGGTACTTTCCATTGTTCTTTTCGTCCGGGTGAAAAAGCTGGAGAACAAAATCGAAACGATTATTTCTGAAAATAAGCTGGAATCCGGCGGGGAAGAGGTGTCGATGGAGATTGTTAATGCGAAAGAAAAGGAGATAGTTACCGGAAGTGCCGTCGAGGAAGAAAAAACAAAGCGGGTTTATTTGACATTTGATGATGGCCCCAGTAAGCAGACCGAGAGGGTATTAAATATATTAGAGAAAAAGAAGGTAAAGGCGACCTTTTTTACCATTGGGAGGGAGGATGAATTTTCCCAAAATATTTACCGCCGCATTGTTAAAGAAGGACATACCCTTGGAATGCATTCATATTCTCATATATTTAAAGAGATATACGGCTCTCTGGATGGATTTAAAAAGGATTTTCATCGAATTTCCGATTATTTGGAGAAGATTACGGGGGTTCGTCCTGTCTTTTACCGGTTCCCGGGAGGAAGCAGCAACACTGTAAATGAACTTCCGGTAGAGC
Organism: uncultured Eubacterium sp.; assembly: GCA_910585745.1. GTDB lineage: Bacteria > Bacillota > Clostridia > Lachnospirales > Lachnospiraceae > Eubacterium_F. The sequence goes on along the minus strand of CAJUFM010000067.1, from coordinate 10,439 downwards.
AGTATACGAACTTTCTGAAAGAGCAGGGAGTTGAATATGTTGACTGGAATGTTATTGCTGCCAATGGGATTTCAGATAATGTAACGAAGAAAGATATGGTTCGGTCTGTCATGGAAGGTGTAGCGAAATACGATACATCTATTGTTCTTTTATATGATTCAGCTGACAAAAAAATGACAGCGGATTCATTATCTGCCATGATTGACAGCCTGCAGGCAGCCGGGTACGAGTTGCTTCCTATGGATGACAGCACAATACCGATTCATCATTCATGAATTTAATTGGATATCAATGTCTGTCAAAGACAGATTTTGAAGATAGATATTTAGGAGGAAATAGAATGAGTTTTTTTAAAGAACTGAAAGAAGATATTGTTCAGTCGGTGAATGAACTGAGCGATACCCTGGAAGAAAAAGTAACTGCATCAGAGGAAGCAGCAGAAGAGGCTGAAACACTAGAGACGGAAGTACAGAAGGAAATTGATTCCATTCTGGAAGATGGCATTTTAAATGACATGTCCGTGACGAAAGAGGATTCTAAGGATGTTTCTGAACCAGAGGAGCCTTCGGAACCAGATCTTTCAGCAGAAGTTCAGGAAGAAAAGGATGAGACAGAAGAGGCAGTGACAGATAATCCTAAGACAGAGGAAGAACTTCAGGAAGAGGCACCGCAGGGAGATTCCAATTTTGATGTGGTGGATCGCCAGGAAGATAATAAGATAATGAATATGAGCCAGGAGGAAGATATCATGAGTGATTTTGAGGAAACAGTAGAAGATAACAGCGAAGAGACGACGGTAATTACCAAAGGTACTACGATCAATGGTGGTATTAAGTCAGATACTTCCCTTGTTGTAAAGGGAGTGATCGAAGGAGACGTGGAATGTTCAGGAAAACTGACGATCACCGGACATGTAGCAGGAAACAGCAAGGCATCAGAGATTTATGTTAACACACCGAGGCTGGAAGGAAGTCTTAACAGCAACGGCAGTGTGAAAATTGATGTCAGTACGGTTGTGATCGGCTCGATCACCAGTGCATCTGTTGTAGTTGCCGGAGCAGTGAAAGGTGATATCGATGTAAATGGACCTGTGATCATTGACTCTACAGCAGTAGTCAAAGGCTCTGTGTTTGCCAAATCCATTCAGATCAACAGTGGCGCTGTCATTGACGGAAACTGTTCTCTCAAATATGCAGATGTGGATCTGGATGCATTTTTTGACTAAGAGAGCGGAAGGAGAGGGAGGTTTCTATGAAATATAACCGGGTATTGTTAAAGTTAAGCGGAGAGGCACTTTCCGGGGATAAAGGGAATGGCTTTGACGAGTCCACCTGCATCCGGGTGGCAGAGCAGATACGTGATCTGGTGAAAGAGGGCTGTCAGACCGCTGTCGTGATTGGCGGTGGCAATTTCTGGCGGGGAAGAACCAGTGAGACCATTCAGAGAAATCAGGCGGATCAGATCGGGATGCTGGCAACGGTGATGAACTGTATTTATATGTCGGAGATCTGCCGTCATGTTGGTCTTATGACTCAGATCCTGACACCCTTTGAATGCGGTTCTTTTACCAAATTGTTCAGCAGAGACAGGGCAGAAAAGTACCTGGCTAAGAATATGGTGGTGTTCCTGGCTGGTGGAACAGGACATCCTTATTTCTCCACAGATACAGCGACAGCGCTCCGCGCCGTGGAGATTCAGGCGGATGTGATCCTGGCAGCCAAGTCAGTGGACGGGGTATATGACTCGGATCCGGCGAAAAATCCGGATGCGAAAAAGTTTGATACTCTGCCAATCTCAAGAATCATCGATGAGAAGCTGGGTGTGGTGGATCTGGCTGCTGCGGTGATCTGTTATGAGAACAAGATGCCGATGTGCGTCTTTGGTTTAAACGAAGAAAACAGTATTATAAACTGCGTCAAGGGTGAAAGTACGGGAACAATCATTACAGTGGACTGATCATGGAGGGGAATAGAGATGGAATTTGATATTAAGATGTATGAAGATAAAATGGATAAAACATTGTCAAATCTGCAGGAGGAATACGTGTCGATCCGTGCCGGACGCGCCAATCCTCATATTTTGGATAAGATTCAGGTGGATTATTATGGAACACCTTCTCCGCTGCAGAGTGTGGCAAATATTTCTGTGCCAGAGGCGAGAATGATCCAGATCCAGCCATGGGAGTCCAGTCTGATCAAGGAGATCGAACGCGCTATCATTGCCTCCGATCTCGGCCTGACACCTGCCAATGACGGTAAGATGATCCGCCTGGTATTTCCAGAACTGACGGAAGACCGCCGTAAGGAGCTGGTGAAGGATGTTAAGAAAAAAGGTGAAAATGCCAAGATTGCTGTGCGCAATATCCGTCGTGATGCCAACGATGCGGTGAAGAAACAGAATAAGGCAAATGAGATTTCAGATGATGAGCAAAAGCAGCTGGAAGACCGTATTCAGAAACTTACCGATAAGTTTATCGCAAAGGTAGATGAGGCAGTGGAAACAAAATCCACAGAAGTTATGACTGTATAACCATTATTTATACGGTAAAGCGGGAAGTCACATAGCGCATAATAATGGAGAGAAAAATGGAAGATAATAAATATCAGATACCGGAGCATGTGGCGATCATTCTAGATGGCAATGGCAGATGGGCAAAAAAACGTTTTCTGCCAAGAAAGGCCGGACATGTTGCGGGAAGCAAAACGGTAGAGCAGATTTGCGAGGATGCCTGGAATCTAGGCATCCGTTATCTCACGGTATATGCTTTTTCCACGGAGAACTGGAAGCGGCCCCAGGATGAGGTGAACGCTTTGATGAAGCTTTTGAGACAGTATTTGAAGGACTGCATCAAGCGGAGCACGAAAAACAATATGTGTGTCCGGGTTCTGGGAGATATCTCTCCTCTGGATGAAGATCTGAAAGCGAGCATTGTTGAACTGGAGGAAGTGTCTAAAAACAATACCGGACTTCATTTTCAGGTGGCGCTGAATTATGGCAGCCGGGATGAGATGTTGAGGGCAGTGCGGAGGATGGCAGAGGATGTTTCCGAGGGAAGGATGACTCTGGAGGAGATCGACGAAGAACATTTCAGTGATTGCCTGGATACCAAAGGGATTCCGGATCCGGATCTTCTCATACGTACCAGTGGAGAGGAGAGACTTTCAAATTTTCTTCTCTGGCAGCTGGCCTATACCGAGTTTTATTTTACCGATGTTCTGTGGCCGGACTTTAATAAAAAGGAGCTGCAGAAAGCGATTGAATATTATAACAAACGGGACCGGAGATTCGGCGGTGTCTGATCTGTATATAAAAAGTGCGAAATGGAGTTTTTTATGTTTGCCAAACGATTTATGAGTGCGGTGGTTCTGCTGGCATTTGCAGTGGTTGCCCTGGTAGGGGGTGGAACTTTTCTGCTTATGGTGAGTGTCGTGACTGCCCTTGCCGGAACCTATGAATTTTTAAAGGTGGATCATATGAATAATACAGTGCCGGGATATATGTGTTATGTCTCGGTCATTGGTTTTTATCTGCTGCTGTTCTGGCAGCGGACTTCTGTGTTGGAGATGTGGCTGGTTCTGGTGATCCTGCTGCTGTTGTCCATTTATGTACTGGGATATCCCAAATATCATATCCACAATATGGGAATCTGTCTTTTTAGTGTGCTGTATGTGGGTGTGCTGATATCCTATGTGTATCAGACGAGAGCCCTTCCGGGAGGGAACTGGCTGGTCTGGCTGATACTGATCAGTGCCTCTGGTTCAGATACCTTTGCATATTTGACGGGAATGCTCATGGGAAAACATCATTTTTCCGAACTGAGTCCGAAAAAGACGATAGAAGGCTGTGTTGGCGGAGTGATCGGAGCGGCATTACTGGCTCTGGTCTATTCTTTTGTTATCCCGAAAGAGATACTGGCTGCGTCGTCTCATGTGAATATTCATGTACTCTTTGCCTGTCTCGGTGCAGCGGGCTCTGTGGTATCCCAGATCGGGGATCTGGCGGCTTCGGCGGTGAAACGCAATTTTGGCATTAAGGATTACAGCAATCTGATCCCAGGACACGGTGGTATCCTGGATCGTTTTGATAGTATACTATTTGTGGCGCCGGTGGTGTATTATGTATCGTTGTGGCTCATAAAGGGGTAGCCAGGTGCTATTTAGCAATATAGAAAAACTCTTCTGTGGAATGGAGAAGAAGATATGAACAGAAAGTTATGTATTCTGGGGTCCACTGGTTCTATCGGAACCCAGACATTACAGGTAGTGGACAATAACAAAGAAACGCTCTCTGTGGAAGCAATGACAGCGGGAGATAATATTGCGCTGTTTGCAGAACAGATCCTCCGGTATCAGCCGAAGATAGCCGCCGTAAAAAGCGAAGAGGGAGCAGAGCAATTAAAGCATAAACTCCAGGAGCATCTGGCGGCAAAAGAGATGCAGCTTCCGGAGATCCTCTATGGCATGGATGGTTTTGTGGCATGTGCGTCCCTGCCAGAGACAGATATGGTCGTGGCAGCGATGGTGGGAATGATCGGACTGCGCCCGGTAATGGAAGCGATCCGTAAAGGAAAGGATATCGCCCTTGCCAATAAGGAAACCCTGGTGACAGCCGGACACCTGATCATACCGCTGGCACAGGAGTACGGTGTGTCGCTGCTTCCTGTGGACAGCGAGCATTCTGCGATCTTCCAATGCCTGCAGAGTGGTTCCTGTGAGGAGATTGAAGAGATTTTTCTGACGGCTTCTGGTGGTCCTTTCCGGCATAGTACAAAAGAGGAACTAGAGAGGGTGACAGTGGAGCAGGCGCTTGCACATCCCAACTGGTCCATGGGTAAAAAGATCACCATTGATTCTGCTACGATGATCAATAAGGGGCTGGAGATCATCGAGGCCTGCTGGCTCTTTCATGTGGGGTTGGATCAGGTTCACGTACTGGTGCAACCGAAAAGTATCATACATTCCATGGTAGGATTCCGTGATGGCGCCGTAATGGCACAGCTGGGAACTCCGGATATGCGTCTGCCGATCCAGTATGCGCTGATGTATCCTAAACGTCCGCAGCTAAGCGGGGAACGTCTGAATTTTGAAAAATTAAAGTCCATACACTTTGAGGAGCCGAATACAAAGGTATTAAAGGGGCTCGACCTGGCAAAGAGATCCTTCGAGACAGGGGGGAGCATGACGACGGTGATGAATGCTGCCAATGAATTTGCCGTGGCAAAATTTTTAAATAAAGAAATTGGATTTACCGATATATACCGGATGATCGAATATGCTATGGAACAACATTCGTTCATAAAAAATCCATCTTTGGATGATATACTTGAAATAGAGAAAGAGACCTATTCCATACTGGAAAAATGTTATGTTTAGTCATTGGTGCAGGGCTTTGGAGTATATTAAGTAATAGAGACCAGATGCACAATTTGGCAGAATGGAGGAAAACATGAGTGCTGTAAATATTTTGATCGCCATTGTATTATTTAGTGTGATCATACTTTTTCACGAACTGGGGCATTTTTTGCTGGCAAAGGCGAATGCCATCGGCGTGATCGAATTTTCCCTGGGAATGGGACCAAGGATCATATCCTATGCTAAGACGGAAGAAGGGCACAGGGTAAAATTTTTTGGTTCCAGCAGATATTTTGAAGAACATAAAGAGTTTGAGGACCACACTCTTTATTCCTGGAAGATCCTTCCCTTTGGCGGTTCCTGCATGATGCTGGGAGAGATGGAAAATATAGAGGATGACCGGGCTTTTGGCAAAAAAGGAGTCTGGGCAAGGATGTCTGTGATCTTTGCAGGACCATTTTTTAACTTTATTCTGGCTTTTGTCTTATCGCTGTTTTTGATCGGTTTTGCGGGCTATGACGAGCCCTTTCTGACGAGAGTCAGTCCGGGAATGCCGCTGGCAGAGCAGGGATTTCAGGATGGCGACCGGGTGACGGAGATCAATGGCAGGCACATTGTGGTGAACCGGGAACTTAAGAATTATATCCAGTTCCACCCCCTGTCAGATCAGCCCATTGAGCTGACGGTGGAGAGAGACGGTCAGGAGATCACGAAATCCGTAACCCCCAGGCTGGTAAAAGACGAAAAGGGAAAAGATGTTTATCGTCTGGGCTTTTCCTATAATATTGACAGGACAAAAGCGGGTGTCTGGGAGAATATCAAGTACTCTGCCTATGAGGTGAAGTTCTGGATCTTTACCACCATAGAGAGCCTGGGGCAAATGTTTTCTGGAAAAGTCAGCGCCAAAGAGGTGTCGGGACCTGTGGGCATCGTCCAGGTGGTAGGAGATGTGGTGAGTGACAGTATGCCGGGAGGCATTGGGCTTGTGATGTGCAACATCCTCATTATGGGAATCCTGCTGACAGCCAATCTCGGTGTGATGAACCTGCTTCCGATTCCAGCGCTGGACGGCGGAAGACTGTTATTTTTAATTATAGAGGCGATCCGCAGGAAGCCATTGCCAGAAAAATTTGAGAATTATGTCAATGTGGGAGGTTTTGTCATTCTGATGGGGCTTATGGTGGTGATCCTTGCCAATGATATCATTAAACTGTTCCCTCATTAATGGTTTAGTTTATTTCGAAATAGAAAATGGAGAATGAAATGCGAGATAAGACACGTGAAATATCCATCGGCGGTGTAAAGATCGGAGCTGGTCATCCCATTGCCGTTCAGTCCATGACAAATACAAAGACCGAGCATGTGGAAGATACCGTGGAGCAGATCCAGAAGCTGACCCAGGCGGGTTGTGATATTGTCCGGGTAGCTGTGCCGACGATGGAGGCGGCCAAGGCGGTTTCTGAGATCAAAAAACAGATTACGATACCGCTGGTGGCGGACATTCATTTTGATTACAGGCTTGCCATCGCGGCGGTGGAGAACGGTGCTGACAAGATCCGGATCAATCCAGGCAATATAGGCAGTGAAGACCGGATACGTGCAGTGGTAGACAAGTGCCGGGAGAAAAATATTCCCATCCGGGTGGGGGTCAACAGCGGCTCGCTGGAAAAGCCATTGTTGGAGAAGTATGGTGGTGTGACACCGGAGGCACTGGTGGAAAGTGCCCTGGACAAAGTACACATCATAGAGGAAATGGGATATGAGAACGTGGTGATCAGCATTAAGTCTTCGGATGTGATGAACTGTATTCACGCCCATGAGATCCTTGCTGACCGCACAGATTATCCGCTGCATGTAGGGATCACAGAATCGGGAACGGTCTTTTCCGGCGGTCTGAAATCCGCTGTGGGCCTGGGCAATATATTGTATCAGGGCATCGGCGACACCATCCGTGTCTCTTTGACCGGGGATCCGGTGGAAGAGATTCACGCGGCAAATATCATTCTTAAGGCTTTGGGACTGAAGAAGGGGGGCATCAGTGTGGTGTCCTGTCCTACCTGCGGAAGAACCCAGATCGATCTGATCAGTCTCGCTACAAGTGTAGAACAAATGGTGCAGGAGTTTGACCTGGATATCAAAGTTGCGGTGATGGGTTGCGTAGTCAATGGTCCCGGCGAGGCGAAAGAAGCAGATATCGGCATCGCCGGCGGGATAGGAGAGGGTCTTCTGATCAAAAAGGGCGAGATCATAAAGAAAGTGCCGGAGAGTGAACTCCTGGCAGTGTTGAGGCAGGAGCTGGAGAACTGGGATAAAGCGGGAGGTTGATGAGATGGAGCTTTTTTTTCACGCCTTTTCCAAACTAAATTGTAACGATAGGATAAAAAGAGAATACGAGGATGTGATGGTAGAGAAGATCAGCGCATCCCAAACTAAAAAACTGGTGTTTATTTATTGTAAGAGACACCAGTTTTTGTCCTATAAAAAAATACAGATTATGGAAAAAGAACTATATAAGCAAGTATTCCGCCGTCTGGGATTTCGTCCCAGACTCCAGGTATCTTACCCCGATCTGGGGGACATGCCTCTTGATGGGCTGCTCTCTCAGATCGAGGATGACTTAAAGGCGGAGATCCGGGAGAGGGATCTGGTAGAGGGGCTGGAATTCTGCGCCGAGCCTTTCGAGGTGGAAGGAGATTCTCTGTACATAACCTGTGGGGATTCTTTTCTGACGAGACAGCGCTGTGACGGGGTAAGAGAATTTATCCGATCTGTGTTCCTGCAGCGGTTTGGCAGAGAGATTACCGTTGAGTTTCATTTTAAGGAGTTTGAGCGGAAAAAGGATACGAAGCCAGAGACCTATTTTGTCAAGCTGAATTCTGGTGAGGAGAAAAGGGCAGGAGAGGCTGCAGGAGCTGTGGGCAGGCAGGGGGAAGAAAAGGCTGCGGGATCTGTGGCTGGCCAGGGAGCAGAAAAGGGGAGAAAAACTACTTCTGTCGAAGGAAAAAAAGAAGAAAGGCAGTCCCAAAGACAGAGACGTTCTAGCGGAGGCAGGACGAGCCGTCAGAAGGGTGGATTCCGAAGACCAGCAAATGATCCGGAAGTTTTTTATGGAAAGAACTGTGAGGGAACGATCATTCCCATCCGGGAGATCCAGGACGAGATTGGCGAGGTGGTGATCGACGGGCAGATCCGGAAGGTGGAGAGCCGGGAGATTAAAGGTGAAAAACTGATCGTTACCTTTTCCCTGACGGATTTTACCGATTCCATTGTATGTAAAGTATTTATCAAAAAAGAGCAGGTGATCGATACCGAGTTCTTTGAGTTTGTGAAAAAGGGAAATTTTGTCCGGGTAAAGGGAGTGGCGAGCCTGGATTCCTATGACAAGGAAATCCGTATCGGCGGTATTATGGGAATGAAGGAGATCAAGAGTTTTCACGTGGGGCGCAGTGACAATGCCCCGGTGAAGAGGGTGGAGCTCCATGCCCACACCCAGATGAGCGACATGGATGGCATCACCCAGGCAAAACAGCTGGTGAACCGCGCCCATGCCTGGGGACACCGGGCGGTAGCGATCACCGATCACGGCGTTGTGCAGGCATTTCCTGATGCCAATCACGCCCTGGAGGGGCTGAAACTCTCCGAAGAGGATGATTTTAAGGTGATCTATGGCTGTGAAGCCTATCTGGTGGATGATCTGAATGACCTGGCGGTAGAGAATGAGAAGGGACAGAGGCTGGATGGGGATTTCGTGGTATTTGACCTGGAGACTACCGGATTTTCCCCGGTGAAGGACCGCATTATTGAGATCGGGGCGGTGAAGGTCAGCGGCGGGAAGATCACGGAGCGATACAGCACATTTGTCAACCCGGGGATCCACATCCCGGAACGGATCACAGACTTGACCACCATTACTGACGATATGGTAAAGGATGCCGGAAATATCGAAGAGATCCTTCCCCAGTTTCTGGAGTTTATCGGTGACAGCGTACTGGTGGCCCACAACGCGGGATTTGACCACAGTTTTATCAAGGCAAAAGCAGGGGAGCAGGGCATCCACACCGACTATACGGTGCTGGATACTGTGGGGCTTGCCCGTGTCCTGTTTCCGGAGCTTGCAAAATACAAACTGGACAACATCGCAAAAAAGTTGAAGATTTCTCTGGAAAATCACCACCGGGCGGTAGATGATGCCGGGGCGACGGCGGAGATTTTTGAGAAGTTTGTGGCAATGTTCGCAGAAAAAGGGATTTATGACCTAGCAAAGCTGTCGGAGATTACGCTGGGATCGGCGGAAATCGTGAAGAAAAAGCCTTCTTTTCATGCCATCATTCTGGCAGCAAATGAGACGGGCCGTGTCAATTTGTACCGGCTGGTGTCCATGGGACATCTGAATTATTTTTACCGGCGTCCGAGAATTCCCAAAAGTGTCTTTAACAAATACAGGGAGGGACTGATCATCGGTTCCGCCTGTGAGGCGGGTGAGCTGTACCGCGCTCTTTTGGATGAGGCGCCGGAAGAGCGGATCAAGGAACTGGTGGATTTTTATGACTATCTGGAGATCCAGCCCCTGGTAAATAACCAGTTTATGATCGACAGTGAACGAGTGGAAAATATTAACAGTGAAGAGGATCTTAGAGAGATGAACCGGCGCATTGTGGCACTGGGAGAGAAGTATGGGAAGCCGGTGGCGGCCACATGTGATGTGCATTTTCTCGATCCAGAGGATGAGGTGTACCGCCGTATTATCTTTGCGGGCAAGAAGATGAAGGATGCAGACGACCAGCCTCCCCTGTATCTCCACACGACGGAGGAGATGCTGGAGGAATTTGCTTATCTTGGTGAAGAGAAGGCGTATGAGGTGGTGGTGACAAACACGAATCGGATCGCAGACCGCATAGAGAAAATTTCACCGGTATATCCAGACAAGTGTCCGCCAGTGATTCCGAATTCGGATGAAACCCTGAGAAATATCTGCTATAACAAGGCAAAGAGCATGTACGGAGAGGACCTGCCGCCCCAGGTGAAGGGAAGGCTGGATCATGAGCTGGATTCTATCATCAAAAACGGATTTGCCGTGATGTACATCAT
>CAJUFM010000066.1 GCA_910585745.1 uncultured Eubacterium sp. | reverse complement strand
CTATTATGAACGATGTCCGGGCAAAATGGAATCCACCCTAACACTAGGCGCTTACCCTCTATCTATCTCTCCAGTGTACAAAAAGCATTTGACTCTGGATATAAAAATGCCACTGACATCGCAGAATTATCTTTAGCTGCACAAAATGCGGGTAACCTGACATCAGATCTTTCAGATCGATGTATTACAGCAATGGATAGAGCCTTTAAAATGAATGGGTCTGTCAAAGAACTTTCAGAGACATTAGACGGCGCAAATAATATTACAAACAGCAATTCAGTAAATATGACAGAGCTGGCAGAAGGGCTGTCCATCGTCAGTTCCCATGCAGCTGCTGCAAAAATGAATGCGGCAGAAACCACCGCCGTCATAGGGACATTAATTTCCACCACACAAAATAGCGGTTCAGAAATGGGAATTGCCTTCATAGATATTTTGTCGGATCTACAAAAGATGACTGGAACTTAAAAAGCACTGGAAGCCAAAGAAAAACTCCTGGAACTGGCAGAAGTCGGAAAATTGACAAAGGAAGTGTTCAGCAAATCTACTATCGCAGAAAACTTCCTCTTTTTAAAATAAGTAAAATACTGTTTAAATTGCGTTATTATCAATACAATTTATAGAGTATTTTACTCTTACTATTTAACAAAATTGAAAGGATGTGATTAAAATTTAAAACTTACTCCCGCAACTATTACATTTCCACGTTTTTCCTACATCTCCAGCACCAAAAACACCAAATAAACCGACCTTTGCAGCCTTTTTAACTGAAGATATTTTAGACAAATTTGGTGAATTGCATATTGGACAATGAGGGGTATTTTGATTCTTAGCATTTTGTTCATTTTTGTATGATTCTTCTTCGTATTTTTCAACTACTAAACCAGTATTATTATCTATTATACAAGTGTTACAATAATTTAATTGTCCACCACAATCAGGACATAATAATGTACTACCTTTATATTCATTAAATTCCTTAAATGGGTTGTTATTATTGAATACACACACTTTACACGAATATACAAAAATTTTTGTTGTGTTATTATTTTTGTCATTGTGAATTGGACATCCACAATGAATACAAGCTGGTGCTTTATCTGAAATTTCTTTTCCACATTCGAGACATTTTATCAATGACATATTATATGACTCCCATCTTTATAATTATCTTAGTATAAATCATATCACAGAATAAAAAAAAACACAAGATTCTGTTGATAGTCTCAAAACTAAATTATTAAAATTTAATAAGAATTGGAATACATATAAAATAAATTGGCAAAATGAAACAGGAATTGGTGGTAAAATAAAAAGCATATTTTCCAGCACTAATGGCATTACGATTAGTGACATAGACGCAATCAAAGCATATAATGCCAAAATACATGCTTGTGTAGCACCTCAGACAACATTTATGAGAACTATGCAAGGTGCATCTGATAAAGCAAATGACCTGGTTGCACAGGCTAATGGAAATAAAGTTGCACTTGATGATCTTACAAGAGCAGCCCAATAAGCTCAGCAGTTATCAGACATAATGCCAGACCTTACCCTTCGGTCCGATGAAATTCCTTCTCACCTGACAGATGGAAACCTTATGGTAAAGAGTATTTCATATAAACAGATTCACTTTATGTAGAGATAAGGAACCGTAAATATTTTACAGTTCCTTATTTGTGCCTAAAGTGCACTATTATATTTTAACCGAAAGGATGTGACAAATCACCAGGTAGTCCCACAGTTCTTACACTTATGTGTACTTCCAATTTTACTACTTGCCAATCCTAAAAAGAGAGTAGAAACTCCCCTGCTAACTAATCCTATTTTAGAAATATTTCTACTTCCACAACTTGGACATCGGGGTAATCTGTTCTTTTCTTCCATTATGGCTTTACCATGTTCTAATTTTACTCTATTTTCCATCCTTCTATTATACAAATCTTCGTCTCTATGTTCAAATAGATATGGATCAAACTCTGGTGATGATTTGATATATTCATCTGTGAGCCGTTGCTTTAAATCAGTATTAATTACTGTTCCTGACTGACCACATGTATATTCAATTGGAACAAAATGTAAAGAACTTTGGCAATAGTCGCATACTTGTCTTCTCTGCTATGTGAGCAGATCCAAAAATCTTTATTTACATAGAATAAACAGCTTTAACTTCAAAATAAAGCTGTTTCTTGTGTGTAAATCCGCACACTGTATATTCCATTATTACATTTTTCCAGCATGAAAGGGCGTGATAGCAAAAATTTTGCCAGGCATTATACAAAAAAACACAAATTACAAATGAAAGGAGCAAACAATAATGAGTGACAAAAAATCCATACTGGTCAAAGCCATCCTGGACAAGACCGGTATCACAAAAGGGATTAAGGAGATACAGGCTCTTCTAGACCGGATCCGTCTGCCTCTGCACACTAAATTTGACACCAGCGAAGCGGAAAAACAGCTACTGGCTGCTGTAAAAAGAGCAGATCAACAGCCCAGTCCCCAAAAAACGTTGCCAAAAATGGATTCTGTTCCCACAGGTACAGACAAGGCAAAGACAGACTCTTCTTCTGGCAGTCCCCCCCATACAAGATCCTCCAGAGAAAGCGGTAGTTTGATAAGGCTGTTCCTTACAGATCAGCACTTCTCCTTTCCTAGCTACCGCGGGGTTTAGCAGCGATGCGTACGAGGCTTTCCGCTGATGTGGCAAATCACACCAACTGGCAGGCCAAGGACCCTGATAGTTAAACAGCAGAGAATGGCCGGCACTTAACCGTGGCTATGCGTCACACGGCATAATAGCAGGGATTCCAACTAAAAATCCCTTCGGCACCTGTTAATGTATGTCACAGGTCGGGGAAGATCCCATCCTGTCTGTTCCGGTAAATCCAAACCACAGAACGAAAGGCTGTGGCGGCAAATGCGAAAGCATGCGGTATGGTAACAAACTCCGGAACAGGGGGATCAGAGATCCGCAGCAGACAGTCCTAAACGGGATATTTCATATTTTTCCGCAGGGACTACGTTCATCGAGCATAAGGGCTGGGTGGCTTTCATCACGGTCACCAATGTGTGCTCAGGGGAGAATGAGAAACGCACTCAGACATACAGCAGCGACTGGACTGCTTTGCGTTGTATCTTTTATGTTGTGAGAGGCATGGGATACCATCCAGCATTTTGAGATAAATAATAGGAACTAAAACTTACTCCCACAATTCCGGCATTCATAGGTCTTACCCATGATGTCCATTCCCCAAATCCCTCCGAAGCCACCTTCCAGAATTTTCCTTCCAGTTGAGATTTTTGCCAGCTTGGTCGACTGGCAGATAGGGCAGCGGGGAACATTTTCTCTTTCTTCCAATGACTTATAGTATTCTTCGAATACTAATTCCATATATTCATGTTCAGCTTCCACAGCATGTTGATGCGCTTTTTCCCAGTCTATTTCAGGAAAAGGTTTAAAAGGGATGTTTCCTTTGCGCAACTCCAGCAGAGGTTTAATCTTATCTTTTTTACATTCAAATTCAGCAAGTTTATCAATCCGAAATCCAGTCCAAAAACCGCCATCTTCTGTGGTATTACCATAGAACTTATATAAAGATTCATTAAAATATTGATTCCTTTTTATCCATTTTAATAACCGTTTATCATAAGCATCCTTTTTTCTTTCTGATAACTCTGCATATTTTAAAGCAGTCATATCATCTTCCAACCATATCCAACCACAGCACGGACAATTCTGCTGGTCCCTGCATGAATCAAACTCATCCATCACATATCCACATTTCGCACAGAATCTCATAGATCTTAACTCCTCTCACAATGCTAAATTAAGTTTAACATATTTATCCAGAACCATCAATGAATAATTGATAGGAAATATCATTGCTGATTCTATTAATTTAACAGAAATTGCCGAGCAGGCCCACGGCCTCTCCGGCGTAAACAAAGCCATCAAAGAATACAATAAACTCACAGACAAATCCTCTAAATCCAAGTTTGCAGAAACTATCTCCCAAAGCAACACTTCTTTGGGAGACTACCTAAAAGGACTAGCTGACGCCAATGGAGGGCTTGCTGGATACGCTATATCGCTTGCCACAGCCAGTTTAAAAACTGTTGGCCTGCGTGCAGCTACCATGGCTCTGAATGCTACTGTCAGTTTGGGCACATCTGCCTTGATCGAATCACTAATCAGTGGAATCTCTTATCTCATTAATTACGAGGAAAAACAGAAAGAAGCATTTGAGAAGGCGAAACAGGCAACAGAAGAAAGTGCAAAATCAGTTCGCAACCTCAAATCTGAAATGTCTGACACCACATCCAAAGCTTCCAGCCTGTCTTCTGAGTTTGCCACATTAGTACAGGGGGTCAATCCACTTACCAATGAAAACAAAGATCTGTCGACGGAAGAATATGAACGCTTTCTTGAATTAAGCAATGAACTGGCAGAACTCTTCCCCTCCCTCACCCATAACTATGATGAAAACGGAAATGCAATTCTCGGATTGAGTGGTGACGTTGATACTATCACAGCATCCATCAAACGATTAGCCGAACAGCAGAATAATCTTGCAAAAGCTGACATACGTGACCATTTGGAAGAGTATGTGAACGGTACAGAAGATACAGATGGAATATTTAAAACATTAGAGGGTTACAAAAATAATGTTTTTGATGCGAAAGAAAAAATCGATAATCTATCTAAATTGTACAATAAAATAATCAACGGGGAAGGTAATGAGCGATTTGAAGGAACCTATGACTTTAATAATTTTCTTGATTATGTAGAAAATAATCTCGGGCAGGATGCAAAAAAAGCGTTTCAAAATATAGTGACTTTGGAGATACCAATAACACCACGATTGGGTAAAATTGGATCAACAGGGACTCTAGAGGATTTTGATTATGTGGTTGACTTTTCCAAACTCCAATTAGACGATCCCACAAAAGAAAAGATCACCAATTCGTACAATACCTTCTATCAGGATCTGCAGACAACCCTCTCCATCAGACAGTCCGAATTAGAAGCCAAAAATAAAGAGCTTTCCGACATGATGATGGTATGGGTAGAAGAACACCCTTTATACATAAATGGAAATCAGGCTTTCAAAAAAGCAATACAGACCATGGTCGGTTCTATACAGTGGTCTGACTTAAAAATGGATGAAGAAAATCTTGACGAAGTAAAACAATTCATTCAAGAAATCGTATTGAATCCATTAGTAAATGCATGTAAAGACCCAGATTCAAAATTAAAGGTAACAAATGCCCTTAACAGCCTCTTTACTTTTGACTTCTCAAATTTAAACTACAAAGAGGCTAACAAAAAAATTAAAAGATATCTTTCTGTTATCATGGATTCTTTTAATAAAGGGAAACCGGAAGATAAAAAGAAAAATTTAGCCGATATGTATGACCTGTTTAATTTGGAAAACTACGAAGAAGCAACAAATAAAATGGGAAACAGTCTTGCTGGAATTGCATCGAAATCAGCTGGTCTACTTGGTATTAATCCCGTCGAATATGCCAAACTTACCATCTACACAAAGGATTTCACACAGTCCCAGGCAGAAGCCTGGCTGGCAGCGACAGATGGTGCAAAAAACGCAGATGATGCGATTAGAAGGTATGAAGAAAGCCTTAACAGCACACCTGACTTACAGTCAAAATCCTTTTTCCAGGTATGGGACTCCATCGGTACATCCGGTAATGAAGAGACCGACAAGAAGGCAGAAGAAGCCAAAGAAAAACTACTGGAGCTAGCAAAAGCCGAAAAGCTCACCGAAGAAACACTAAAAAAATCTCCTCTTGCAAAAGTTTTCACTGACGCCGGTATCTCTATTGAAGAAGCAACCAAAAAAATCAATGACATGAAATCCTCTGCCGATCAGCTTGCGCCCATTGAGACAGGTATTTCTTCTATTTCTTCCATCCTTGATGAAAAGGAAAAAAACTGGGAATCAGATGAGGCACATAATAAAGGGATCAGTCCTAAAACATTAGCTGGAATGCCGAAGGATATCAAGGCACAGACAAAGGAGTACGGGCATTTCATAAAAGTCCTAAGAACTGGTACATCCCAAATGGATGAATGCTATGATGCTGCCATTAAACTTGCAGCCGCTTATGTAAAAAACAATAACCTTCTCGACAACCTGACAGATGAATCCGAAGACTATTTTATTTACTTTTTAAAACAGTTAGGTTTAGATAATGCTGAATCAATTGTAAATGAAACTATCACAGCGAACAAGGAAAAACAAAAGTACAAGTCGGGGGCATTGGAAGCGGCAACAAAAGACCTTACGAACAATACGAGTAACGAAAGCAAGGATTTTCTCAAAACAATCGAGGACGAGAAAGAGATAAGCAGCCTTGCCAAAACAGAGCTTGCTGATTTGATTGCAAAAGAACGGATATTCAATTCAGACACTCTAAGTACATCCGAAAAAGTAAACGAACTAAACAAACTTGCAGAAGCTTATTGGGGAGTTTCTGATGCTATTCAAATATCCTCTGCTATGGGAGCAGATCCAAAATATTACGACAATCCCAAAGATTACGACAATGCAGTTAAAAACCAATGGGATAAAACTGTCAGTAATAAATCCAATTTGGTTTTAGGTTTCAGTCAACGCCTATCACCCATAAATACAAACCCCAAAAAACAGGGAAAAAAACAAGATAAAGAACAGGATAAAAAGCAAGATAAAGAAAATAATGAACAACAAAATAGGAACAAATCCACCCAGCAGATTGACTGGATCAGCCGTTCTTTAGACCGTCTGTCATCCAGACTCGACCTTGTAAAAGCTCAGTATGACAATCTCTTTAACAATAAAAAAGCAAAAAATTCTGAATCCTTACTGACACTACAGAACAAAAATCTTAATGAGCAATATAAGCTCTTGAAAAAGACTGCGAAATACCAGGGAAAAGCACAAAAAAGGTATAGTAATAAAGCAAAAAGTGTACAGATATCTAAGAATAAAAAAGAAGACAAGTCCCTGAAAAAAGCAGTCAGGGAGGGACGCATTAACGCCAAAAAAGGAAAAAAGAATAATCTAATCGCTAAATATGGTGAAGAGAAGGCAGACAAAATACAAGAGTATCAGGATTGGTTCGACAAAGCAGAGGAAGCTGAAAAAAATAAGATAAACGCCCAGACGGCAAGGCGCCAAAATCGTATTCAGAAATACCAGAATAAAGCAGACAATGCCGATAAAAAAAGGTCACTTGCACAGGCACGAAAAGAAAATGCCAAAACAGCAAATGCAAAGAAAAATTACATTAATAAAGAAAAAGACTACATTAAATCTTCTTATAACAACCAAATTAAAGCTGCCCGGCGGGAAAAAGATTCACTGAAAGTGAAACAGTTAAAGGCAGAAAAAAAGAAGGAGATTCGAGAGTCTAATATCGAAATACATCAGAACTTCGCTGATCAGCACCAGTCGGAACTAGACAGATTTTCTGCCGAAAAGGAGAATCTTAAAACTGCTAACGAAAAGAACGCTATCATTGAGCAGGAAAAAGCCAGTACATCTCAGCTGTATAAAGAAAAAATTGAGATTGCAAGACTAGAAGGAAACGAAAATGAAATGATACAGCTTCAGGCAGAAAAAGTGAAAGTGCTTCGAGAATACGATGTTGAAAAGCATCAGAATTTCGCTGACCAGTATCAGTCAGAACTGGACAAATTTTCTGCAGAAAAAGAGAATCTTAAAACTGCTAACGAAAAGAACGCTGTTATTGATCAAGAGAAAGCTATTACTTCTCAGCTGTATGAAGAAAAAATTGAGATTGCAAGACTGGCAGGAAACGAAAATGAAATGGCACAGCTTCAGGCAGAAAAAGCGAAAGAACTACGAGATTTTGATATTGAAAAGCACCAGAATCTCAGTAACCAGTATCAAGCAGAACTGGACAGATATTCTGCCGAAAAAGAGAATCTTAAAACAGCCAATGAAAAGAACGCTGTCGTTGATCAAGAAAAATCTATTACATCTCAGCTATATAGAGAAAAAATTGAGATTGCAAAACTGGAAGGAAACCAATCTGAAGAACTGCGGCTACAGGCAGAACTCTCTCAACGTCTTGTAGCACTTGAAAAAGAAAAATTTGATAATATTGTAGAGTATTACAAAAATCTACGTAAGATCAATGAATATCAGTCTAATAACCTGAAAAATTCGTTAGATGAGCTGGAAGCCAGGGGATTAGTTGCCACAAGCAAACTTTATACTTCCCAGATGGCACTGAATGATGAGAAAAAGCAAAATCTTCAAAAGGAACTCTCCGAGCTCAAACAACAACATGACAAGATTGATAAAGAATCGCCGACATGGTATGATTCTCTTGACTCCATCCAGGCATGTGAAGACGGTCTTGCTGCCTGTATTCGCAATTCAATTGAACTCGGAAACGCAATCCGGAACATTGACTGGCAGATCTTTGAGAAATCCTCCTCACGGATGGATCTTATAACATCTGAGTTTGATCTTGGTATAAAACTCATGTCGAATAAAAAGATGATCAGTGACAAAACAGGAAACTTCACTGAGGAAGGCATCGCTACAATTGGAGCCTATTATTCTAAAATGCTTCTTTCACAAGAAAATACAAATAATATGTGGAGTACTCTGGAAACTATGAGACGCCACATCGACAATAAGGATCCTGGATATACCGACCAGAAAGCAATTGATGAGTATAACGAGAAGTATCAGGAGTATATTGATCTTGTTGGCACGGAATATGACCTGCAACAGCATATTATAGATATGATGAAAGACAAGTATAAAGCAGATCTTGATCATCTTCAGGATATTATCAATAAAAGGAAAGAATTGCTGCAGGCAGAAAAGGATTCATATGATTTTCAGAAAAACATTGAAGAAAAAACCAAAAATATCGCTGTGATAACAAAGCAGCTCAATGCTCTTGGCGGAGATGACTCAGAAGAAGCAAAGACAAGGATACAGCAGCTACAGGTCAGTCTGGACGAAGCAAACAAAGATCTGCAGGATACAGAATACCAGCAGTGGATCACAGACCAGCAGACCATGCTCGACAATCTTTATAATGAATATTCAGATTTTGTTGACAACAAACTGAATGACGTTGACGCATTATTACAAGAAGCAGTCACATTTTTAGGTAATCTTGACATGTCGGAGTCCGTTTTAGGATCACTAGAAGAATACTATAAACTCTATGGATACAAGACAACAGAAGATTTTCAAAAACTCAAAGACGAACTTGGAAATAGTGGAAGTATCGTAAGGGCTATTGGAACGGCCGCCACACAGATCACGGAATATTTTAAAACGCAGCAAAAAAATCAGTCTAAAGCTGATGATGTAGCAGCTATGGTATCTAAAATTGGTAATGTTTTTGAAGATGTAAACTCCATAGAAAGATACAAAGAGGCACAAAAGGCCTTTGACAGTCTCACTACGGGAGGCGTAAATGGAGAAAATATTAAGGGCTACGTCGCCTCATCTGCAGTATCCACACTTGAATCAACAGGCAATGACATAGATAAAATCTATGCTGATGTTTTAAATTTCAAAAATATAGTTAGTTCTATAGGAAACACGAATGATCCGTCTGGTTACAATGATGAAAATAGTCAAAAGCTAGAACATGCATATAATCTTTATAATACACTTTCATCATCTGCAAAGCAGCTTGTAGTCAGCCATAAAAACATATTAGATGATAGAAAATATTGGTATGATCAAAATAAAATAATAGAAGATAGGAAGAAAAAAGAAGAGGAAGCCAAGAAGCAAACTCAGATAGAAAACCTTGACTATTATATCAAAAGCACATACGGAGCAAGTGCAGCCACCTATGCTACAAATATTAGAGATGCTTCATCTGCCGAGATTGGTATAGCTGGCGCTATCAAGCGTCGCGGGCTTAATCGTGGCGACGGATACAACAGCCCAAATAATGATGCCATCTCAAAAATTGTAAGTCTGATCAATTCATCTGGTATGGGAATTAATATCGCTCCAACCGCGGAGGCTCTGTGGAATTATATGCAGAATATCGGTTACTCTCACGGTGGTATCGCTGACACACTGCAAAAGCTACCAGGCATGAACGGTGACGACGGATGGGCAACTCTAAAACGGGGCGAAGCCGTCCTGACACCAGAGCAGACGGAAGATTTTCAGAAACTCCTGCAAAACCTTGACGTATTAAATTCAACAGTTGATCTGTATAAAAATATACATATGGGAAATGTAGATGCGGCGCCAGACCGCAGCATAAGCCAGTCCACAGGAGATATCAACATTGATATGAGCTTCCCTGGTGTAACAAATTACGAAGAATTCCGGCAGAAACTGCAGTCTGATCCCAAGATTGAAAGCATGTTTAAATCCATGATCTGGGACAAGGGAAGCTTATCCAAATACAATATAAAAATGTAACAACAATTTAAAATTTATTTTACCAGTAAATGTAAGAAAGGGCAGCTTTTGCTGTCCTTTCGTATCTTATTCCTACAACAGAAAGGACTTTGCTTTATGATATTAACAGATTCAAAAAAATACAAAAAACTACTCAAAGAAGAAAATAACCGGCTGGCAAAAAGAATCTCCCAGCTGGAAAAAGAGAGAGACTACGCTGTAAAAGATATGAAACGCTCCGCGGAGCTGCTCAATACATATAAAAAAGAATATGAAAGATTGATCCAGGATTCAAAGAAGCTGATCCAAAAGCAAAAATCTTCCGAGAAAGCCGTGGATAAGATCATAAACGGATTGAAAAAGGAACTCTCTGCGCTTCAGAAACGAAACGCGTGAAAAATATAACATAAGAAAGTTGGTGATGACCAGATGATTACACAGTTTGAATTTGACGGAATAAAAAGTTCTGTTTTCGGACTCTATCTTTGTAGTTTTAGCGGAAATAACACTGGAGCGAAACCGGTGGGAAATGAAATAACAATTAACACAGTAAAAGCACCAAAAAAAAATCGTTTCGTCCGAACCGGTGTTACCTATGAAACTCCCCTCTCCTTTTCTTTTCAGGTGGTCAAATACAACTGCCGGGGAGAGGATATGGAAATAACCCCCCGAGAGCTCGCTAAGATCATGAGGTGGCTGGTCCGTAAAGATTACCGCTATCTCCGGTTCGACCAAACCGGCTGGGACAATGTATTCTATAACTGCACGCTTAAAGTGCAGAAATACGAGATCGGCGGTATCATACGGGGACTGGAGATCGAGGCCACCTGCGATGCCCCCTGGGGTTATTCAGAACGTAAAAAACATACTTTAAATCTTGATGGGGTAAATGCCTGCAGCATATTTAACTATTCGGACGAAGACGGCGGCATACTGCCAGACTTAGTTAAAATTGAAATGTTGGGAGAACCCGGTGATTTGAGTATTACAAATACATTTTTTATCGATCAGGATGAAAACAAGACCAAGACTATAAATGTCAAAATTAATAACTGTAGACAGGGCGAGATCATAGAACTGGACCGACATAAAAATATCCGCTCCTCTATGGTTCACCAGGGATTGATAAATGATTTTAATCATGTATTCCTTGAACTTTTTTCAGATTTTAATCAATACGAAAATGTATTTACCTCCAATGGGCCATGCAATATAACCATATACGTCAGAGAGATCAGAAAGGGGGTTCCTGTATAAATGAGTTTCAATCCAAATAAACTAACTTTCAAAGTTGACGAGATCACTGGTGAGATCATACAGCCCCAGATCTTCCTTTGCGACAGACAGCTAAACACAATAGGCGAAATTTATCCCGTAGGAGATCTGCGGATAAAGTGTGTGCTGAATGGCGGGGATGAAATCTCTTTCAGCACACCCAAAAATGTATCCAACCATGAAAACCCTTTATATCACAAAATAAAAGATTATTCCGTCGTATTTGTCCGGGGTTTTGGATATTTTGAAGTATCACCAACAATAAACGACACCTACACTTCCATCAAAACAATGAATGGAAATTCATTGGGAGAATCTGAATTATCCCAATTATTCTGCACTCTGGAATGTAACACAAGCAGCGATATGGAAAACTTCGGGAAATTACACCCAACAGAGCCATATATCTCTACAGTTTTGTATTCAGATAAGGTGGATCACAGCCTAATACACAGAATATTAACCTATGCCCCCAATTATTCCGTGGGGACAGTGGATGATACCATCAAAAATATCCAGAGAACCTTTAGCTTTTCCAGGAAGGACATTATCTCCTGTTTTTCAGAAATCGCACAGGAGATTGGATGTATTTTTGACATTGTCGTAAGAAGAAATGAAGACGGAATGGTGGAACGGATTGTTAATATATACGATGCCCAATACTGTAAAGACTGCAGGAGCCGCAACGTTATCAATGGCGTCTGTCAGGACTGTGGAAGTACGGATATTGGGGGTATCGGTGAAGACACCAACATATCTGTCGGCACAGATAATCTTTCCAATGAGATCACTCTCACACCTGATGGGAATATGAAGAACTGCTTTATTATTGAGGGTGGGGATGATATTATCACAGATACCGTAGAGGGGATTCTGCCCTCAGGAAACAAAAAGCTGTATATGTTTTCTCCTGAGACAAAAGAGCTCTTCTCCTCCGAACTCCAGAAAAAATATAATGATTACATAATACAATTTAGCAACAGCAGGGAACCTTATGAAAAATTACTTGAGATAGAATATGGTATCCTTGATCTGATCCTGTATCTACAATCGGGACGTATGCCAACCCCGGAAACACAGGATACTCCAGACGATACTACGAATGGCACGGTCAGCGGGCTTAAGCGGGAGGTAGATCACATAATTGATCAATACGGCACTCTTTTCCCGCAGGGTCTCGGACATACTGATAATTCAGACACCATTTCAAGAAACGGCATTGTAAGGCAGGTAATGTCCCTGTTTGTCCATGATGGATATATGATCCGGCAGGAAAATGGAAATTATGACAAAGAAAAACTCCGATGGACTGGTGATATCCTGATGTATGAGATCAGAGATAACAGTTCTAAAGCGATCATACATGTATCCGAAAATTCAAGTACCATCGAATATTCCGACACAGAAACACAAGATACCATTCCTTTCTGTATCAAATTCTCTAAAGACTACACCACATATTTAAAGCAAATGGTAGCGATCACCACTAAGAATTATGAATTAATTGAAGAACAGGGGCTGAATCAACCAAAAGGGTGGCAAAAATACAGCCTGAATAGATTATATTCCTACGAATCCGGCTATCAGGCCTGCATAGAGACCCTTGAAGAGATCATATGCAAGTCAGACCTGCCAGCCATTATAAACGAAGCAGAAGCAATCAAAAAAAAGTACTATGACAGAAAGACCGAAATTTCTGAATACATGACAAGACTGGAAGATATTATTTTCCACTTATATTCATATTTTGGAAATTTTGATATCGCCCCCTCTTCCATCAAATCCGAACCAACTATATTTACAACAGGGGATTCTGCTTTTTTAAATATGGTACATTATATCCAGTACGGTACATGGGCAGGAGAAAGCAAAAAGCAAATTACTGATCACCCAATCTATTGTAAAAACTGCGGATCCAAAAACGTCACCTTAACCGGTTGTAAACAATGTAAATCAGAAAATATATCCACTTACAGTGAACTCGCACAAACGGTATATGAAAATTATATGCTGGATCCTACACCCCTGGAAACACAGAGAAAACAAATACGGGAAAATAATGATTTAAGAGAGTTTTTAAAAGATCCAGAAACCAAAGAAGATCTCTATACAGAATTATGTTCTTTTATCCGGGAAGATGTCTATACCAACAGCAACTTTATCTCAGATGGTCTCAGCAATTCAGAACTGATCCAGAAATCCAGGGGATTGATCCAGAAAGCGGAACAGGAGCTTGCGAAAGCCTGTATATCCCAGCACACCTTATCTGGCAATATTTATTCCTTTGCGGCATACAGTCGTTTATCTAAAGAGGATTTTCCGATAAGCGGCATCTACGATGGGTTTAAATTAGGCAATTTCATGAGATATTTTGCCGACGATGGAAAAACTTATAAATTACGTCTTTCATCCGAAGAATTTTCATGGACCGATTCCGGCGCAGAACTCAACGTTGAATTCACGGATGTTATTCAGTATTTCGATGGCGGTATCAGCGATCTTGCGTCCCTGATTCAGACTATGGGCAATCTATCTACCTCTTTTGATTCTATTAAAAAACAGTCAGAACAGGGTGTAGAGGCAAATCATACCTTCCAAAAGATCAAAAATGAAGGACTACAGTCTGCTCTTTCAAATGTCCTTAGCGCAAGAAACATAGATGTGCAGATAGATGAAAGAGGTATTTTATTGAGAAAATATAATTATGACCTGGACGACTATGATCAACATCAGATGAAGTTGATCAACAGAAATATCGTCATGACAGATGACAGCTGGGAACATGCCAAACTTGCCATCGGTCTTGGAAGGCACAATGATGAATTAGTGTATGGTGTATGGGCGGATCTTCTGGTGGGTGATTTGATCGTTGGAAAAGAACTTGTCATAAAAAACAAAAATGAAAATGGTGATTCTTCTGTCACCATCGACAAAAACGGTATTACCATAAAAAATGGGGCTATCTGTGGAGGATATCTTAACATCATAACCGGAGACAATCAGGTAGTCATCGACCCCTCTAATATATCCAATCCTGATTATATTTTTCAGGTAAAAAACCAGGATAAAATAATGGTAGGTATCAAGGCAAACGGCGAAGCGTTGTTTGAGGGAGAGATTAGGACAAAAAGTGGAACTATTGGAGGCTGGGAGATCGGTGAACATGGTATTTCTCATACAAATTTAACGGATAATAATGGGCTGGATAATAGTTTTCGGATCAGTTCACAAGACAGCCGGATTATTACACACAAGATTGTCAGTGAAGTTAAAAATAATAATAATGATATATATTTTCATGATAATACGTTGTCTATATTACCTGGCAAACTGGAATATGAATATCTATATGTATGCGGTAAAAAAAATGGTGTGTCGCAGGGAGATATTGTTGAGAGATCTTCGTTGTTAACGATGCAAAATGATATGTTGAAAATAGAAGGGTATAGAAATGGAAAGCCGTTGCCTTCAAACTTAAGAACCACAATTTCTGTAACCAGTGCTGGTATCTATATAAAAAGCGGAAAGGCTGATAGTGACGGTTATTTTTATGATACGCGATTAACTTATGATGGTCTTCAGATAAAAGGCAAGTTTCTGGGTGAGTTATATTCTGTTGTTACTACTGGTGAAAATATAATATCAGAAAATGATGAGCGTACAAACCAATGGATTCAACATACTGCAAATTTTGATGGTGTTACATATGAAAAAGAACCAATAGTAAATGTTATGTTTGAAGGACAACCATCCTCTGAAAATATCGTATTTGATGGATATATAATAGTAGATCATAAATATGCTGGTTTCTATTACTCAGTGTGGAATGCACCTGGTCTTGGATATCACACAAAATGGTGGGCAGCAGGAAATGTAAATAGATATTAAAAACAATGACTACAGGAGGTTAGTGTGAAAGAAAGTAGAGGAAAACCATAAATTGGCGCACTTGAATAAGCTGT
>CAJUFM010000065.1 GCA_910585745.1 uncultured Eubacterium sp. | reverse complement strand
AAACTAAAAAATCCTTGAAAAATAAGGAAATAACACTTGACTAAATAGGGAGGTAGATCATGTATTTAGAAAACATAAATGGACCTGAGGATGTAAAGAAACTGGATATCAGGCAGATGGAGCAGCTTGCCGGGGAAATGCGGGAGGCTCTTCTGAAACGCCTGAGCATTCATGGAGGGCACTTTGGCCCTAATTTTGGGATGGTGGAGGCAACTATCGCCCTGCACTACGTGTTTGATTCCCCCAGGGATAAATTTGTTTTTGACGTATCCCATCAGAGCTACTGCCATAAGATGCTTACTGGGAGAAAGGAAGCATATCTGGAGGAAGAGCATTTTGATGATATATCCGGATATTCCGATCCCAGGGAAAGCCAGCATGACTTTTTCAATATAGGTCATACTTCTACTTCTGTGAGTCTCGCCAGCGGTCTTGTCAAAACAAGAGACCTGAAAGGGGACAGGGAAAATATCATTGCCATTATCGGTGACGGATCTCTCAGTGGCGGGGAAGCGTTGGAAGGCATCGATTTTGCGTCAGAACTGGATAGCAATTTTATCATTCTGGTGAATGACAATGATATGTCCATCGCGGAGAACCACGGAGGACTGTACAAAAATCTCAGGGCACTGCGGGAGAGTGGCGGTACCTGCGAGTGCAATCTGTTCCGTGCCATGGGACTGGACTATGTCTATCTTGGGGAGGGCAATGATATCGGAAAGCTGATTGAGTTGTTCCAGAGTGTGAAGGATATTGATCACCCTATCGTTGTCCATATCAACACGATAAAGGGAAAGGGATATGTTCCTGCAGAGAAAAATAAAGAAGACTGGCATTGGTGCATGCCTTTTGATATAAATACAGGAGCGCCTACAGATGCCTTTGAGGGGGAGGATTATGCTGATCTGACCTGTGAATTCCTGATGGAGAAGATGAAAAGGGATCCCATGGTTACTACGGTGGTGGCGGCAGTTCCCACGAATATCGGTTTTACAGAAGAAAAGAGAAGGGAAGCTGGCCGGCAGTTTGTGGATGTGGGGATTGCCGAAGAACACGGCATCGCATTTTGCTCCGGCATTGCAAAAAATGGAGGCAAACCAGTATTTGCCACCCACTCCAGTTTTATGCAAAGAACTTATGACCAGCTTTCACAGGATCTGTGCGTCAACCGTAATCCGGCAACGATCTTGGTTAATACCGCTTCCGTTTATGGTATGAACGACATTACCCATCTGGGAATATACGATATTGCCATGATGTCAAATATTCCGAATCTGGTCTATCTGGCGCCGACAAACAGCGAGGAATACTTTGCCATGCTGGAGTGGAGCATCGAGCAGACCGAACATCCGGTAGCGATCCGCATTCCATGCAATGGTGTTGTTCATTCTAAGGAGATCGTAGATACTGACTATAGTGTGCTGAATCGTTATCAGGTGGTGCAGAAAGGCAGCGGCACCGCAGTTTTAGCACTTGGGGATTTCTTCCAGCTCGGAGAGGAGGTGGCTGCTGCGATCAGCCAAAAGACGGGAACTTCTCCTACTCTTATCAATCCACGCTATATCACAGGACTGGATGAAGAACTTCTGAAAAGACTGACAGAGGATCATGCTTTTGTAGTTACGCTGGAAGATGGTATATTAAATGGTGGCTTTGGAGAAAAGATCGCCAGATTTTACGGTTCCTCAAATATGAAAGTATTTAATTATGGGTTGAAAAAGGAATTTCTGGACCGCTATGCAGTAGAGGATGTGATGAAGGATAATCATCTTACCCCGGAACTGATCCTGCAGGATCTGGGATTTTAGTATAACAGTTTCTACTGCGGAAACAGGTAAAAGATCAGCTGCTGGCAACGCCGGCAGCTTTTCTGATTTCCTGCATATGCTTGATCTCGTCCTCCTGGGTGGTAATTATATTTTCAGCGAGGCGGCGGACTTCGTCGTTGTCAGTGCTTTCTAAGATGGCACGGGACATATCTATTGCCATTTGGTGGTGGGGGATCATTCCGTCGATAAAAGTCTGCTCCACGTTTTGGGCTGTGGAGGCAGTCTGATGCGTGGTTTTATGCTGAGACAACAGTTCCCCATATTTTGTCAGGAATTCCTGTTCCTTTTTGGTATCTTTTTTTCCAGAGTCGTCAATCTCATCTTTCAGGCGTTCCATCTGCTGGATCTCATCTTTCTGTGTTTTGTAGATTGATTCAGCCAGCAGTTTTAGTTCTTCGTTGGCGCTGAGACGGAGATATTCCTTTGCCATATCCAGTGCGGCTTCATGGTGGGGAATCATACCCTCAAGATAATCCTCAGAAGCATTTCCCTCCGGATCATTATAGTCTTCTTCCATATCTTCCATCATATCCTCCATGATATCTTCCTGCTCCCGCAGAAACTGGTTCAGGTATTTGTCATCATCTACAGGAGAAGAGGTTGCCTGTACGGAATCTCCGGTTGTAGCATTCGCTTCAGCCCTCTCAGGGGCAGAATCATGATCGGTACCTACGCCGCTGGCAAATCCCCACACAAACAGGATTATCAGGACAACGACGATCACCAGGCCGATCAATCCGTATTTTTTTCGATTATTCATCTTACATTCTCCTTTTATGCTATTTTTAATTATTATTTGTGTTTATGAATGAGGTTATACATAAAATCTTTTCCTTCGTAAAGAATAAAAAGAGCGATGTTTGCAAAAAGATCCGGTATACTTAAAAAATGGAGATGATGATATGCTGATAATCAATGGCAGGATACTTACCATGGCGGGAGCTGACTATGAACATGGGTATTTGTATTGTCAGGGGAAAATAATAAAAAAAGTGGGGGATATGAAAGAGTTCCCGGGATCCATAAGAGAAAAATGCCAAAAAGAGCAGGATCAGGTGCTGGATGTTCAAGGCGCCTGGGTGATGCCAGGGTTAATTGATGCCCACTGCCATGTGGGGATTGCCGAGGAAAAATGGGGAGCCATCGGGGACGACTGCAATGAGATGACGACGCCGGTAACACCACAGATCCGGGCCCTGGATGGAATCAATCCCATGGATCCAGCGTTTCACGATGCCATTCAGGCAGGTATCACATCACTGATGACGGGACCAGGAAGTTCAAACGTGGTGGGAGGACAGTCTGTGTTTATGAAAGTGCAGGGGCGGTGTCTGGATGATATGGTGGTAAAGGCGCCTGCTGCCATGAAAATAGCCTTTGGAGAAAACCCAAAAGTAAATTATGGAGATAAAGATAAAATGCCGGGAAGCCGGATGGCCATCGCGGGAATGCTTCGGGAAGAACTGTATCAGGCGTTCCAGTATGATGAGGAAAAAAAGAAAGGAAATATCGAATCGGGAAAAGAACATTTTCGAATGGAGTGCTGGCTGCCAGTGCTTCGCAGGGAAATACCGTTAAAGGCCCATGTTCACCGGGCCGATGATATTCTGACGGCGATCCGTATTGCAAAAGAATTTAATCTGGATATGACGCTGGATCATTGTACTGAAGGGCACCTTATAGCAGATGAAATCGCAGAATCGGGATTTCCGGCCATCGTTGGACCAGATCTTACTTCCCGGTCTAAGATCGAGGTAAAAAACATGAGTTTTAAAACCGCAGGAGTATTGGAGCGGGCAGGAGTGAAGACGGCGATCATGACGGACCATCCGGTGTCTCTGATCCAGTATCTTCCCCTCTGCGCCGGTCTCAGCGTGAAACAGGGCCTCTCCATGGAGGGTGGTCTGCGGGCAGTCACTCTCCATGCGGCGGAGATCTGCGGAACCGCAGACCATGTTGGTTCACTGGAACCAGAAAAGGATGCAGATATTGCGGTGTTTTCTGGTAATCCGATGGAACTATTCACCAGGACCCTTTATACCATTATTGACGGTAACATTACATTTCAAAATGCTTCGTATTCTCGGCCAGCTGGTCAGCAAGTCTTGTGAGCTCGCCGATGGCTTCATGGCATTCGGTGACAATGTCGTTGAGTTCCGTCATGGAAGCCGATGTTTCTTCTGTGCTCGCAGCATTTTCTTCTGCGATGGAAGCAAGATTATCCACGATGCCAGTAACAGTCTGTTTATGCATGTTCAGTGCTGTAGTCTGTTCGCTGATCTGCGTAATGGCATCGGATACTTCATGGATTTCCATATTCAGTGATTTAAACATTTGCTCTGTCTCGCTAAGCTTGTCATTTTGTACCTTAATATTATCTGTCACTTCATTCATGGTTTTAACACTGGTATCAGAATTCTCGAGAAGATCGTTGACGATCTGTACAATACGCTCTGCAGACTGGCGTGACTGCTCTGAAAGATTCCGGATCTGATCCGCTACTACAGCAAAGCCCCTGCCGTTTTCTCCTGCCCTGGCAGCCTCTATGCTGGCATTTAGGGAAAGAAGGTTGGTCTGGGCAGCGATATCTGTGATCAGCTCAGTTGCTTCCCGGATCTGCTGGGCGGACTGATTGGTGAGGTTGGTCTGTTTTTGTACTTCATTGACAGAATCTTTTGTCTTCTCACTGATCTCCGTAAGCTCTTCCAGGTTTTTGCCGGCTGTCTTATTGTATTCCTTCATTTTCTGTGAGCTGCTGTTCAATGTTTCTACATTCAAGGATGTCTCATCCAGCGCCTGTCCCATTTCATTTACCCTCTGGTTGGCAGACATAGTCTCGTGAGCCTGGCTGGTAGCCCCGCCGGCAATCTCATCCACGGCTATATTAACATTGCTGATGGAGGTTGAGATCAGCTTAAAGGAAGAAGTGAACTTGTCAGAAAATTCCTCCAGTGCTTTTGAAGAATCGGTGATACTGGTGATGATCTCGTGAAGAGAATCGATAAGGCTCTGTATGGCCCTTGCGATATCTCCCACTTCATCTCCCCGGTCCAGAAGCTGAGGTCTCATTTCAAAGTTTAGGACACCTCTGGCTACGTTTCCAAGATTATTGACAGCGCCGTCCAGACTCTTTACAATGCGGATCACCATAAAGAGAACGATGATGAAGGTTACGACAAACATGCCGAACATTGCAAAAGACATCGAAAGGATCGTGCTTCTCATTCCCTTAATGACCTGATCCTGGCTCCTGCCGCAGAAAATGCTTCCAATCACATCTTTTGTGCCCGGCTGGTACAGAGGTACATAATAACCGGAATAGGGTTTGCCAAAAAGCTTGATGTCAGTGGAAAAATAGTCCTCGCCTTTCTGAAGCTTTTCATAAATATCAGCGGAGATCTTAGTGTTGATCTCCCGCTTTCCAGTCTCATCCGTAAGGGTGGTGAGGATACGGGTATCTCCATAAAAGAGTGATAATTCTACATCCTGCTCCTCTTTTATACGATCGATCAGATCGTAATCCCCACTCAGTGTCTTTGTGCCTTTGGTAAGGGTATCGCCGTTCATGGTAAATTCACCGCCGTCGCCCAGTTCCGAGTAGGTCTGGCGGACGCTTCTCGCAATTCCGCTCACTTCCCGTTCCACCAGGTTGTCCGACAGGTCATTTTGCTTTACGACGCCGAGCACAATACCGATAACTGTAATAAGCAGGATCGGTATCGCTACAGTCAGGCTGAGTTTTAATGCCAGCCGAATTCCCTTTTTTTCTTTCATAAAAATGTTCCCCCTTTGAAAAAGTGTTTATTACATTTTAGTAATCATATTATACCTTTTAGTTCCAAATTTTGCAAGGAAAAAGAGAGGTGTAGTACTTCTCTTGACAGGATACATAATTTACTTTATATATTTGGTATAATAATATTAAAAATAAGGATGAAAAGGAGGAATATGTGATGCGAAAAACTAAGATCATCTGTACTATGGGACCGGCGACAGACAGGGAGGGGGTGCTTGAGGAGCTGATCCATGAGGGGATGAATGTGGCGAGGTTTAATTTTTCCCATGGAAGCCATGAGGAGCAGAGCCGCCGGATGGAGATGGTGCGGGAGCTGAGGCGGCGGTGTGATAAACCGGTGGCGATGCTTCTGGATACAAAGGGACCGGAGATCCGCACTGGAGTTTTCGAGGGAGGAAAAGCAGTGCTGGAGCAGGGACAGCAGTTTATCCTTACCTGTCGTGAGCTCCTGGGGAATTCCACTATGGTCTCGGTGACGTATCCCAAGCTTTATGAGGACGAAAAGCCAGGGAACCGGATTTTGATCGATGATGGGCTGATCGAGATGGTGGTGAAGGAGGTCCGGGGAGAGGATATCATCTGTCAGGTGGTGAATGGGGGCGTGGTCTCTGACCATAAGGGGGTCAATGTACCGAATGTCCACATCCGCCTTCCCTACATGAGCGAAAAAGATAAAGAAGACATCCTGTTTGGGATCCAGCAGGATGTGGACTTTGTAGCGGCATCTTTTACAAGAACTGCTGAGGATGTGAAGCAGATCCGGCAGCTGCTGGATGAAAATGGTGGAGAGGACATTAATATCATTGCCAAGATCGAAAATGCGGAAGGGGTAGAGCGGATCGATGAGATCATCCAGGCGGCAGACGGTATTATGATCGCCAGAGGCGACATGGGAGTGGAGGTGCCGGATGAAGATGTGCCGGTTATTCAGAAAATGATCATCAAAAAAGTATACGAGGCAGGTAAACAGGTGATCACAGCAACCCAGATGCTGGATTCCATGATAAAGAATCCAAGGCCTACCAGAGCGGAGACCGCCGATGTGGCAAACGCCATCTACGATGGAACCAGTGCCATTATGCTCTCTGGTGAGACGGCGGCAGGGAACCATCCGGTGGAGGCCTTGAAGACGATGGTGCGTATCGCCGAGCGTACGGAAAAGGATGTGGATTACCGGAAGCGTTTTTTCCAGCATGAAAGAAAAGCAAATCCGGATATTACGGATGCCATCTGCCATGCTACCTGTACCACTGCCCATGATCTGAATGCCAGGGGAATTATTACCGTAACAAAATCCGGGCGTTCTGCCCGTATGATTTCCAGATACCGTCCTGACTGCGACATCCTTGGCTGTGCTATGTCGGAAAAGGTGACGAGGCAGCTGAACATGTCCTGGGGAGTGACGCCAGTTCTTCTGGAAGAAAAGAATAAGGTATTTGAGCTCTTTGACTATGCAGCGGAGGCATGTTTGCGGAGAGAGCTGGTACACAAGGGGGACGTGGTGGTGTTTACCTCGGGAGTTCCCATTGGTATTTCCGGTACCACCAATATGATCAAGGCTCAGATCATAGTTTGATCCGGGCAGGGATCACATTGAAAAAAATATCTTTTAGGTTGACTTTTGCCTTCTTTTGGTTATAATTAAACTTGGGAAACGATTTGATTTTATAGATTCCGCGAAAGTACATCGCGAAACCAAATAAAAACTACTTAGGAGGTAAATTTCTCATGGCAACAAAGGCTAATTACAAACTTGACGAAATTGGTGCTGGCAAAGTTGGTTTTTCCAAGACCCGTGCTATCATCGAAGCTGGATTTTATGGTAACAATGTAGTAAAGGTAAACACGCTGAAGGAGGCATATAATCTGGCAAAAAATTCACCAGGAACGATTGTTACAGATATGCCTGTATACAGAGGAGAAGAGTTCGGTCTCGATGCAGACGCGAAAGTATTGCTTTTTAATGATGGTGCTGTAACAGGACGTTATGCAGCAGCGCGCCGTATCAAGGGAGAGCCGGGTGTAGATGCTCCAAAACTGGATAAAGTAGTTATGGACGCTATGTACAAGACCCGTTTCAGAAAACTCTATCATGCTACGGTATTTGTAGGTCTGGATCCTGAGTTTATGGTAAAGGCTCATCTTCTGATTCCAGAAGGAGAAGAGAACATCATGTACAACTGGATGCTGAATTTCCAGTACATGTCAGATGAATATGTAAAGATGTACAAAGAATCCAAGATGGTTGGAGATGGCAAAGAGGCAGATATCTATATTTTCTCAGATCCACAGTGGAAACCAACACAGAGCCCAGATGTAGATTACAGCTGCCTGAGCGATGATCAGACTCTCTGCTATTTCGATACAAACGAGAACTGTGCGGCTATTCTCGGAATGAAATACTTCGGAGAGCATAAAAAAGGAACTCTTACAATGGCATGGGCGATTGCAAACCGCAATGGTTATGCTTCCTGTCATGGTGGACAGAAAGAATATACGCTTTCTGATGGTTCCAAATACGTAGCTTCCGTATTTGGTCTTTCCGGATCCGGTAAATCTACACTGACTCATGCAAAACATGACGGAAAATATGGTGTTACAGTCCTTCATGATGACGCTTTCATCATCAACACAGATTCCTGTTCTTCCGTAGCGTTAGAGCCTACTTACTTTGATAAGACGGCAGATTATCCGACTGGATGTCCAGACAACAAGTATCTGCTTACTGCTCAGAACTGTTCTGCTACACTGGATGAGGACGGAAAGATCCAGCTTGTGACAGAAGATATCCGTAACGGAAATGGTCGTGCGATTAAGTCCAAACTCTGGTCACCAAACCGTGTTGACAAGATCAGTGAGCCTGTAAACTCCATTATCTGGATCATGAAAGACCCTGCTATTCCGCCGGTAGTAAAACTCAAAGGTTCTGCCCTGGCTTCCGTGATGGGTGCAACCCTTGCCACAAAGACTTCTACTGCTGAGCGTGTGGCAGCCGGAACAGACCTGAATGCACTTCGTATCGTACCATATGCAAACCCGTTCAGAACCTATCCGCTGGTAAATGACTATGAGAAATTCAAAAAGCTGGTAGAGGAAAAGAACGTAGATTGTTACATCGTAAATACCGGTGATTTCATGGGCAAAAAGGTACAGCCAAAAGATACTCTCGGAATCCTTGAGTCTATCGTAGAAGGAAAAGCCCAGTTCAAGCAGTGGGGACCATTTGAAGATATCGAGATCATGGATTGGGAAGGATTTATTCCGGATCTGAACGACAATGACTATAAAGCTGCCCTGAAGAGCGCTATGGAGCATCGTGTAACTGCTGTAGAGAATTTTGCTACTGCAAAAGACGGATATGATAAACTTCCGGACGAGGCACTCCAGGCAGTAAAGAAACTGGTAGCTGCACTTAGCTGATTAAAAATTGTCTCAGAAAAGTAAATTGATTTAGACATAAGCACTCTTTCTCTAGTAAAAGTAAGTTTCATGGGAAAGGGTGCTTTTGTGGTCTGCTGATAACATCTGGCGGGAAATTGTTGTTTACATTTCCTAATAAGTATGTTATTCTATCCTTGCAGACGGAGATCACAAGAATTCATAATTTTCTTGAACTTTCTATATATCTGTGATAGTATATAAATATAAACAAAAAGGTGTTTATGATTCCGCTGCAGACCACAAGGAGTTTTTAATTATATGATAAGGACAGGGATCACAAGGATCGTGCGTATGATAAAAGGGACGAATCGTCAGGCGGAGAACGGTGTCCATGAGATTTATGCAAATCTTGAATATCCGGCGGAAGATGAAGAGGTTACAAGACTGCTGCAGTTTATTGGGGACACAAATAATCCAGAGATTTCACGGGATGGTTTTCAAAACCTGTCAGCGCGCGTGGAATATTTGAAAAATGAGACAGGAGGTGCAAGATATATGTGTGAATTGATGGAGAGGGAATGGAATAATGGCCGGGAAGAAGGGCGTAAAGAAGGGGAACTGTTTCGTCTGATCGATCAGGTGGTCAAAA
Organism: uncultured Eubacterium sp.; assembly: GCA_910585745.1. Lineage (GTDB taxonomy): Bacteria > Bacillota > Clostridia > Lachnospirales > Lachnospiraceae > Eubacterium_F. Next base: position 7,148 of record CAJUFM010000065.1, on the reverse strand, counting down.
AGCGTGATAAAAAAATAACAGTGGAAGGGATTGCCGATGCGCTGGAGGAGGAAGAGGTGATGATTGAGCGGATTTTACTGGCGGCTGCCAGGGCAGGATCGAATGAAGTGCAGGCGATCTATGCTTGTTTACAATAGGTGGATGGTGGCTTTGTAAAACCAGTGTTGTAAAAAGGATAAACGATAGCTTGATGATGCCAAAACACGCTATTCATGGCGAATTTGAGCTGGCGCCGTCAGGCTGTGAAGGAGGGATATCATGAAACGAATTTGTTCCATAGTAGTTGTGTTTGCTCTTCTGGGGAATATTTTTTCATGCCAGGGAGCTGTGGCAGAAGCAAAGGCCAGGCCCGTTTTGAATAAGAAAAATGCAACTATGACAGTTGGTGCAAAACTGCAGTTGAGATTGAAAAATAATACAAAAAAGATCCGCTGGATCAGTTCAAACCAGAAAGTGGCAAAGGTTTCAAGCCGCGGTCTGGTGACAGCGAAGGGGGCGGGCAGCGCCCGTATAACAGCAAAAGCCGGCGGAAAGAAATACCTGTGCCGTATTAAGGTGGTGGCAAAAACAAAGAGCTCTTATGCCGATAAGGTTTTAAAACTGGTGAATAAAGAACGCGCCAAGGCAGGAAGGAAAGCGCTAAAGCTGGATGCTTTGCTGAATCGTACTGCCATGGTACGTGCCAAAGAGATCACAAAGGTGTTTTCCCATGAGCGTCCAAACGGAAGCAGCTGTTTCAGCATTTTGAAAGAAATAGGAATCTCTTACCGGGCCGCAGGAGAAAATATCGCAGCTGGCCAGCAGACGCCGGAAGAGGTGGTGAATAGCTGGATGAATTCCGATGGTCACCGCGCTAATATCTTATCAGCGGATTTTGAAAAACTGGGAGTCGGTTATGTGAAGACTGACGGAGCATATAAGCACTACTGGGTACAGCTGTTTTTGGCTTAGTTTACCAACGCTTATCTGTACGCTCACCTACGTTAATTTTTTTCTTGACAAAAAGGATCACACAGGCTATAATAATTTAGCATGCGTTCGTGTGGTCTTTTTGTATACAAAAAATTCCGCCGGATGTAAAAAAACCGGATTCTTTTGGGAAATCCGGGCTAAAATCAATTACAGGAGGTGAAAATTAATGCCAACTTTTAACCAATTAGTAAAGCAGGGTAGAAAATCGGTTGCTAAGAAGTCAAATTCTCCAGCACTTCAGTACACCTACAACTCACTGAAAAAGAAATCTACAGAGAGTGCTTCTCCACAGAAGCGCGGTGTATGTACTGTTGTTCGTACTGCTACACCGAAAAAGCCTAACTCAGCACTTCGTAAGATTGCCAGAGTTCGTCTTTCTAACGGTATTGAGGTAACCAGCTATATTCCAGGCGAAGGTCATAACCTTCAGGAGCATAGTGTTGTTATGATCCGTGGTGGAAGAGTAAAAGACCTTCCAGGTACCAGATATCATATCATCCGTGGAACTCTTGATACTGCTGGTGTTGCTAACAGAAAGCAGGCTCGTTCCAAATATGGTGCGAAGAGACCGAAAGCAGGAAAATAAAACTTTCCTGAAAAAACTTTTCCGTTATAAAGAATGGCGGTAAGATTTTCAAGACGGGGAATGCGCATGATCATGGCGTATCTCCGGATTACAGAGTTACTGTAATTACTAATTTAAAAGTACCGGATTAATTTTTGCATCATTATTTTATAGAGACAGTCTGTGATGGTGCAGGCTGTAAACGAAACGAAGCAAGACTTAAGCTGGTGCGGACACTAGTAGTGAGTACCTGTGAATTAATATTATTATTAAGGAGGGAAGTAACGTGCCACGTAAAGGACATATTCCAAAAAGAGATGTGCTGGCAGATCCAGTTTACAAAAACAAAGTTGTAACAAAGCTGATCAACAACATTATGTTGGACGGTAAAAAGGGTGTGGCTCAGAGGATCGTTTATGGTGCTTTCGAGGAAATCTCAGAGAAGACCGGAAAAGATGCACTGGACGTATTTGAAGAGGCGATGAACAACGTAATGCCTGAACTTGAGGTAAAGGCGAGACGTATCGGTGGTTCCACATACCAGGTTCCGATCGAAGTAAAACCAGACCGCAGACAGGCTCTGGCACTTCGCTGGCTGACCCTTTATTCACGTAACCGTGGAGAAAAGACAATGAAAGAAAGACTTGCCAGTGAGATCATGGATGCAGCTAACAATACTGGGGCATCTGTAAAGAAGAAAGAAGATATGCATAAGATGGCAGAGGCAAATAAAGCCTTCGCTCATTACAGATGGTAAGAAGTGAAGTTTGAGGCCGCAAAGGCTTCAGCCTTCGCTCATTATCATTGGTGATAAGAGAGATTTTGTGCATTAGATGAAAATAAATTAGGAGGAAAGAACCTTGGCTGGAAGAGAATATCCATTAGAGCGTACCAGAAATATTGGTATCATGGCTCATATCGATGCTGGTAAGACAACACTTACAGAGCGTATTCTGTATTATACTGGTGTCAATTATAAAATCGGTGAGACTCATGATGGTGCTTCCACAATGGACTGGATGGAGCAGGAGCAGGAAAGAGGTATTACTATTACGTCTGCGGCTACTACCTGCCACTGGACACTGGAAGATCACCACAAGGCGAAAGAAGGTGCTTTAGAGCATCGTGTCAACATTATCGACACCCCTGGACACGTTGACTTTACGGTAGAAGTAGAGCGTTCCCTTCGTGTTTTGGATGGTGCGGTCGGTGTGTTTGATGCAAAAGCTGGCGTTGAGCCTCAGTCTGAAAATGTATGGCGTCAGGCTGACACATACAATGTACCGCGTATGGCATTCATCAATAAGATGGATAAAATGGGCGCAGACTTTTTCTATTCGGTTCAGACGATCATTGACCGTCTGGGCAAAAATGCCATTCCTGTTCAGATTCCGATCGGAAAAGAAGACGATTTTATTGGTCTGATCGATCTGTTTGAGATGGAAGCATATTATTACAAAGATGATAAAGGTGAAGATATCGAGATCACGGAGATTCCGGATGATCTGAAGGATCTTGCTGATGAGTGGCACAGCAATCTTGTAGAGAAGATCTGTGAGCTGGATGATGATCTGATGATGCAGTATCTGGAGGACCAGGAGCCATCCGTTGATGAGCTTAAGAAGGCCCTTCGTAAAGGAACGATCGCCTGTGAGGCAGTTCCTGTATACTGTGGTTCCGCTTACAAAAATAAAGGTGTTCAGAAGATGCTGGACGGTGTTATTGAGTACATGCCGGCTCCAACAGATATTCCTGATATTATGGGAACAGATGAAGAGGGCAATGAGATTACCCGTAAATCATCTGACGACGAGCCATTTTCTGCTCTGGCGTTCAAGATCATGGCTGACCCATTTGTTGGTAAACTGGCATTCTTCCGTGTATATTCTGGTACATTGAACTCCGGTTCCTATGTATTGAATGCTACTAAAGGAAAGAAAGAGCGTGTTGGACGTATCGTTCAGATGCATGCCAACAAGCGTAATGAGATTGACAAAGTATACTCTGGCGATATCGCAGCAGCAGTTGGTTTCAAAATGACAACCACGGGCGATACGATCTGCGACGAGCAGCATCCGGTTATTCTGGAGTCCATGGAATTCCCAGAGCCGGTTATCGAGCTTGCGATTGAGCCTAAGACAAAGAACGACCAGGGTAAAATGGGTGAAGCTCTTGCAAAACTTGCAGAAGAAGATCCTACATTCCGTGCCCATACGGATTCCGAGACTGGTCAGACGATCATTGCTGGTATGGGTGAGCTTCATCTGGAGGTTATCGTGGATCGTCTGCTTCGTGAGTTCAATGTAGAAGCAAATGTAGGTGCTCCACAGGTTGCTTACAAAGAAACCTTTACCACACCGGTTGATGTTGACAGCAAATATGCGAAACAGTCTGGTGGACGTGGACAGTATGGTCACTGTAAGGTTAAATTCGAGCCTATGGATCCAAACGGCGAAGAAACATTCAAGTTTGAGTCTACGGTAGTCGGTGGTGCGATTCCGAAGGAATACATCCCTGCTGTCGGCGAGGGTATCGAAGAAGCAGCACAGGCTGGTATTCTTGGTGGCTTCCCTGTACTTGGTGTGTATGCAAATGTATGGGATGGTTCCTATCATGAAGTCGATTCCAGTGAGATGGCATTCCACATCGCTGGTTCTATGGCATTCAAGGACGCAATGAAGAAAGGTAATCCTGTTCTCCTTGAGCCGATTATGAAGGTAGAAGTTACAATGCCAGAAGAATACATGGGTGATGTAATCGGAAGCCTGAATGCGAAACGCGGACAGATCGAAGGTATGGACGATATCGGAGGCGGTAAGCTGGTTCGTGCGTTTGTACCTCTGGCGGAGATGTTTGGTTACTCCACGGAGCTGCGTTCTGCAACTCAGGGACGTGGTAACTATTCCATGTTCTTTGAGAAATATGCACAGTGTCCGAAAAATGTACAGGACAAAGTTCTTGCACAGAAAACGGATAAATAGTTGTAACGAGAAAGCGGGCAGTCAATACTGAACTGCGTGTATAATAAATTTTGTTGGATCAAGCGGATTTAACAGAAGAAAGCCGATAACTTTTATGAATTAGGGATTGATTTTTTGGGAAATATCCCATATAATAGAGACATATTGGCAATCAGAGCAAAATTTCTAAAACAAAATAAAAAATATGTTAGGAGGACGTTTAGAAATGGCTAAGGAAAAGTATGTAAGATCGAAACCACATTGTAACATTGGTACAATTGGTCACGTAGACCATGGTAAGACAACATTGACAGCAGCTATCACTGCTACACTTGCTGCAAGAGTAGAGGGTAATGCAGCTGTAGATTTCGCAAATATTGATAAAGCTCCAGAAGAGCGTGAAAGAGGTATTACAATTTCCACAGCTCACGTTGAGTATGAGACAGAGAACAGACATTACGCACACGTTGACTGCCCGGGACATGCTGACTACGTTAAGAACATGATCACTGGTGCTGCTCAGATGGATGGTGCAATCCTTGTTGTAGCTGCTACTGACGGTGTTATGGCTCAGACAAAAGAGCATATCCTTCTTTCCCGTCAGGTAGGTGTTCCTTATATCATCGTATTCATGAACAAATGTGATATGGTTGATGACGAAGAGCTTCTTGAGCTGGTGGAGATGGAGATCACAGAGATCCTTGAAGAGTATGAGTTCACAGATTGCCCGATCATCAAAGGTTCCGCACTTGGTGCACTGGAAGATCCAAGCAGCAAATGGGGCGACGCTATCATGGAGCTCATGAGCACAGTTGATGAGTATATTCCGGATCCAGAGCGTGACACAGATAAGCCATTTGTAATGCCTGTCGAGGACGTATTCTCTATTACAGGACGTGGTACAGTTGCTACAGGACGTGTAGAGGCTGGTACACTTCACCTCAATGACGAAGTAGAGATCGTTGGTATCAAAGAAGAGACACGTAAGGTTGTTGTAACCGGTATCGAGATGTTCCACAAAGAGCTGGATGAGGCTCAGGCTGGAGACAATGCTGGTGTACTTCTTCGTGGTGTTCAGAAGAACGAGATCGAGAGAGGACAGGTTCTTTCTCAGCCAGGTTCTCTTACCTGCCATACAAAGTTCACAGCACAGGTTTACGTACTGACTAAGGACGAGGGTGGACGTCATACTCCATTCTTCAACAACTATCGTCCACAGTTCTATTTCCGTACAACGGACGTAACTGGTGTGATCGAGCTTCCAGCTGGTACAGAGATGTGCATGCCTGGTGATAACGTAGAGATGACCATCGAACTGATCCACCCAATCGCTATGGATCAGGGTCTTACATTCGCTATCCGTGAGGGTGGTAGAACTGTAGGGTCTGGTAGAGTTGCTACAATCATCGAGTAATTGTAATATATTCAGTAAAATCAAGGCTTTCGGGGATTTCTCCGAAAGCCTTTTTACGTGAAAAGCTACTTTAGAGAACTAAAGTGGCTACAAAATGGCTACGATATTTTATTCCTGCATTATTTTTCTACTTTATATCCTTCAAATCAGCGGCTCTTTCAGGCGAAGTATGATTTTTCTTCAGCATTTTTGCATATTCAAACAGATCACGTCTGGTTATATCGTCTAGCACATATAAATCCGCAATCAATTGATCTACCATAGGCAGCTCTGTGTAATCAAACTTTTTCAAGATACGGGCAGTACGATCTGATATATAGGCGTTCTTATGGCTGTTAATATTCCACTTTTCATTGTCAGACGGAAGTGTTGGTAAGGTTTCGATATCGTCATAAGGGTTATCCTTGCAGATAGAACTGATGGGGATATCCAATATATTAGAAATTCTAAGTGCAGTGTCAAAGCGGATGGCAGTGTCCCGCTGGATAATCGAATAAAGCGTTGTCGGTGCTATTTTTGCTTTTAGGGCAAGTTCTTTTACTGTCATTCCCTTGTTGTCTAAAATATCTTTTAGGTTTTGACCATAACCCATGAATTTATGTTCCTTTCTACTCAATATTTTTTATTTCAAACATAAACATTTCGTGCTTATCTGTATTTTCTCATAATAATCAAACGCATTTCTTCCGTTTTCTTAAATAAGTCATATGTCCTATATTCATCATAATGTAATTTATGGGCAATTGTTTGAAATGTTTTTTCTCGCTCATAATCATTTTCAATATAGATAAAATCTAAGTAACATTGATGACACCAATAATTTCTTATTTCCCTAATTTCATCTATTGTGTTGTATTCTTCTTCAGAAAATTCGGGCATATCATCACTATAGTCAAGTTCTTCAAGTTCTCTCGCTATCTTACCCAAGTTCATCTTCTCAACGGATCTTAAATTGTTGTTAAAATTTCCTTTGCGCATTGCTGCATATATTATCTTCAAATTATTTTCTACACATTGAACTTGTTGAATTAATTCGCTGTGTATAAGCTTAAACCGATTTCTATCCATACAATCATTCCCTCTGGCTATTTTCCTCATATAGTACACCTCAGCAAATCTCAATTGTCTCGCATGTAACATAAATAAGAAGGTTATTTTATATATTATAACATTGCACAACGTATTATGCAATTCGTAAATATCAAAAAATAATTTTAAAATAGTATTGACAAAATAC
>CAJUFM010000064.1 GCA_910585745.1 uncultured Eubacterium sp. | reverse complement strand
AACTAAAAAATCCTTGAAAAATAAGGAAATAACACTTGACTAAATAGGGAGGTGATTCAGTTGCTTCTCAAAAGCAGGCAGAGGATATGACAGTTTCTTCTCAATATGTATTAGAGAAGGACATGATCGTACAGAATCTGACCGTAAAAAACAATTTGGACTTGAATGGTTATCGGCTGACAGTACAGGGGGATCTTAAACATGAGAATGGCAGAGTTCTATTTAATAAAGGGGAGCTTCTGTGCGAAGGCGATTATACAGTAACGGGAAACGGATATCTGCAAATGAGCAATGATAATGATTATATGCTGGTAGAGGGGAACTTTGTTTGTGAAGCATTATATGGAAATAATAGTTTCAAGGCGGGAATAACCGAGATTAAGGGAAATTTTTCCCAAAAAAATATAAAAAATTATCTTTCCAGTGAGGAAAATTTTGTTTGTTCCGGGACGCATAAAACGATATTTTCAGGGGAGAAAAGGCAGGAGATTCATTTTGATTCTCCAGCATCATATTTTAATAAAGTCATTTTTCGGAATGGGAGCGAAGAGGGGATATACAGCAATGGTCTTTTTCATTCTTTATCCATGGAGAGAAATAGTACCAGGCTTCATGCAGGGTGTTCTGGAACTTATGGATGGAAGCTGGCAGAGGATGAAGAGATAGAAGGGGATCTTGTTCTGCTTGGTGATACTCTTGATCTGGCAGGACACACTCTGACTGTGAGGGGAAATCTGATTCAACAGAATGGAACAATCTCAATAAATGGCGGAAAATTGGATATCAAAGGAGATTACCGAATTCAGCAGGAAGAGGATAAGGAGCCGAAGGTGGGTGCTGCTTCTGCACAACTGATAATGAAAAAATCGGAAGACAGGATCTGCGTTGGAGGGAATTTTATCACCTGGTCAGCGATCAGCCACAAAGACCTTCTTCAAGAAGGGGTAATCGAGGTCAAAGGAAATATAGAACAGATAAAATACCGTAAGGAAGATAATCTGGTGATGACTTCAGAAAGTATGCTTCGGTTGTCTGGAGAACAGAAGCAAACTGTGACGATGAATAGTGCGGGGAAACAGAGATCCAGACTGTCAGGAATTGATATACAGAATAGTCAGGGCGTAGAATTGAAGACAGACATCTATGTGTCAGGTAATGTATCTGACCATGGTAATCCTGTGAGTGGAAAAAACCTTGTGGTTCAGAAAGAAACTACATTTACCGGGAAGAGTTTCAGTGGAAATATAAAGACGGAAGACGGTTTCACACTGAATGAACTGGAGGAGATCAAAGGGAATTATTTAAATACCGGAAATATGAGGATGGGCACAGATTTAACGGTACACGGAGACTTTGAGAGTCGATATGAGTGTTCTCTGGGAGGTCATCGCTTAAACACAGAGGGAAATGTAAAAATTGTCAGAAACCTGAGTGTTGATAAAGGAAAGCTTATTTGTAGAGGAAATTTTGAACTGGCAGAAGATTCTGGATACGGATCTAATCTTATTATGAGAAATCAGGAGGATTATGTGCAGATCCAGGGAGATTTTTATGCCCACTCCAGATATCCGAGTAGCAGCATGAGTGGGGGAACGTTGGAGATTCAGGGAGATTTTGAGCATACGTCGCCTGGTAATAAAGGAAATTTTTGTGCCTCCGAAACTCATATAACAAAATTTTCCGGAGAAAAGAAGCAGACAGTGCGTTTTGCTGATGACAGCTCTTATTTTAATCATGTGGAGATTGAAAATACCAATGTAGAAGGGGTTTATGCACCGAATGGAATAAATTGTGTTACGATGAATCGGAACGGACATAAAGTTACTACAGATCAGAAGGGGGAATTTGGATGGAAACTGACAAAGGATGAGGTGTATGAGGGAGATTTATATCTCATATCGGATGAGTTGAATCTAAATGGATATACATTGCATGTAAAAGGAAATCTTATACAATCGGCGGGAACAGTAAATGTGAATAATGGAGAATTACTGGTAGATGGGGACTACCGGATTCAGTCAGAAGTCAAAAAAGATGGTGGGACGGATTATGATAAAAGTCTTGGAACTCTTCTGATGAATCATGAGGATGACCGGGTGGTGGTAAACGGTTCTTTTGCCATGGGATCGATCTATTCTCACAATGGAAAGCTGACGGCAGGTGTACTTTCCGTAAAAGGAGATTTTGGAGCAGTAAAATATAAGGCGGCAGATAATCTGGTAACTACCGGAACCCATCTTTTAGTATTGGATGGATCAGAAGAGCAAAGGGTTAATTTATCGGATCCATCCTTTTATAACATGAGGATCGCCAATGTCCGGATGGAAAATAAAAGGAATGAGGGAATTGTATTTGAAAAGAATGTTCCTGTGACGGGCAATGTGGATCAGCAGGGAGGCAGAGCAAAAGGTTATCTGCTGATAAATCCGACGACTACATTTGCAGAGGGTGAATACCGGGGTGATATCCTGGCAAACAATGGAGGAAAGATTAATGGTCTGTCATCCATTACAGGAGATATCAGGATCAGAAGTAATGTGTCTCTTTCCCGGAAACTCCAGGTAAATGGAAAACTATACATAGAAAGTGGATCTCTGAGTTTGGGAAAAATGGAGTTATCAGTAACAGAGGACATAGTTATTTTAAACGGATCGCTTCAGGCAGCAAAGGGAAGCTGTATTTGTGATGGAAATCTTACTTTGGAAAAGACAGACTCAGGAACCAGTCATTTAGTAATGGTGAATCCGGAGGATTATATACTGGTAAAGGGAAATGTATATGTCCGTTCCCGATATTGTCCGCGGCAGATAAATGCCGGGGTGCTGGAGATAAAAGGGGATTTTATTCAAGAAAAGACGTATAATGATGATGGATTTGTGGCGACAGGCGGCCATAGGGTGGTTTTTAGTGGAGAGCAGCGTCAGACAGTGAATTTTGCCACGGATAAATCCTGTTTTTCCTATGTGGAGATTCAAAATCCCAGTGAAGAGGGAGTGTACTCGGAAAAGGGAATTCATTGTCTATATCTTAATACCAATCAAAATATTTATCTCACAGGTATGGAGGGAGAGACAGGATGGACTCTGCAGAAAGATGAAGTCCGACAGGGTGATCTTGTTTTGGTGTCCGGAACTCTGGATCTGCAGGGAAAAGAATTAATTATAAATGGAGATTTCATTCAAAAAGGCGGAAGGGTAAAAATAAATAATGGCAGGCTGGTGGTAAAAGGCGATTATCTGATAGGTGACGGATCAACAGATGATAACAGCATGAAAGGAAGCTGGGGAACTCTTTCCATGCAGGAGCCCGGGGATAAGATCGTCGTAGAAGGAGATTTTACGATGGCGTCTTTTTTGGATCATGATACACTTTTGACAGACGGAGAACTGACCGTCTGTGGAAACCTGTCACAAAAGGCGGTGGGAACGAAATTGAATCTGGCTACCAGCGGAGGATTTACTTTGGTCATGGCAGGAAATGATATGCAGCAGGTAAAGATGGAGACCGCCGACAGCAGGAATTCCAGGATTGCCAATCTCATTTTGCGAAATACAGGCGAAAAAGGAGTTTTCCTAAATGGTATGCCGGTTACGGGAAAGGTAGTTGTGGAAAAGGGGGCTCCAAGGGGTGAGTTATGTGCTTTTACAACCACAGAATTTCAGGATAACATCTATGAGGGAGATGTTTTATTCAAGGAATATACTGTATATGGGAAACCGCTGCATGTTAAGGGATTTTTAACCTGCACTGCTGGATTTGTCATGAACAGAGATATGGTAGTGGAAGGCGATCTCAGGATAACCAGTAATATGGATCTTAAGGGGAATACATTACAGGTCAATGGTTCTGTTTATATATCTGGTGCTGTTATGGATATTAGCCGGGGAAAATTTATCTGCGGTCATAACTTGAAACTGGAATATTGTTCCGGGCATTCCAGTGGCCTGCGGATGTTTTACGATGAAGACAGGGCGGTTGTTCAAGGAAATTTATACGTGAATACTGCGGGCAGCTGTCCGATGCAGAAAGGGGTACTGGAACTGAAAGGTGATTTTATCCAGAATCAGTATTCAAACAGCAATTCTTTTGTTCCGTCAGATTCTTTTGTGGTCATATTGAATGGAGATGAAATGCAGAGGGTGTATTTTTCTGCCAAGGATTCTCATTTTGGCACATTGCGTATCGAGAATGAGAGCGAGGAGGGGATCTGTTTTGAGAATGAAACGGTTCGGGCGACAAAGTTAGAGCGCAATGGTTGTCGTGTTTCCTGCAGGGGTTCTGGAACTTATGGATGGAGACTGGAGGAAGATATGGTGATTCAGGACGACCTGTATATCGTAATGGACGACCTGGATCTGAATGGACATAAATTGGAGGTGAATGGAAACCTATATATTGGGGCAGGGGATGTGAAAGTAAACGGGGGCACACTGAATGTCTCCGGAGATCTGAAAATACAGGAGTGGGATGGCAAGGAGACTTTTTCTTCTGGCAATGGGATGCTGGTGATGACAGACCCAGAAGATCATGTTTCAGTTGGAAGGGATTTTGTGATTCAGACAAAAAGGGATCCAGAAGGGCAGTTTACCACAGGAAAACTGGAATTAAAGGGAGATTTTTATCAAAAAAATGCTTCTGGAAGAAATGAAAATTTTAGGGCTTCTGGGAATCATCAGGTGATTTTTTCTGGTGAAAAAGAACAGAAAGTCTATTTTGAGACATTTTCTAATTGTGGTTTTATGAATGTAGATTTTACGGAGTCACAAAAAGAGGTGCATTTTGTATCCAGTGCCAGAGCCTATGGGGATATTAGGGACAAAGGGCAGAGGACCGTATTTGATAAAGAAAAGTATATGTATATTGGAACCTGTTCCCAGCTTCAGGGGGGGAAATTTGGCGGGAATATAAAATGTGATAGACAAGATGTGCTCACTCAGGATGTTAATATTGCTGGAGATTTGGTTAGTGAGCAGAACATGGATCTGAATGGACACAAACTAAGTGCCGTTTCTTTTCGGAAAAACTGGGGAAAACTATCAGTAAACAGAGGAAAGCTGGTGACAGAACATAATTTCGAGACTGGTGTCAATGGCTATCTGTGCATGGAGCATGACGATGACAGGATCAGGGTAAAGGGTGATTTCATTATGGCCTCTAACAATACAAATAACAAGCTTTGTGCAGGCCAGCTTGAGATTAGTGGGGATGTAACTGTAACAGGTTCTTGTTTTTTGCCTTGTGGTTCTCACCAGACTATATTGAGTGGAAAGGCTGGAAGACTTGGACGTGAGTATGTTCAGACTGTGAATATGAATCATGCCGCCTCCAGATTCAATGAACTGGTACTTACGAAGAAAAGGGATAAGTTTTATTCTTTTTCTAAGGATGTTGAACAATTATGTGAAAAACTTACACTGTTGGAACAGGATTCAGAAGCTCCGCCGAAGGTCCAGGGAATCCAATTAAAGGAGAAGGAGGCTGTTAGTATAAGTTTGGAATGGGAGGCTTCAGAGGATAATGAGAGTACGGTTTTTTATCAGATCTTCCGGGGAAGCAGGCAGGTAGGAGAGACAAAAGATACCTACTTTACAGATACAGGTTTGAAGCCGGCTCAAGGATACGATTATGTAATATACGCAGTTGATGAAAGTGGAAATATATCCGAGTCTTCAGATGTTTTTGCAGCAGAGACAGAGGCAGATATAGAACCGCCGGCAAAACCAGAAGGAGTAAATTTGTTTACCAGGACAGGTTCTTCCTTGACTATGGGCTGGAGAAAGTCCAAAGATAACGTGGGGATTACTGGATACCGGATCTATCGAAATGGAGAATTTGTGGTTCAGGTGGATGCTGCTGCCAGAGAATATAAGGATATTAACAGAAGCACGGATGAGGTAAATCGTTATCAGGTCAGTGCCGTCGACGAGGCAGGAAATGAATCGGAACTCAGCGAGGCTGTCAGTGGCAGTGCACAAATGCCGGAAATTTTGAAAATGTCTCCGGGAGATGGTTCAGAACTTGGCGGAAAGAGCGAAGTTCTTCAGGTGTATTATAAAAATGTCGGAAACAGTCTGGGAAACCGGGTGAAATTTGAGTACAGTACCGATAAAGGAGAGACATGGCGCGGCATCAATGCGGTATTACTTGGTCAAAATACCAGCAGTTATTCTACGCTTACCTCACAATATACCTGGGATATCAGCAGGATTAAAAGCAAACAATGTCTGGTAAGGGCAACGGTATTTGATGCAGATGACAATATGGCACAAAAGATTGTATCCTATAAGCTTGACACAGATCCACCACTGGCTCCAGAATGTCTGAATGCTGAAAGTAATAATGGGCTGGTTGAATTGTCGTGGAACGCATCGGACACTGCAAACTGTGTGAAATACGAGATCTATCGTGCCAGAGAGGGAGAAGAGTTTACAAGGATCCAAACTTTGACCGGACGGGAAAATACGTATTACATAGACCGGGATGTGACACACCAGACAACATATTCCTATTTTGTAAAGGCGGTGGATGCGTATCAGCTGGTTAGTGAGGAAAGCCAGAGATTTACCATTATGGTAGATGCAGACCTGGAAAAACCAAGGGTGCTGGAATTTTCTGCAAATAAGAAAAGGCTATGCAAAAATACCGTACTAACAGTGAAAGCAGTTGATAATATTGGAGTTACCTCAGCGGTAGTTCAGTACTTCCATGATGGGAAATGGAACGATGCTGGAGATTGTGAAGTTTCGGGAAGTATTGGTAGTTGTGTATTTAATACTGAAGTACTCGAGGATGGGGAATATACCTTCCGGGTATTGGCAGAAGATAGAAATGGAAATATCAGTGAGGGATTTACGCAAAATTTTGAAGTAGATAACCATGGAATTGAGAAAGTTGAATGGGACAAAGTATCTGCATATTCAGATAAAGTACGCCTCACATGGAAAGCGGTGTCTGATAAAGATATAGACTGTTATGTTGTAGAGCAGTTGATAGATGGAAAATACAAAGAAGTTGCCAGAGAGAGAAATACGCTGGGAGTATTTATTCGTGAACTGGAGCCAGAAACAACATATACCTTCCGTGTCGCAGGATATGATGATATTGGGAACCAGGGAGAATTTTCGGAGAAAGTGGAGATCACTACGAAAAAAGACACAATTCTTCCGTATGTTGTTAAGTTTGATCCGGTCCCGTCATATTTTAGTGAAAGGATCCCGATCGAGATAACTGCCAAAGATAATAACGAACTGGACAGGATTGAATTCCATTATTCCAGGGATAAGATAACCTGGAAAAAAGCGGGATCCGTAAAGGCGCCTTCGGGAATGAGACAGTATACATATTCTTATGAAATGGATATAAAAGGATTGCACGATGGAGAATTTTATGTTCAGGCAGTCGTATATGACAGTGAGGGTAATAAAAACACAAAAGGCCAGGCAATTCGTTCGTTTTATAAACTGACCAAAGCGCCGGAACCGATGAAGGATATCAGTGTCAGTGCAAAGGACGGTTATGTGGTTGTAAACTGGAGACGTCCCCAAGAGGAAAGCTTTGCTTCCTTTGATCTCTATCGTAAGGTGGGAAAGGATGGTACATATCAGTGTGTTGACGGGAAGAGCACTGCTCTAAATTATATAGATACGGATGTAGAAGATAATCAGCAGGTATTCTATAAACTTCGGGTTAATGATCTGGCTGGGAACCAGAGTGAATTTTCAAAGGAGGTTTCGACAAGAGTACTTCCTGACCGGGAAAAACCGAAGGTATATGGAGTTGAGCCGGTAAATAAAAAGAAGGTGGGCCGAAATCCAAAGATCCGAACACTGGTAGCGGACAACCGACGTTTAAAAGGTGTGGCGATGGAATTTCGTAAACTTGGCGGCGAGGATTTTTGGACGCAGATTTATAATGAAGAGATACAGGATGCCAGTAAAGAAATTACTGTTACATGGGAAAATGAAGAGCTGGCAAATGGTGATTATGAATTTCGCATCATAGCGGAAGATTGGAACGGAAGCGTTAGCGGTGATTATCGTTTTAGCTACAGTTACGATAGATATTTTGTGGAAAACAAAAAGGATCATACCGCCCCTGTGCCAGAAAAGCCAGGGGAGCAGGAAAAAGAAGAGGAAGAGGACCTCCCCCAAATATATAATTTAAGAGCAATTCTTCCAGCTTCTTACTCTTTGCGGGAGGGAAAAGAAGAGATTTTTGACGGTACGGAATCCAGAGGAGATGTACCGGTTGTAGAATGGAACTGGGAGTTTGGAAACGGTGATACTGCCGAGGGGGAACGAGTAACCTATGCGTATCCGGAGGCTGGGAACTATACATTAAAGCTGACGGTAAAGGATGCAGATGGAAATGTAAATTCTGTCACTTCTTCTGTCGATGTGTGTCCAAAAAGCAGTGGAGGGGTATCTCTCTGTGTTCAGGATGACAATGGCCAGATCTTGGAAAATGCTCAGATACATATCCAAAAGGCCGGAGAGAAAAAAGGCAAAGTATACTCCTGTAATGCCGGTGGAGAGTTAGAACTGGCATTAAATCCGGGGAGATATGAAATATCTGCGTATCAATCAGGACATCTTCCGGAAAACCGGGAAATAAAGATTAATCCGGGAGCTGTAAAAAAAGTAAATTTTGTATTAGAATCCCGGGAGCTGATAACAGGAGTATTATCTCATCGTAAACTGGATGTACGCGAGATGCTTGAACTGGGAATAGATCTGGAAGATCCAGACAACTGGTACACTTATAGATATTGTGTCATAACCTATCTGCGTGGGGAGCCCAAGCCGAAAACTTATGAGTTTAATGTATCAGAAAAAGAATGGACCTATGTCGACTTAAGCGGGAACAGCGGAAAGAGAAGTATTGGATATACAGTATTAAACATAGGCAGCGGTTACGGAGATCAGATCCTGGTGAGCTACGAAGTGGGAGAGTATCTAAAACAGATGTTTGAGGTAGAACTACGCATTCAAAATCAAGCAAAAGAGAATTTCGTGATCACAGATGGAAAGGCAACACTAAATCTTCCCACTGGGCTCAGTCTGGCAGGGATGAAAAACGGGGATCAGTCAGAGGCTGTCCGGATGGAAGATATACCAGGACAGTCTGAGCAGTCTGTAAAATGGTATATCCGGGGGGATCAGCCAGGACAATATCATATAGATGCCAAATATCTGGGCAGATTACAGCCCTTCGATGCTCCAGTGAGTATAGCGGTACGTGACTCCGAACCGGTTGTTGTGACAGACGAAAATACCAATACCAATACAGATGATGGATTTCTCGATCCGGACAAAGAAACCAAAAACTACCAGATTCTTGTGACAAACACCTCTGGAGAGCGTTTGAAGGGCGCCTATGTGGAAATGCAGTATGGAGATTTATCCACACGGGGCATCACGGATGGGGATGGCCTGGTCTGGCTGGAGGTAAATGAGGACGAAGAAAGAAGATTCCGGCTCACCGCTAAGTGTAGCGGCCATCTGGATTATGTGAAGGAAGAATACAAGGTAAAGTGTGGAGATTATATGGATAGTATCCGTATGGTGAAGGAGAGTGATACATCCTATATGTCTGATGAAAATGAAGATTATGAGGGTGATTTTGAGCTGAAATCTGTCATATTGAACGGAATTGAATTGTCCAAGCCAATGGCTTATGATGAAAGAGTGAAGATTAATTCCTATGATAATGATAGGAATACGGTTAATCTGGCCTTTAATGAAAATGTCACAAGTGCTTCGATTGTGATTAAAGGAGATAATGATAATATCTATTCGGAAGTTGCAGTTAAAAATGGACTTTCTTCTAATCATGTGACATTGGACTTTAAGAGCAATAGGCTTGTAGAGGGGTATAGAATGTATGTTAGGGCAGTGGATGAGAAAACAGGGTGCTGGCATTTGTATCCTTTGTATTTTGTTGAAATTGTATACAAAAAACCAGCCAGATTTAATAAGAAAATAGCAGAACAGTGTGCTCTATATTCCGCATTAGCATATAAAGCAGTAATAAAAGAAAATGGAAAATTTTCAGATGGATTTTCATATGATACAAACACTGATTTTTTGAGCGACAAACTGGATGAAGAAATTGAGCCCAAAAATAAAGGCTTCGTGTCACTTGAAAAAAAGCTGGAAATGGATAATTTTGTTATTGATAATAAATATATGTATGTTAATTATGGGGAAGATCTTGATACAGATGGAGCAAAAGACAATTGCAGTTTTTCTATTGTCAGGAGAGATACGGTGAAGGGCGGAGTGATCTATGTTATTATCCGAGGGACTGACAGGGTAGAATGGTATGGTAATATGGAGATAACGGGAGAATTTTACGATAAAGATATCATGAACCATGCCAGTTTCAAATCGGCTGAAAAACAGGTATACAAACGGTTATCTGAATATATCCGTGAGAATAATTTATTTAAACCTGAAATTGTTGTGACAGGGCACAGCAGAGGGGCAGCAATAGCGAATCTTCTGGCAGCGGATATAATTAGTAAGGATGATAGTAAGCATAGCTGGAAAGATGAGGAAAGTGATGATATTGAAGAAAAAGAAGTGATTCGTGCTGGAAAAGTAAGCGCATATACATTTGCCACACCCAATGTCACATTATATGACGGAACACAAAAAGAGGACTACAATACAATATTTAATTTCTGTTTTACGGATGACTTTGTGCCGCAGGTGCCTATGGAAAAATGGGAATATGGTAAATATGGTAATACAATTCCACTTGATTCTGAACGCTATTCAATATCTTCTAGAGGTACTAAATATAATGAATATAGGAAAAAAGTCAGAAGTGTAAATAAAAAAATTACATATGCTTCGGAAAATACAAAGATGTTGATTAGCCATATCTCAAGAAAATGGAGGAATGTGGAACAGTACTATACTGTAAAGAAACCTAAAATGACATTATACGAATTTATGCATGACAAGGTAGCAGCAGCCATAGTTGAGGAAAGTATTTTTGCAAATGCATTGCCAAAACTAAGCGTGGCAGTTAATGCTCTATATAATAAAGAAAGTGATCTTTATGTAGTTGCACGATACTTTCTGGCTGGTTCTGAACTTTTTCACAATTATATTTTTGATACACATAATGCTGACAATTATTATGCAGCAATTCTTTCTGATGGATTTGATACGAGTAGTGTGGAGGATATAAAATTAAACAATAATGAAGATCTACCAAAATACTTATCTCCTGCACAGGTATACTCTGATACAGTTAACCTAGATAATTCGGATGACATCCGTCAGTTTCAGAGATTTTTACGAAGTGAGCGGAATGTAGCCAGTGGGGAAGAGAGTGTAAAGATGCCAGTGTATGAGCTTCTGAAATGGGACGTGGAAAATACTGACACATGGGAGGGCGTCACGATCCAAGATGGGAGAATAACGGCGATCGAGCTGCCTCTGGCAGTTTTAGGAGGGACACTGGATCTAAGCGGGCTGGACAAACTGGAATCTTTAAAATGTCTTTATAACGGTTTTGAAGATATCAGTCTAGAAAGGTGTAGTTCACTGAAAACGCTGCTGTTGGGCGGACAGAAGATAGAGGAACTGGATCTGTCAGGCTGCCACGGTCTTGAGTCCGTGAATGTGAGTGACAACCATCTCAAAAAAATTTTATGGGGCTCTTACAGCAGCCTGAAGTGGTTGAACTGCAGTGCAAATTATCTGGATATTGATACGGATGAATCCCTGATTGAAGTGATCCGTACTCTCAAGGTTAAGGGAATTGATCCAGCTTATAAGTACCAGCGATATGATGAAAAAGCCGAGTATAATCAACAGGATCTGGGTTTTGTAAGAGGGTTGCTGGCGCAGGGTGAAAACGAGGTACTTCTGGGCTGGGATAAAGAGGATCTTTCCACCTGGACGGGCATTCAGTGGAAGACAGTGGCTGGTAAGAACTATATTAACCGGATTGATATTGCCAGGAAGGAACTGACAGGTTCCCTTATAGCAACGGATTTGAAATATGTAAGGGAAATTGTCTGTGGAGAAAACCGATTTAAGAAATTAGATATAACAGGATGTAAATCACTTGAATTCGTAAACTGTTCAGCTGGGGAGTTAGAAGAATTATTATTAGGTGATAATGACAGCCTTCTGTATCTGGATTGTCTGAACAATCAGCTGGTGGTGGATGATATTGAGAAGGAGTGTCAAAAGATTGCATCCAGGACAGGGAGTGAGGTATATTATGAGAGACAGTATATCAATGCGGACAGGATTGCATTCTGTGGGAGCGAGTGCAGGATATTGGAACAGTTTGCGGATCTTGATTCAAATAAGGAGATACTAAACTGGAATCTTGATAAGCCTGGAATGATACCCAATATCCAGTGGAAAGTACAGGATGGTGTGTACCGGGTAAAAGAATTAAAAATCTATGGTGATAAAGTAGGGGGAAAACTGGATCTGTCTGGCTTTGAAGCTTTAAGCAGGGTATGTCTGGTAGGTACAGAAATTAATCAGGTCATTCTTCCAAGCCATATGAAAGAAATAGAAGAGGGTTCCTTTGTGAATTGCCGGAAGCTAGAAAGTGTTATCCTGCCAGAAAAAATTATCAGTATTGGAAAACAGGCTTTTGCCAGCTGCGAAAAGTTACATCAGATTGATTTTCCTTCTGGGCTGCAGAAAATAGGGGAGGAGGCATTTTTAAACTGTTACAGCCTCAAAGAAATAACTCTCGGAAAGGAAATCAGTGAGATTGGGAAATATGCTTTTGCGGGATGTTCAAATCTGAAGAAAGCTGTTTTTTCGGGAGATGCTCCCCAAAATCCTGGCGATGACATTTTTTATGGAACTGCAGATGATTTTTGTATTTACTATGAAAAAGATAGCAAAGGATGGCAGGAGCCATATTGGTTAAAATACAGAACGGCGTTGTTGGGAGAAAGTACTTCTCCGACCACACCAGAATCGCAAAAGCCAGCTTCCAGTTCAGAACCGTTGCCGACACAACCTCCAGTCAAAACAAATCTTCCAGTGAATACAAGTAAGCCTGCAGAGACAGAGGAGCCGGAGAGCACTGCGAAACCGGAACATACATGGAAACCTGAGGAAACTACGGCACCTTCCGGAGTCCAGGAGCCAAAAAGCACAAAAGATCCTGGGGGAGATTCACCTTTCCAGGACACAGATCAGCCTCCGGCAGCCAGCATACCGGGGGAACAGAAACAGCAGCCCCAGTTGAATCTTGAAACAGCAGACCAGAGTTCAGATTGGGCAGAAGGGACTGTCAGTGGCAAAAAAACAGGATATAAGAATATGTCCTATAAGGTCAAGAAGGCAAAAGTACTGAAATATAAATTGAAAAAGAGAAAATTGAAGGTGGTGATCCGCAGAGACAAGAATGTGACCGGATATGAAGTGTACTATCGAAAAGGAAAGAAAGGTAAGTATAAAGTGGTTCGGCGAAAGGGTTGGAAGAATAATGTGATTCTTTTGCGCAATCTGAAAAAAGGTACATTTTATGTGAAAGTCAGAGTTTATAAGAAAGTAAATGGTAAGAAATACTATTCTAAATTCACAAAGAGTAAGAAGGTAACGGTGAGATAGAAATAGAAAACCTCCTGTCTCTGGTTTTAATCAGGGACAGGGGAAATTATCCTACAAGGAGTGGCTTATGAAAAAGAAATTAATGATCGTACTACTGGTGGCAGCAGGCGTTATAATTCTGTATCATGCATTGTTTTACCGGGTCAAAATGTATAAGTCTGATACTGATCAACTAGAGAAAGAATACGGAGAATATATAATATTTACCGCCTATGAGTTTGACTGGGCAAAAGCGGTGCCATGGCTTTTTTCGGATGACGGAATTTTTGGTGTATTTAATGCCCTTAGCAGATCATTTATGTCTGGAGGATATGGCGAAGAGAGAAAAAATATGATCATGTTTCGGTGGGATTTTTATAAACTGCGTCAAAAGATTAGAGACGAATTATTAGATGAGATGCCCCAATTAGATCAATTTGAGAATATTGATTATGAATATGATAAAGAAAAATTGTTGTTAAATGTTATAGTATATGAAGAAATAAATGGGGAGTTTGTTCATTGGGATAAAGAACAAGAAGATATTTTTAATAATTTGAAAGATAAATTTTATCTATTAATCAGATTTTATCCAGAGGCAGAAGGTATTAATATAAAAGAGGTGGAAGAAAAATTTGAAATGTTAAAAGGACAGCTGGAAGCGAATTATGATAAATCGGAATTAGATTTACTAAATAAACTGCTGATAAATAAGCTGCCCAAAGGAAATTCCGAGGAGAGATTTGACCTAAAGGATACCAGCCAGATCCGCTGGACAGAGACAGAAGGTACTTTGAACATCAGCTGGCTGAATCTGAGAAAATATTCCCAAATATCCGGAGTTATGGACTTGTCAAAATTTAAAAAGATGGAGTATGTAAGTTTAGAAGGCTTGAATTTTTTAATGCTGCAGCTGCCACCAGCGCTAAAATGCCTGGATGAGCATTCTGTCAGCCATTGTAAAAAGATAGTAAGACTGGAACTGCCGGAGACACTGGAATATTTAGAAGGTGCTGTATTTGAGGGGTGCAGCGGTCTGAAAGAGGTTGTTTTCAAAGGAGATGCCCCGGAGGTGAGAGGGGATAGGCTGTTGTTTGAGGGGATCAAAAATAAAGTCAAGATCCTATACGATAGGACAAAGAAGGGCTGGACCGATAAATACTGGGAACAGTATGAACTGGTGCCAATGAAAAGCAATGATGTACATATTGAAAAAGGACAGACGCAGGAGAAAACATATAATTCAAATGATTTACATCATTTAGAGGAGATATTTTCCAGGACTAAATGCCCACAGCCCATCTCTTTTGAACATTCCGATTATGTGACATGGGAGCTGGTTGATGGTGTGTATATGGTCATAGGACTGGATTTATCAAAATGTAATGATATAATGGGGACCTTGGATCTGTCTGTGTTTTCGCATTTGGAATGTACAAAATTAAAGCAGATGCGAATTCAAGAGGTCATTCTTCCTGATTCGTTCAAAGCTGTCGGCAAATCAACATTTGAGAGATGCCAGTTTTTAAAAAGGGTTGTATTTACTGGAGAAATAAAACATATTTTTATAGAGGGATTTTCGGGATGTGCAAATTTGGAAGAAGTAATTTTCAAAGGAAAAGCTCCCCAAATAATTGGGGACAGGCCATTGTTTTGGGAGTCGAAAAATAAAGTTACTATCTATTATGACAAGAACAAAAAAGGCTGGACTGGTGATTACTGGAAAAAGTATAATATGCAGGAAAACGAATGATCAACTCTGATCTGATGAGTAAATTTATCCTACAAGGAGTGGCTTATGAAAAAGAAGTTAAAGATTGTATTACTGGCAGTGGCAGGCTTAGTCATGCTGTATCATTTGATGTTTGTTGAGATAAGGCTAGATAACAGCAAATCTATTAATCATATAGGACCTCCTGATAAAATGAGCAGTGGATATGGAGACTATTTTCTATTCAGGGTTTCAAAGGTTGATTGGGAAAATTCGGTTTTTATTCCATATATAAGAATACCTATCGTTTCGTTTTCCAGTAAATCTGAGGAGTACTTAATGCCTCCTAATATCGTATTTGCAGAGCATGCGGTTTTGTTTCGGTGGAACTATTATAAACTGCGTCAAAGAATTAAAAGTGAATTATTAGAAGAGATGTCAAAATTAGATCAATTTGAGGACATCGAATATGAATATGACGAAGAAAAAATGCAGTTAAATATCAAAAAAAATGTTGGCTGGAGTAAGGTACGAAGTGATATCTTTTACAATATACAGGATAAATTTGATCTTTTATCTAGGCTGTATCCGAATGTTGGAGGCATTTGTAAAGAAAAAGCGGATGAGGGAGACGAAAAATTTGGAATGTTAAAAGGACAGCTGGAAGCAGATTATGACAAAGAGGAATTAGATTTGTTAAATAAATTACTGATAAATAAACTGCCTGAAGGAAATTCCGAGGGAAGATTTGACTTAAAGGACACCAGCCAGATCCGCTGGACAGAGACAGAAGGTACTTTGAACATCAGCTGGCTGGATCTGAGAAAATATTCCCAAATATCCGGAGTTGTGGACTTGTCCAAATTTAAAAAGGTGGAGTATGTAAGTTTAGAAGGCTTGAATCTTTTAATGCTGCAGCTGCCGCCAGCGCTCAGATATCTGGATGAGCATTCTGTCAGCCGCTGTAAAAAGATAGTCCGTCTTGAACTGCCGGAGACAATGGAATATATAGAAAGTGCTGCATTTGAGGGGTGCAGCGGTCTGAAAGAGGTTGTTTTCAAAGGAGATGCCCCTGAGGTGAGAGGAGATAAATCATTGTTTGAGGGGATTGAAAATAAAGTCAAGATCTTATACGATAAGACAAAGAAGGGCTGGACCGATAAATACTGGGAACAATATGAACTGGTGCCCGTGAAAGGGAAAGCAGATGGAAGGGATCAACTAAAGGAACAGGCGGAAGAAAAAGGTATTGCACTATCTGAAGCACTGGAGGAGGAACTCACGGAATTAGAAAAAATATTGAAAAAAGGCAAAAAGAAAGCCCCAGAGAATTTATTTCAGTGGGATGGAATAAGGCTGAATGATAACCAGTCAGCTATAAAGAGGCTGGATCTCTCTGCCTACCCGGATATTTCAGGGGAGCTGGATCTGTCGGTATTTGAAGAACTGGATTATGTTTCCTTAAAGGGACTGAAGGTAAGCAATGTCATCCTGCCGGAGAGTTTGAGTTATCTAGATGCGGATTCCTTTAAAAACTGTGAGAAAATACAGCAGGTCAGAGTGCCGAAAAATGTGAAAACGATGTACTCCCCCGCATTTGCCGGCTGTAAAAGTCTGAAAGTCGTTATCTTTGAAGGAAATGCGCCGGAAATAGTGGGTAATAGTAATGGACATCGCGTTGATGATGTGTTTGGAAAAGGGATGGAGAAGGTTCAGATTTACTGCAGGAAGAATTCAAAAGGCTGGGTGGAATCCTGCTGGGATAAGTATGAAAAGGTACGGTTTGAATAGAGTTATGAGTACAGCCAAGGCAGTTTCAGATGATAGTGGAATGTCTGTGCGACGTTTCCGAAGAGGATGTGATAGAAAAATGTAACAGCATCCGCAGACAACTGACAGCCCTGCCGGAGCATCACGGTGTGGATGTAAGTGCTTTCCCAGAATTAAGCAGCAGGGATTTCTGGTCTGCGGAGGAGTGAGACCAGGGGAATATATAAAGCCGTACGTGCTTTTGGTATGGGTCAGAGATCCAGCAGACCAGCAAGTTCGGAGAAGTCGATAATCAGATCCTCATAAATACCTGTTTTTACTGCGCTGGAAAAAGTATAGTCCTGGGTATCCTCTGACTCGAAATCGTATACAGTAATAGGTTGTGTAAATAAATTTGTGTTTCTGGAAATATATGGCTCCTTTTTGGTAAGAATCAAGATATGGAAATTCTTATCAAAAAGGAGCTTCCTGTATAATTCAAGTATAGGAACTTCCGAGAAAGAAGGTTGA
>CAJUFM010000063.1 GCA_910585745.1 uncultured Eubacterium sp. | reverse complement strand
AAGTCACCTTAAAGGCAGGTAAGACATGGCGCATCAAGGCAAAAGAGATCAAAGAGTCCAAGCCGCTGCGGCACCACCGGGAGGTCAGTTACGAATCCAGCCGCCCCAAGGCACTGTCTGTCTCTAAAAAAGGCGTCATAAAGGCAAAGAAAAAGGGAAAATATACGGTCTTTGCCTATGCCCAGAGCGGCGTCTATAAAAAGGTTCAGGTTACGGTAAAATAACTTTCATTTTTCACTTTAAGGTTAACTTAGAAAGAGATTAAAAAATATGTAGATTTTAGATTGATAATTATTTGACAACTTCAACCAGGAATGTTATGATAAGTAATGTGAGTGGTGGGACAACGTATTGTGAAAAAATTAACAATGTGATCTGGTGGGAGGTCAGAAAAGGGAGATTCGTATGATAAAAGCAGTATATCCCGGTAGCTTTGACCCTGTTACTTATGGGCATCTTGATATTATCAAGAGAGCAGCGAAAGTGGTAGACGAGGTCATTGTGGCCATTTTAAAAAACAACAGCAAAAATCCTCTCTTTACTTTAGAGGAAAGGGTCCGTATGCTTGAGGATACGACAGAAGAATTTCCCAATGTCAAAATACAGACTTTTGACGGGCTTACGGTGGATTTTGCCAGGAGTGTGGAGGCAAAGGTTATGATCCGTGGACTCCGTGCGGTATCGGACTTTGAGTCAGAGATGCAGATCGCCCAGACCAACCACAGTCTGGATCCGGATATCGATACGATGTTTTTTACGACGAGCCTTGAATATGCTTTTCTGAGTTCTACCATTGTGAGAGAAGTGGCTTCCTATGGCTCCGATGTGTCCAATATGGTGCCGGAGGCTGTGGAAAAGATGTTGAGAAAAAAATATGCCAGATGACAAGGATCTCTCATGTCAGTTATAGAAAGCGGAAAGGGCTGTCATACCTGATAGAAAGCTCACAGTATAAAACCGGAAATATTTCCGGCACATATAAAATAATCATTTTATTAAGGAGGATATATTTATCATGTCAAAGAAAGTAGTTTTAGCAGGCGCTTGCCGTACTGCCATCGGAACAATGGGGGGTACACTCAGTACGACTCCGGCACAGAAGCTGGGTTCTATCGTGATCGAAGAGGCTCTTAAGAGAGCTGGTGTTCCAAAGGAAAAGGTTGACCATGTATACATGGGCTGTGTTATCCAGGCTGGTTTAGGCCAGAACGTAGCACGTCAGGCTTCCATCAATGCTGGTCTTCCGATTGAGACACCCGCTGTAACAGTGAACGTTGTGTGTGGTTCTGGTCTGAACTGTGTCAATATGGCTGCCCAGATGATCCAGACAGGGGACGCAGATATCGTTGTGGCAGGTGGTATGGAGAACATGTCCATGGCTCCTTATGCTCTGAAACAGGCACGTTTCGGTTACAGAATGAACAACAATACCATTGTGGATACGATGGTAAACGATGCTCTCTGGGATGCATTTAATGACTACCATATGATCCAGACAGCAGACAACATCTGTGCAGACGACAGATGGAAACTGACCCGTGAAGAGCTGGATGAGTTTGCAGTAAACAGCCAGAATAAGGCAGTTGCAGCTCAGGAAGCAGGAAAATTTGATGATGAGATCGTTCCAGTAGAAGTAAAACAGAGAAAACAGACCGTTGTATTTGACAAAGATGAGGGACCACGTCCTGGCACTTCCATGGAAGGTCTTTCCAAACTTCGTCCGATCAACAAAGACGGTTTTGTTACCGCTGGTAACGCTTCCGGAATCAATGATGGTGCAGCAGCCGTTGTTGTTATGAGCGAGGAAAAAGCAAAAGAGCTGGGTGTTAAACCAATGGCTACATTCGTTGCTGGCGCTCTGGCTGGTGTAGATCCGAAGATCATGGGTATTGGACCAGTTGCTGCTACACAGAAAGTTATGAACAAGACTGGACTCAGCGTGGCAGATATGGATCTGATCGAAGCAAATGAGGCATTTGCCGCACAGTCTATCGCTGTGGGAAGAGACCTGGGCTTTGATCTTGAGAAGCTGAATGTAAATGGTGGTGCTATCGCTCTCGGACATCCAGTAGGAGCATCCGGATGCCGTATTCTTGTGACACTTCTTCATGAAATGCAGAAACGCGATGCCAAGAAAGGTCTTGCAACACTTTGTATTGGTGGTGGAATGGGTTGTGCTACCATCGTTGAGCGCGACTGATAAAAAGCATTTTGGTTCTATGCCAGAGGGGAACAACCTCTGGCATATGGACTGTTTATATGGTGGCTGAGCTTTATGTGGCGAAGCGCTCCATTCAAACATAATCAATGGAAAGGAGAGTTCCCGATATGGAATTCATTACTTATGACGTAGAGGACAAAGTTGGTATTATTACCATCAACCGTCCCAAAGCATTGAACGCATTGAACAGCACTGTTCTGGATGAACTGGATGCGACTCTGGATGCGGTAGATCTGGATGCGATCCGCTGTCTGATCCTGACCGGAGCAGGCGACAAATCTTTTGTGGCAGGTGCTGACATCGGAGAGATGAGCACACTGACCAAAGCAGAGGGTGAGGCATTCGGTAAAAAGGGAAATGACGTATTCCGCAAGCTGGAGACATTCCCGATCCCGGTTATCGCAGCGGTAAATGGTTTTGCTCTCGGCGGCGGCTGTGAGATTTCCATGAGCTGTGATATTCGTATCTGTTCTGACAATGCAGTATTTGGACAGCCGGAAGTTGGTCTTGGGATCACACCGGGATTTGGCGGAACCCAGAGACTGGCGCGTGTCATCCCTGTTGGTATGGCAAAACAGCTGATCTATACGGCGAGAAATATCAAAGCAGATGAGGCATATCGTGTTGGGCTTGTAAATGCTGTTTATTCTCAGGAAGAACTGATGCCGGCAGCAAAGAAGATGGCAGCTGGAATCGCTATGCAGGCTCCGATCGCTGTCCGTAACTGTAAAAAAGCTATTAACGACGGTCTGCAGGTAGATATGGATCAGGCGATTGTTATCGAAGAGAAACTTTTTGGCGACTGCTTTGAGACAGAAGATCAGAAAGCCGGAATGGGCAATTTCTTAGAGAAGGATAAAGAGAAAAAATTAAAAGTAGTTCCTTTTCAGAATAAATAAGCAGGGGCAGTCTCTCGTTTGAAATCGACCGGTGCAAACCGGTGGAATAAAGAAAAATATATATTTAGGAGGAAGGTAACATGATAGTAGGTATTATTGGTGCTGGAACGATGGGTTCCGGAATTGCTCAGGCATTTGCAATGACAGATGGTATGGAAGTTCGTCTTTGCGACATTAAGCAGGAATTTGCAGATGGTGGAAAAGCAAAGATTGAGAAAAACCTGAATTTCCTTGTGAAAAAAGAGAAGATCACACAGGAAAAGGCAACAGAGATTCTTGGCAAGATCAAGACTGGTCTGAAAGATATCTGTACAGACTGTAATCTTATTGTAGAAGTTGCTCCGGAGAATATGGATATCAAGAAAGCAACATTCAAAGAACTGATGGATATCGTTCCTGCTGACTGTATGTTTGCTTCCAATACTTCCTCTCTTTCTATCACAGAGATGGGAGCTGGCCTGGACCGTCCGATGATCGGAATGCATTTCTTTAACCCAGCTGACAGAATGAAGCTGGTAGAAGTTATCCGCGGTGAGAACACACCGGATGAGATGAATGACAAGATCATTGAGATCTCAAAACAGATCGGAAAAACACCAGTACAGGTTAATGAGGCTGCTGGATTTGCCGTAAACCGTATCCTGATCCCGATGATCAATGAAGCAATCTGTGTTCTTGAAGCAGGTGTTGCCAGCGCAGAGGATATTGATACTGCTATGATCCTTGGATGTAATCATCCGATGGGACCTCTTCATCTTGGCGATTACATTGGTCTCGATATCTGCCTTGCCATTATGGAAGTCATCTATGCAGAAACAGGTGATTCCAAATACAGACCATCACCACTTCTCAGAAAAATGGTTCGCGCCGGAAAACTGGGATGCAAGACTGGCAAGGGATTTTTTGACTACAGCAAATAATTAGAAAGGAGTTCATTAACAATGGATTTTACTTTAGATCAGAAACATGAAATGGCAAGATCTTTGTTTAAAGAATTTGCTGAAAATGAAGCGAAACCACTCGCTCAGGAAACCGACGAAACAGAAAAATTCCCGATGGCGACTGTGGAAAAAATGCAGAAATATGGTTTCATGGGAATTCCGATACCAAAGGAGTACGGCGGACAGGGCTGCGATCCTCTGACATATGTTATGTGTGTGGAGGAGCTCTCTAAAGTATGTGGTACGACAGGCGTAATCGTATCTGCCCATACCTCCCTTTGCTGTGATCCGATCATGACTTATGGTACGGAAGAGCAGAAACAGAAATATCTCACACCGCTGGCAAAAGGTGAAAAACTGGGTGCTTTTGCACTGACAGAGCCAGGTGCCGGAACGGACGCCCAGGGCTGCCAGACAAAAGCGGTTTTAGAGGGTGACGAGTGGGTGCTCAATGGCTCCAAATGCTTCATTACCAACGGTGAAGTGGCAGATGTTTATATCGTGATCGCCATCACCAGCGTGACTGAGGACAGACGCGGCAGAAAGAAAAAGAATTTCTCTGCATTCATTGTAGAAAAAGGAACTCCAGGCTTCTCATTTGGTACAAAAGAAAAGAAAATGGGTATCCGCGGTTCGGCTACATATGAATTGATCTTTGAAGACTGCCATATCCCGAAAGAAAATCTTCTTGGACCAGAGGGAAGAGGATTCCCGATCGCCATGCACACACTGGATGGCGGACGTATCGGTATCGCCGCTCAGGCACTTGGTATCGCTGAGGGCGCTCTGGAGACGACAGTAGCTTATGTAAAAGAAAGAAAACAGTTTGGCCGTTCCATCGCAGCACAGCAGAACACACAGTTCCAGCTGGCTGACATGGCGACAAAGGTAGAGGCTGCCAAACATCTTGTATACAAAGCAGCGAAAGCAAAAGAGACACAGAAAGTTTATAGTGTAGAAGCTGCAATGGCTAAATTATATGCTGCTGAGGTTGCTATGGAAGTGACAACAAAAGCAGTTCAGTTACATGGTGGTTATGGTTACATCCGAGAGTACGACGTAGAGCGTATGATGCGTGATGCGAAGATTACAGAGATTTACGAAGGAACATCAGAAGTTCAGCGTATGGTTATCTCTGGAAACTTATTGAAATAAGGAGGTTCATATCGTGAAAATAGTAGTTTGTATAAAACAGGTACCTGACACAGCAGGCGGAGTAAAATTCAATCCGGATGGTACACTTGACAGAGGTGCAATGCTTACAATTATGAACCCGGATGATAAAGCTGGTCTGGAAGCAGCACTTCGCATCAAAGAGCAGAACGGTGCAGAGGTTACCGTTCTTACCATGGGACTTCCAAAAGCAGAAGAAGTTCTTCGTGAAGCAATGGCAATGGGCGCTGACAAGGGAATCCTTGTGACAGACCGTGTGCTTGGTGGTGCGGATACATGGGCAACCTCCACAACGATCGCAGGTGCTCTTCGCAATATCGACTATGACCTGATCATTACAGGACGTCAGGCGATCGACGGTGACACCGCTCAGGTAGGACCTCAGATCTCTGAGCATCTTGATATTCCGGTTATTTCCTATGCTAAGGATATTAAGATCGATGGCGACTATGTGATCGTACAGCGTCAGTATGATGACAGAAGTCATGAACTGAAGGCAAAAATGCCTTGTCTGATCACTGCTCTTTCTGAATTAAATGAGCCGCGTTACATGACTCCTGGCGGAATCTTTGATGCCTATGACAAAGAGATTACGGTTTGGGGAAGGGCAGACTTAAAGGATGTGGATGATTCCAACCTTGGTCTGAAAGGTTCTCCGACAAAGATTGCAAAGGCTTCTGACAAAGTTCGTAAGGGTGCTGGTGAAAAAGTAGCTCTGGACGGCGCAGAGGGTGCAAGTTATATTGTTGAGAAATTAAAAGAGAAACATGTAATCTAAGTAAACAAGGAGGCAATCATGAATTTAGAAGAATATAAAGGTGTATTTGTCTATGCACAGCAGGTAGACAATGAAATAAGTGGAATCGCTCTGGAATTGCTTGGAAAAGCAAATGAGCTTGCCAAAGACTTAAATACCGATGTAACAGCCGTTCTGGTTGGTTCCGGTGTTTCCGGTCTTGTAGATACATTAGCTGAGTATGGCGCCGACAAGGTGATCGTTGTGGATGATCCAGAACTGAAAGATTACCGGACAGAGCCATATACTCATGCCCTTGCTTCTGTGATCAATGAGTACAAACCTGATATCATGCTGGTAGGTGCGACAGCCATCGGCCGTGACCTCGGTCCTCGTGTGTCCGCTCGTGTGGCTACTGGCCTTACCGCAGACTGTACCGTACTTGAGATCGGTGACTTCCCGATCAATGCAGTTCCTGGAAAAGAGAACGAGCAGAAACACAACCAGCTTCTTATGACTCGTCCTGCATTTGGTGGAAATACCATCGCTACCATCGCATGTCCGGATAACCGTCCTCAGATGGCTACCGTTCGTCCAGGTGTTATGCAGAAGATCGAGCCAAAAGCAGGCGCTAAGGCAGAAGTGATCAATTATAACCCAGGATTTACTCCAAACGATAAATATGTTGAGATTCTCAACGTAATGAAAGAAGTGAACGATACCGTGGACATTATGGATGCAAAGATTCTTGTATCCGGTGGACGTGGTGTTGGTTCAAAAGAAAACTTCAAACTGTTGGAGGATCTGGCAGAGGTGATCGGGGGAACCGTAAGCTGTTCCCGTGCCGTTGTGGAAAATGAGTGGCTTCCGGTAGACCGTCAGGTTGGACAGACCGGAAAGACCGTTCGTCCGAACGTATACTTTGCCATCGGAATTTCTGGTGCTATTCAGCATACAGCAGGTATGGAAGAGGCAGATATCATCGTTGCCATCAATAAAGACGAGGATGCTCCGATCTTTGATGTAGCCGATTATGGTATCGTAGGTGATCTAAATAAGGTCGTTCCACAGCTGACAGAGATGCTTAAGACAGAGATGAAGAAATAATCATATCAGTGATTGAAGGGTGTCCACAGAACTTATGACAGCTTGACTGCCAGGTTTAGTTCCAGGACACCCTTTTTCATTGGCTCAAATTGGCGCCATTGGGCTGGCTCTAACATTTCAAAGGAGGATACCAGGGTGAAAAAGATCGGCATTGTAATATGCAATTATAATAAGAAGGAGTATGTCGTCAACTGTATCCAGAGCGTTCTGGAATCAAAAACGGATGATTTTGATATTTATGTGGTTGACAATGCCTCCACGGATGGTTCCGTGGAAGCCGTCCAGGAACAATATGGGGAACAGGTAACCCTGCTGGTGAACTCAGAAAATCTGGGTGGATCCGGAGGATTTAATACCGGCATCCGAAAAGTTCTGGAAGGGGAATACGAATATCTGTACTGCCTGGATAATGATGTGCTGGTGGATGAAAATGCAGTGGGGGCGCTGGCAGAATACCTGGACAGCCACCAGGATACCGGCGCTGCTGGTTCCATTGTATACCATATGGATTATCCGGAATATGTACAGCAGTATGGTCTGGATATCGACTTTGAAAATTATACAGCCATTACCCATTTTGCGGATTTTCTGGATGATGGAACCATTCCCGAGGCTAAGGTTTGTGACACCATCGCCACCTGCAGTGTGATGCTCCGCACCAGCTGTATTAAAAACACGGATATTGGCATCATGCCGGAGGACAATTTTATCTACTGGGATGACATGGAGTGGATCTACCGGTTTACCCTGGCTGGATTCCGGGCGGTTACTGTCAAAAACAGTGTGGTGTTACATAAGATGGGATCCAATACAAGACCGGCCAATACTTTTATCAATTATTATATGTGGCGGAACCGTCTGAATTTTTTTATGCGCTACACACCAGAGGACAAGCTGGAGACTATGAGTTACCGGATCCTCAGTGCCGTGTTTGACTCCCTGTATGAGAGCATGTACAGAGAAGAGCACAACGTCATGCAGACCATTTCCTATGCCTTTTACGATGCCATTCGGGGAGTGAGAGGGAAGGCCGCCGATGGGAAGATAATGGAAAACGATGCCAACGATGATAAACTAAAGGATTTTCTCAAAAACAAAAAATCCATTTATGTAGTTCCGGATGGCAGCCAGGAGCAGGCAGTACAGACAGAACATTTTCTCTGTTCCCTGAATCCATCCATGGAAGTCTGTGAAAACCAGGAACAGGCAGATGTGGTATTCCGGCTCTGTGACTATGTGATGCATATGGCGGGGGGAGAACGGGATGCCTTGTATATTGATTCAGAAAATAATGTGATCCTGGACGAAGAGGACTGGAAATGCGTGGAGAATTATTCCTATTCCCGGTCACTGTTCATTTATATGAATCAGGCGCCATTTTTGGATGCTGTCCAGTCATTGCGAAAAAATAAATAGAAGAGGGAAAGAAGACTATGAATGAAATGTATTTACGTTTTCCTGAGGGCAGGAAAAAAGCGTTTACCATCAGCTACGATGACAATACCACCCAGGATGAGAGACTGATCGAGCTTATGAAGCAGTACAACATCAAAGGAACTTTTAATATCATTCCAAACTGGTTTGCGGCAGAAGATGCTGTTTTCCCGGAGGGGGAGACCTATATCAATGTCACAGAGAAAAAAGCGCTGGAACTCTATGATCATGAGTTGATCGAGGTGGCAAACCATGGGTTTAACCATACGAAGATGACCTGTACTCCACAGATCCAGCAGATGGAGGACCTGGTTAAATGCCGCCGGAAACTGGAGCAGATGTACCAGCGTATCATCACTGGATTTGCCTATCCTTATGGATGGTATGATGAAGATCTGATGCAGCTGTTAGAAGAGGCGGGGATCACCTATGCCCGGACTGTACACAGCACCTACAATTTTTCTCTGCCGGATAACTGGCTGGAACTCCATCCCACCTGCCACCAGGCGGATGAACGCCTGCCGGAACTGACGGAGCAATTTTTGAAGGACAGTGTAGAAGAGCAGCCCTATATGTATTATGTGTGGGGACATACTTTTGAATTTGACCAGCAGGATAACTGGCATCTGATCGAAGAGCTGTTCCAGAGTGTATCTGGAAAGGATGAGATCTGGTACGCCACCAACGGAGAACTTTACGATTATCACACTGCCTACAAGAATCTTGTATTTTCCGCGGATGCCACCCGGATTTATAATCCCACGGCAACAGATCTGTGGGTTGAGATTGACCGGAAACACTTGATCAAGCTTCCAGCGGGAAGTACGACACTTGTTGAATAATAAATGCTTGTATAGAATAGAGGGAATATCCATGAAGAAAAAGATTATATTATTCAGTGTATTTACTGCCATGGTGCTGACCGGTGCCCTGGGTCTCCGGGCAGCTGTCAGCCAGGCGGCAAAACCTTCGCCCCTGCAGGTCAGGGGGACCCGGATCGTGAATGCTTCAGGCAAAGCCGTAACCTTAAAAGGCGTAAGCACCCATGGCATCGCCTGGTATCCCCAGTATGTGAACAAGTCCTGCTTTCAGAGTTTTAAGAAGATGGGAGCCAATACGGTCCGTCTCGCTTTCTACAGTGATGACGCCGCCGGCTACAGCAAATCTCTTTACAAGAAGGTAGAAGAGGGGATTCAGGCCGCCACAGATCTTGGAATGTATGTGGTGATCGACTGGCATATTTTATCCGACGGAAATCCAAAGACCAATCAAAAGAAAGCAAAAGAGTTTTTTACCCATTTCTCAAAAAAATATGCAGGTCAGAGCAATATCCTTTACGAGATCTGCAATGAGCCCAACGGAAACGTAACCTGGGAAAAAGATATCAAACCCTATGCCTCCAAGATGATCTCCCTGATCCGGAAATATGACAAAAAAGCCATTATCATCGTGGGAACGCCGACCTGGTCCCAGGATGTGGATATCGTAGCGCAGAATCCTATCAAGAATCAGAAAAATATCATGTATGCCCTGCATTTTTATGCGGCGACTCATAAGGACTGGATCCGGGATAAGCTCAAAAAGGCAAATCAGTCAGGTCTTCCCATTCTGGTTACCGAATTCTCCATCTGCGATGCCTCCGGAAATGGTGCCTTAGATACGAAAGAGGCTGGGAAGTGGATGAAACTTCTGAAAAAGTATAAGATCGGCCGCATCGCCTGGAATATTTCCAACAAAAATGAGACTTCTGCCTTAATCAAGAGCAGCTGCCAGAAGACCGGAAACATCAAAAAGGGAGACCTGTCCAAATCTGGAAAATGGATCATGAAAAACTGGTAAGCTGGAAGTTATATAACGCTTGTACAAAGGTCGGTTTCGGTATATAATAAAATTAAATTTAAACGGCAGCCACATAAGCGTCGGCTGCTGGTACATAAAATGTTCAGGAGGGTATTTTTTATGAGTATCAAGATTCAAAATGTAACAGATCCATCTTTTCAGAAGTATGGACGGATTCTTACCGCAGACTACGATGTGGCAGAACTGATTGACAAAATGCAGGAGATGCCCTGTCCGGCAGATGTGGTTTATGAACCATCGGTGACGGAGCTTGAAGCGCTTCCGATCATGAAATCATTTACTGACAGTCTGTATGGCGGACTTCCGATCCAGATCGGATATTGTAATGGACATAACCATCTGCTGAATGCAGTTGAGTATCATCGTTCCTCTGAGGTAAATGTAGCCGCTACAGACCTTATCCTTCTCATCGGCATGCAGCAGGATATCGAGGCTGATTTTACCTATGACACAAAGAAAATTGAAGCTTTTCTGGTGCCAAAGGGAACCATGATCGAAGTATATGCCACCACGCTTCACTATGCACCCTGCAGCGTGGATGGACAGGAGTTCCGCTGTGTTGTTGTCCTTCCCAAAGACACCAACCTTGATCTTGAAGTTAAGCCAGAGGGAGCAAAAGAAGATAAACTTCTGGTGGCAAGAAATAAATGGCTCATCGGACACGAAGAGGCAGGTATCGCCGGTGCTTTTAACGGTCTGAAGGGTGAGAATATTTCGGTAGATTAATTTGACGATAGCTTTACGTTATCTTCAAGTTTTTTCAAGAAAATAAAACGGGGGCGTGCTGGATTACCAGCATTACCCCGTTTTGTCTTTAATAAAAATTATTGGTGGATTTACCTATTCTCTTTCACGCAGATGGGTATCCCATACGTACTGATGTTCTAGCTTGTAGCAGCCGTACTTTATTTCAGTGTATATGTAATACTCTCATTTACTGTACCGATCTTTAAAGTCAAATCTTTTTTGCTCTTTGCAACCTTTTTCGGTACTTCAAAAGCGACCACACCTTTTTTTGAAGCCGAAGCCTCAATGGTTTTGCCAGCCAGATCCTTATCATAACCCGTAAGTGCTGAGGGTTTAAATTCATCTCCATCCTTAGAAGAAATAGTGGCAGTGATCATGGTGTTTTGATAACCGACACTAGGAAGTAGAGCTTCTGCCTTTTCTCCATTATTTTTCGCTGACATGGTAATGACAACAAATGTATTTCCTTTTTTGGGTTTAAAATAAAGGTATTTGCCTGTCATGATCTTATTTTTGACCTCAGCCTTTTTCACACAGATATTCCAATCAAGAAGAGTTGCCTTCTTTCCAAGGGACAGCGTTTCCGCTACTGGAGCCGGCGTCTCTGTCGGGGCAGGGGTATCCGCTGCCACACTGCTGTTACTGTCTCCGGCATTGTTTTCAATGGTTGATTTCACAGGGGTAGAAGGCTGTTCTGAACCACAGCCAGCCAGGCACAAAAAAGTACATGCCAATACTAATGCAAGTTTTCTCATAGTGTTCTCCTTTTTTCTTTTTTATTTCGTACAATGATTTTGTCAAATTATGTACATAACATATGATAAAACAAAACCGGGAAAAATTCAAGTAATTTAGAAAAAGGAATTTGGAAAAATATTTAAAAAATCATAAAAAACCTTGACGTACGTTAATGCGTACGCTATGATAGCTTCAATATATACATAAAGATGGGACGGTGAAAAAGATGGCTTCCAGGATCATGCACATGGCAGTTACCAAAATGCTTTCTGAAAAATGGGAAATCAAAGACAGAAACCGATTTCTCTTTGGAGCAGTGTTACCGGATGTTTATAGAGAAGGCAACACCTCACATGAAAGTCATTTGAAAATGCGTATCCGTGGCGGAGGCTGGGTAACTTATGATCTTACAAGTTTCAAAGAAAGATATGGGAAACTGATGGAGGAAGACAGCTTATATCTTGGATACTATCTGCATCTGGTACAGGACCTGGTATATCGGGATTTTGTGTATAACGAACATCACTGGGATCCAGCTGCCGCCGGAAATATTGAACGGCTGCACAACGATTACCGTCTGCTCAACTCATATATAATAAAAAAATATGGGCTGCGAAATGAATTGACCATACCTGGCGATTTTGAGAAAGAACCAATAAATGCCCTGTATTCATTTGAGATCCGTCGTCTGAATGATGATCTGAAATCCGATTTTACCGCTTTTTCCGAGGGGAATATTTTTTTCTTTACGAAAGAAATGGCGGATTCCTTTATAGGAAAGGCATGTGAGATTTGCGGTAAAGAGCTGGAGGCGTGGAAAAAGGGAGAGTGCTTTGTGGATGCCTATGACTGGGCGTGGAAAAAAAGGGCAGAGAGCCTGCTGGAAACTACGTTAAATACCAGGGAACTGGGTGGTTACAGAACAAGGCAGGGAAAAATGACGAAGGTTCATACGCTGCTCCGGAGCGATGAGCAAAAGCAGCTAAGCAGTGGAGATATCGCCTATTTATCAGAGAGACAGATCACCACCATCATTGATATGAGGACAAAGAAAGTTACATCTCATCTGCCGAGCCCCTTTGCAAATAGGACATCTTTTGCTTATCATAACATTCCCATCGAGGAGGGAAGCGGTGTGCCGGAATCCGTGGAGGCCGTTCCTGTCAGCTATATGAAAATAGCGGGCAGTGCCAATATGAGACAGGTATACCAATGCATCGCCCAGGCACCCCAGGGAGTGTTATTTCATTGTTCAGCGGGAAAAGACCGGTCGGGAGTCGTCTCTGCCATCCTGCTTTTACTGGCAGATGTAAGGGACAAGGACATCATCGAAAACTATATGATGACCAAAGAATGTAATGCAAAACGTTTTGCCCTGGCGCGCAAGAATCACCCGGATATGGATATTAACATCATCATTCCGAGAGAAGAATTTATCCTTCGGTTTTTACAATTTTTCCGGGAAAAATATGGTGACGCCGGAAACTATATGCGCTCTATCGGAGTACCGCCGGAGCAAATCGAGATGATCCGGGGGAAACTGGTGGATACAGAGAGGAAACGTTAGGAGGATTATGATATGAAAGTACTGCATCTGGGGGATCTGCATCTGGGCAAATCCGTAAACGATTTTAACTTGATTGATGATCAGCGGTATATATTGGAGCAGATTCTTGCTATGATCCAGGACCAGGGCATCGATGCCCTTCTTCTCGCGGGAGATATTTATGACAGATCAGTTCCCAGCGAGGAGGCGGTTCAGTTGCTGGATCATTTTTTGTGCCGGCTGTCAGAAATCGGCGTGGATACTTTTATCATAAGTGGAAATCATGATTCGGATGAACGGCTGCATTTTGGAAGCCGTCTATTTGAAACAAACCATGTTTTTATATGCGCAAAATACGATGGAACCATTTACAAAAAAGAGTGCCAGGATGAATTTGGAAGGATAAATATTTATCTGCTTCCCTTTGTGAAGGCGTCCCAGGTAAAATATTTCTATCCCGAGGAAAAGATCGAATCCTATGAAGATGCGGTGAGGGCTGCCCTGGCTCACACAGACATCGATGTTTCCGAGAGAAATATTTTAGTGGCGCACCAATTTGTGGCGGGAAAAAGTGCGGATCCGGAAGTCGGGGGTTCCGAGGGCGCGGCGGTTTTAAATGTCGGTGCCATTGAAAAGATTGGGGCGGACTGTTTTGATGATTTCGATTACGTCGCCCTGGGGCATATCCATTCGCCGCAGAAAATAGGCAGGGAAACCCTGCGGTATTCCGGTTCCATCCTCAAATATTCCCAGAGTGAGGCCAGCAATCCAAAATCGGTGCCGGTGGTGGCTTTTGGCAAAAAGGGGGAAGTATCCGTGGAACTGGCTGAACTCAGGCCAAGACGGGATATGCGGCATTTAAAAGGAAAGATGGAGCAGCTTCTGGACCCGGAGCATATTATTTCTCCGGAGGATTACGTCTATGTGACATTGACTGATGAAGAGCCTATTCCCGATGCCATCTCCATTTTCCAACAACACTACAAAAACACCATGAAGATCATGTATGACAATGCTCATACTAGAGAGAAGGAGCAGGTTGTTGTTTCCAAGGCGGCAGAGAAGGATTTCCCTGAACGGATTTCAGATTTTTACCATATGATGTATGGCTGTGAGATCAGTGAGGATGAGATGAAGATCATGAAAGAGATTGCAGAAGAGGCAGGTGTGATAAATGAAGCCGGTTAAACTGAAGATCAGTGCATTTGGCCCCTATGCGGATGAAATGCCTGAGATAAATTTTGAACCCTTTGAAAAGAAAGGTCTGTTCCTGATCTGCGGAGATACCGGGGCGGGGAAGACCACGATTTTTGATGCCATCTGCTTCGCCTTGTATGGTGAGACCAGTGGTTCTTTCCGGGATACGAAAAATCTCCGCAGTGAATACGCCAGTCCCTTGGCCAAGAGCTTTGTGGATTTTTCCTTTATCCACCAGGGAAAAGAGTATCGTGTGTACAGGAAGCCCTCCTATGACCGGCCGAAACAGCGGGGGGAGGGCATGATCACGGAGAAGGAACGGGCGGAATTTTACTGCGGGGATAAAGCGCCCGTCGAGGGCACGACGCAGGTGAATCATGCAATAATAGAACTGCTGAAGATTGACTTTAAGCAGTTTAAGCAGATCGCCATGATCGCCCAGGGGGAATTCTGGGATTTGCTGAATGCCTCCACAGAGGACCGGACGAAGATCCTCCGGACTATTTTTATGACCTCTGGCTATGAAAGAATGCAGTATAAATTAAAAGAAAGAAAAGATACCAGTTTTTCAGAGAAAAAGAAGGCAGAGAGGAGCATTGTTCAGTATTTTAAAGATGCAGAGGCGCCAAAAGACAGCAGTCTGGGAGAGGTACTGCTGTCTATGCAGGAAGAGTCAGATTCCAGCGGCAGCGCCTGGAATCTGGAGGAAATGCTCCGCGTGTTAACGGATATGCTTTCGGCGGATGCTGCTGAATTGAAGAATGCTCAAAAAGAACTACATACTGAAAAACAAACAGGGGAGGAGAAAAAGAAGGCGCTTCACAACGCACACACCAATAATGAATTTCTTCAAAGGCTTAAGAAATTCACCGAAGAAAAGGACAAGCTGGATGCCAGAGAAACTGGAATCAGGGAACTGGAGCTTCTCACAGAGCGTCAAAAGACGGCGGTCCGCAAAATTAAACCGATGTATGAAACCTGGAAAAAAGAGGAGCGGGAGTCGTCAGACACAGAGGGAGAGATTAATAGCAAAAAAGAGGAGCTGGCCGGGATTAGGAAGGAAGTCCACCTGGCGGAAGAGGCATTGAAAAAAAGTCTGGAAGATGAAGCAAGGGCGCAAGAGCAGAAAAAAACCGCTGAAAGGCTGAAAGAGGATATTCCCAAATATGAAAAAAGAGATGCGCTGATCTCGGAGATAGAAGCGCTGAAAAAGAAAGAGGAAGGTCTGGATAAGGAAGAACAGACATTACGTGAGGATAAAAAGAAGTTAAAGTATAAGATCGATCATCTGGCAGCGGTGATCAAAGAGCTTGAGGGATGTGCACCGAGACGGGTGGAAGTGCAGAACCGGGGAAAAGAGTTACAGACACTGGAAGCAGGGATGAAGAATATTCTGGAACATGCCATCCCTGAATATGAGGAAAAGAAACTGGAACTTAATGTGAAGCAGGATGCTTTCCGGCTGACTCAGGAACACTTTGAGAAAATTTCCAAAGAGCGCAGGCAGTGTGAACGTATTCTTGAGAACTGTCGGGCAGGCATATTGGCGCAGCACTTAGAGGAAGGGAAAAAGTGTCCGGTCTGCGGATCCACCCACCATCCGGAGCCAGCAGTATTGCCGGAGGAGACGGCATCCGAAGAGGAGCTGAAAGAACTGCGGGAGAGGGAGGAAAAAGCCAAGGGGGCGAAAGACAGCTCCTGTATAAAGGCAGAGAAAGCAAAGACAGCGCTGGAATCCGATGAAGAACAATTAAGAAACCAGATCTTAACCTTGATGAAACAGGCAGATCATAATGCTGATCTTCCTGAGAATGATTCCATAGAGCTTTTTTTTGAAAAGATTTCTTCCGCATGGGACGTGGTTAAGGAACAGATCCTGGCTAATGAAAAGGAGGAAAACCGGCTGGCAGAGGACTGTGGAACCTATGAGAAGGCGGTACAGGATATCGAGACCGCCAGAGGGAAAGAAACCGAAGACCTTACGGCGCGAAAGGAAGATCTTACTACAAGAAAAGGGAAGAACCAGACTGCCTTTGTAGAGACGAAAACCGCCTTAAAGGAATATGAAAAGCTGGCATATCCGGATCTTCCGACGGCAGTGAAAGAGCAAGAAAAGGCAGAAAAGGAGGCGGCCGGTCTTTATGAGGCCATCGAAAAAGCCAACACCGCGAAACAGAAAGTAAACACTAAGAAGGCGGAGGCAGAGGCCGCTCTCGGTGTTCTGGAGACAAGATTTCAATCCCAGAGAGAAATGGCGAAAGAATCCAGCAGTAATTTTGAGAACCTTTTAAAGGAAGAGAACTTCGCAACGGAAGAGGCATTTCTGGAAATTCTGACCGATGAGGATGAGATCGCGGAAAATGAGAAAAAGATCCATGAATACAGACAGGAGGTTCAGACTAACAGCCAGCAGTTAAAGCAGGCAAAGGCAGATGCCAGAGGGAAAAAAGAAATGGCGGAGGAGCAGCTAGAGAGGGAATCCGAGGAGCAGGATCTCTTGATCGAAAGGCTTAGGAAGCGGTGCACGCAGATCGAGAACCGGCTTGACAAGAATGCGAGGATAAAGGAAAAGATATCCGCTCAGAGGAGTTTATTGGAAAAATTCTGGGAGGAATATAACCGGTGTACCCGGCTTTACGATCTTATCACAGGAAATATATCCAACCGGGCAAAGATCACTTTTGAACAGTATATACAGGCTGCTGGTTTTGATCATATCATCGCTGCGGCCAACCGGCGTCTCCTGCCTATGAGTGATGGTCAATTTGAATTGTTTCGTAAGGATGATTCGGATAACAAACGGAGTAAGACGATCTTGAACCTTGAAGTACAGGACAATTTTACCGGTCACAGAAGACCGGTGGGAAGCCTCTCCGGCGGCGAGAGCTTTAAAGCATCCCTCAGCCTGGCCCTCGGACTTTCGGATACGGTATCCTCCAATCTCGGCGGAGTGCAGATGGACGCCCTCTTTGTCGATGAGGGCTTTGGAACCCTGGATAAAAAATCCATCGAAAATGCCATGGATACCCTGGTCCGTCTGTCAGGAGCCAATAAACTGGTGGGGATCATCAGCCACCGCGAGGAATTGATGGAAAATATACCCCAGCAGATCAAGATCGAAAAGACCAGGGAGGGGAGCCGGATTGAAATTGATACGGGGTTTTAGGAGAGGGGATCAAAGGTGGGAGTATGCCGAATCATTGTGTAGAAATAAGTGGTATATGTAATATTATTTATTGACAATCCATCCTAAAAGTAATATAATTCTAATGATTTACTTTTGGCATTAATTAAATTTCTGGGATATGAAATTGATGTATTAGGTATCGCGCCAGGAAAAGTAGTGTATAGGAGGAGAAAATTTATTATGGCACTTATAAAATGTCCTGAATGTGGAAAAGATATATCGAATACAAGTGAGAAATGTATACATTGTGGTTTTCCGATTGAAAAGCCTAAAAAAAAGGATTGGATTAAAGCACATAGAAAAATTGTGATCTTAATCTGTATTGCAATAGTAGTAACTTTAGGGATTATCTTTGTTTTAACAAAAGGGAAATCGCTTTTGCCACATACCATACAAAACCCTAAGTTAATGCAATTACTAGATTATACCTCTCCAGATCAGATAAAAAATGATTTAGGAGATGGTTTCGAGCATAGGAATTATGATTCCATTAATTCTACTGCTGATGAATATAAAGAAATTGAAATAGATGGAAAGACATATTCCGAGGTGGATATTTGTTATAAGGAAGATGGAACTTTTGAAAGAATATATTTAGATACAGGTTCTATTTGGACAGAAGAGGATTACAAAGCACTTGTGGCAGATTTAATTAAGCAA
Source organism: uncultured Eubacterium sp. (assembly GCA_910585745.1). GTDB lineage: Bacteria > Bacillota > Clostridia > Lachnospirales > Lachnospiraceae > Eubacterium_F. The sequence goes on along the minus strand of CAJUFM010000063.1, from coordinate 1,124 downwards.
TATGGAGATGAGTATGAATACAACGAAGATGAGTATAATGGTAAGCCGATTTATGATTATACGTGGAAGAAAAGCTTTCCGAGACGGATTTCGTGTTCCATTCATGCTGATAAAACAGAAGAAGGAAAGCACTGGGTAAGAATAAATTCGTTCCATAACTAATATGCAAAGGAGAAAAAAATGGCGTTAATAAAATGTCCTGAATGTGGAAAAGAGGTAAGCGATAAGGCGGCTGTATGCCCAAATTGCGGAGTCGAAATCGCTCCTGCTGAAGTAAAAGCAGTAATATGTCCTGAGTGTGGCAGTGAAATTGATCCAGTCCAAAATATATGCAAAAATTGTGGATATGATCCTGTGAAAATTGCAAAGAGGAAATCAAGAAAAAAGAAAAAGATTATTACAATTGTTCTTTGTGCTGTGGTTGTCATTGCGATTATCGTGGGTGCTGTTGCCCTGATAAATGCTAACAAGGGAACATCTTATGTTGTAGAGGCATGCAAAGAATTATCCAACGAAAAGAATGGATTACCAACTATTAAAGCAATATATACTTCTGAAGATAAGGGTGATGATTCAACAATAGATTATGTATATAGAGTGTACATTGAATATATGTCTGAATCGGGAACCGATAAAGTTTTGTATATTGTTGACAAAAGGGGTGAAACTTTTTATATAACACCGACTAGTGATGAAACGCTGTCGTGCTATTTGTCAGTGGTAGATATGCAAATATTTGGCGTTAGCGGCATTTTTGAGCCTTACGGTAACTGGGATAAAATGAGTGCATCCGATATCGCGAAGATTAAGGATAAAGTCGAATAATATTGGGGGCGGCTGTTGGCTAATATCTGTTTTGCCCTAAAATAATATTAACGGAGGAAAAGATGGTTGTTTCAGCCATCTTTTTTCTTTATAATCAATGGTGTAATGTGCTGAGAGGGGAGAAAACTTCTCGTCCTTTTACTGGAGGTCTGTCTGGACAGTGGCTTTGAGAGCCAGCGGACATTTAATCGTGTATTTAAGGAAGGATACAAAATTACACCCAGAGAGTATCGCAACCAGAAAGTGAAGTGCTATACTAATGTTGTAACAGAAGTGGCTAATAAGATATAATAAATTTA
>CAJUFM010000062.1 GCA_910585745.1 uncultured Eubacterium sp. | reverse complement strand
TTATCTCATGGATTGAATGATTATATAAGGCACTCTATTGTAGAGCGCTTACTATATTACTATTTATTATAGAAGCAGTTGTTAGTAAAAAAGGGATTTGTACAGTTATTCGTAATGCAAAAGACAAAAGGGTTTACTCGGAAAATAAAGAAATATTAACTGAATTTAACTTATTAGATAAAAACATTTTAAAAGGGGAGGGTGTTACGAATGAAAACCAAAAAGATTTGGTTAAGCTTATAATGAAGCAGTTAACGGAATTAAAAAGCAATTATCTAATTCGTCCAGAAAAAATGAATAGTATATTTCAATTTATGGAAGGGGAAGGAAAAGAGATTAAGTTTCAAACATATTATATGTCCCTGGTTAAACGTTTAGTAGGCAGCAGTTCAGATACAACTAAAAGTGTTTGGCTTGACGGGATGTTAATTAGTGAAATGAAAGCAGATACAAATAAATTGACCGATGTTCCAAGTTTTTTTAAGGAATGGCTTATTATTGAGAATACAAGAGCATATAGAGATGGTGTAGAAAAGTTTTATAATAAACTGAGATATTCAAGAGAATTTGCAGAAAAATCATTTGATCAAGTGGAAAAGCTGGTAAATTATTATGAATATCACTATGTTATGAAGAAATTTGACGAATTTCTAGATCAAAACACCGACGAAGTGGATGGCTGTCAGGAAGAAAATTCCAATGATGAAATACGTTTTTGGGCAAAACAGAAAGTGTTTAATTTTTTAAAGGGGCTGCCTAAGCTACGGGATTTTAATTTTGTTTCAACAGCCATCTCTCTGAGCGAACAAAATGAGGATAATGAGAATTGGGATGACATTGTAAAGCGGCTAAAGGAGATGTTAAAATACGAAATTAAAGAAAATGAGAAATGTTCTATGGATATTAAAAAGAGATTAAGTACAGTAGTCAATAATGAAATTAATGTGTTTCAGTATAATAATTTTAAAAAGGTTTTGGAGGGATATGAATATTTAGACAGTAATGAACAAGTTACTTCAAACGGCGTAGATTTTATTGTGTGCTGTCTTCAGGTTTTGCGTATGTGCAGAAATAAGAGGGAGCCCAAAGACTCATTGCTACAACAGATACATACTTTGGCCATCATGTTTAAGATAATTCTTAAGGCGGATCTGGTTCAGTTTATCATTGAAAATAAGGAAAGTGTTTATTTAGACCAGTGGAAGCAAGATATTGAAGATTATTACAATGATCAAATCATATGTCAATATAATAGCAATGAACAGGAATATACATTGGAAAAGATAAGTATAAATAAGCAAAAGCAATATATTGTAATAGCGGAAAGTTCACAGATTTATGGGGGGATGTCTATCGTTGATAAAAATGTAGAAGGGCTGCTGGAGCGATTTGGAAGCAAACCAGAAATAAATAAGACTGGGTATATTCATGATGAAAAAAATGGTATAGTTCTATGGAAATTAGAAAATCAGCACAGAACGGTATGGGTTAATATGGCTAGTAGTAACTGGAAAGGAGAGGGAAGTTATATACGGCTCCACACCGCCTATGCGATGAGAAAAGTTATGATGTTTTATAACGAAATAAGAAATGAAATATTCAGTCCAGAGAACGATGATTTTATGAATGAGATTTCTCAGACGCGTAAAGAACTAAACATTTATCACAGCAATAAGGTTTATACTCATACGAAAGATTTTGCAGAACAGATGTATTACGAGCAGGCAATAAAATATTTCATAGAAGATGTAAAATTCAGTGAAGCCTATCCATCATACATATTAAATCTTTTGGCAGATATAAATGTTAGCAGATATTATAGAAGTGCGTTGCGAAGCAAGTTTTATACGGAAAAAATATCTTTTGATGATCCTGTTACATGGGATTGTTTTAAGCCTCTTTTGTCAAATGGTAGAACTTATTTCTATAGTCAAAATGAAAATGAAAATGTAAGAATTATTTTAAAGGTATCCGAAATATCAGGAACAGAGGAGGTGATGTGCAAAAACAGTGGGAATTCTATTGTGGAATACATGCTTTTATTATATTCACTGATTTTGAATGCGGCAGAGGCAAAAAGAGGGGTTAGAGAACAAGCAGATAATCAAAATCTGCAAGAAAATGCCCAAAAATCCTTTCAAGAAGAGAGTAAAAGTGTTATAGTGGAAATAACAAAACAGAATGGAAGACTAATTATTTCTAATAAGATCCACGAGAAAAACGAGAGCAAGCTTAGGAGGGCTCAAGAAGGATTGAAAAACATACCTGAGACGGAAGAGGAAGGAATATCTTTATGGAGTTTTAATCAGAATTTGAAAAGATGTATAAGTTCATATGTTTTGGAAAAACTTCAAATAACAAATAATCGGTTGGTGGAGCAAGGCGTTTCTGCAGATGAATTGTTGAGACTGGGGGAACAGGTGGAAAAATTCTTAAGTGATGAGTATGAAGTAAAAGTCAGATGTGAAGTGAGAGATCATGATAATTATTTTGTAATTGAATTGCCAGTCTTTATGGAGTGTTTTGGCTGGAACGAGAAAGGAGAATGAGCATGTGTAATGTTGTTATTGTGGAAGACAGGTTAGAAAGCGGAATATCTTTAGCCCGGCAATTTCAGGAAATTGCTGGGAAACATTCAGACTGGAATGTAAGTGTTGAAAGCGTATGCTACTTTCAAAAAAATGAAAAACTTGCGAAGGAGGAGATAGGGAAATATATTGATTTGAGTTACGAGATCATACCACTCTCTTTATGGAATTTTAATGAACAGCTGGACAAATATTACTTTGCTGATGAAAAGTATGTTATTGTTTTTGATTTTTTATTAGACGATGATGGATCGGAAGGAAGGATGGAGGAGAGGGTTAATATAAGGTATGCAAAGAATAAGATGTCTGAGAATAAAATATGGTTTTATACTGCAAGAGGAATAACAACGGAGAGAATTTTGAAGGAACTGGTTGGTGAAGACCATGTTTTAGGAGTTGCTGAATCAAATTCTAAGTGTTTGCGGCTTAATATAGAAGAAAACAAAGACTTTGTCAAATTGATATCAGATTAAGGGGAAGGATCAAAAGGTGGAATTATATTATTATACGACTACACAGACAATGCAGAGTATTTTGAGCAATGGTGATATTTTTGCGACAAATATTCGTTATTTAAATGATTCTGAAGAATATTTGAATGGAGTACAGGAAATATATAGGTTGCTGCAGGATTATAATCTGTTGAAGAAATGGAAGGAACAAAGGGATGAAGCTAAGTTAAATGATTGCGATCCGGAGGATATATTTAATGAGGAATTACTGGAGAAAAATAAGGAATTACTGGAGAAAAAATTTGAATTATATTCTATTTCATTTTGTGAGAAAAACGATTTGCTGAGTCAATGGGCAATCTATGCAAGAGAGTCCGGTGTAAGTATAAAGTTGAATTTTGAAGAACGTGTATATTCCTTTTCTGCTAAAAAGGTGAAATTGGGAAATGATGGGAAAATATGCGAATTGTGGAAAAGCACTCCCAAGGAAGTTCTTTATTTTACAAAGGAATCAATGGAAGGGGATGTTTATAATAAAACTAGCATAAAAATTTTTGATAGGCTTTTTATTGGGGAAGAAGCCCAAGATCTCATGGAGCTGATAAATATAACATGGAGAGAGGTAAGTGCTTTTGTTAAGCGGTATGATTTTAAACAGGAGGCAGAGTATAGACTGCTTTTTGATCCGGAAAGAACTGCTTTTTATCCTAAGATTGAGTATCGTGTTGATAACAAAGTGTTGAAGCCCTACATAGATGTGTTTTGTGAAAATGGCTGGCCGATATGGGAGATTATGGTTGGACCTGGTTTTAATCAGGATATTGTTTTTGAAAGTGTTAAGCATTTTTTAAATAATGCGACTGTGAAAATCGGCGTAACGGATACAGCGGGTTATATACAGCGGGTTGAGGGTTACTTCAATGGACTGCCAGAGGTTCAGCTGGATGAATATACTGAACTGGATGAAAAATTAAAAGATAAAAAAATGTTGAAGTTAGACTTACAAACCGCTAAGATTAACTTTTGGGATTTGGTTCATAGATTAGTTGACGGGATAGTAGAAGCAGGTGATATTATTGAAGATGCTTCACAATATGTCAGAAAATATTATTTTACAAAATCGGGAGTAATAGTTACAAGATCCAGTATTCCATATATTTTTTAATATGTCCAGTTTTGTGCCCCTTAAAGCTTTGAGGGGCACTTTTTCCATTTTGACATTAGTTTAACGCCGCCATGCCTTAACCCCAGCTCCCACTTTTGTACTCCCGATATGCATAAGCCGCTGTCAGGAAAACCACTGCCCCGGTGAGGCACAGGCTGAGGGCCATATTTCGGATCACTTCCACCTGGGTTAAGTAGGTGGGCAGGTAGCCGGCGATATGGAGCAGGATGGCAGCTGGGACAAGAAAACGTTTCCGGACATTTTGAATAGCGATAAAGATCAGGATCGTCAGCGCTGTCTGAAAGATCAGCGCCAGCAGCCGCTCGGATCCCGCCGCCACGTTTTCGGCTGGCGGGATCGCGATGAGCTCACCGATGGCATTTCTATAATCTGTAAGAGCGTCTCCCTTTAGGTCCAGTTTTGCCAGGTATTCTTCCATTCCCAGGGAGTTTACCATCAAGGCTAAGATAATATTTCCCATAAACAGGGAACTGCCGTATGCAATGGTCTCAAAACCGCCGTGACCGACACCGAACATTAAGGCGTTGGCTTTTCCGGGGCGGTCTTTCATGAAGTACCGGAGTCCGACATATTTTCCCATTTCCTCAAAAATACCAGCGGCGACGGCACCGTAGAGTGCATACCATACCGGATGGATGGAGCGGTTCAAAACGTCCTTAAGAGAGAACAGATTGAACAGGAGGGCATTTAGAAATCCTTCCGCCACAAAGGCAAAAAGGACATAAAAGCCCATGCCGATAAAAAATGAAGAAAGTTTTGCCCCGGTCTTTGCGCGGAAATATCCAAGAAAAATAAAGGGAACCGCGGTGCAGAACAGTGCTACAATGATCATGCTGCTGAGAGCAGCGCCAGAAAATTTATCTGCTGCGAGTAATGCATTCATAATGTTATCCTTTCTGATGTGTAATTCTGTCATATATCATACCTCTCCTGCCGGAACTTGGCAAATGAATTTTCTGTAACATTTTTCTTTGCAAAATCCCAGGAAACTTAGTATACTATAACAATAGGATATTAGGGCGTGCCTGAAAACTCATTCTTACATTCTGCACGCCCCAATTTGTAGTTTTCAGACACACTTTGAGAATAAAAGGTTGTACAGTAAGATGCTGGGAGCAGCCGGAAAGTGAAATGCAGCGTACAGATGAAACAAGGACTCTATGAAACTCTGGCAGAATATTGTCAGTCGGATATACTGCCCATGCATATGCCGGGGCATAAACGCAGTCATAAATTTCAAATGAAAAACCCTTATGAACTGGACGTGACAGAGGTGCCGGGGCTGGATAACCTGCACCAGCCAGAGGGGGTGATCCGGGAGCTGATGGATAAGATCGCGGAAGAATACCGCTCGGAGGCTTCCTTTCTGCTGGTCAATGGCAGTACCTGCGGGATCATGGCAGCCATCACTGCATGCTGCCGGCGCGGGGACCGGATCCTGGTGGCGAGAAACTGCCACAAGGCGGTGTACAATGCCATCCGTCTTCTGGAGCTCCGGCCAGTGTATGTATACCCTTCGGCGGAGGGAGGAGAGATGGAGGCTTTGGGCATCGCCGGCATAATATTACCAGAGGATGTAGAAGGGGCGCTGGAGGGATATACAGATATCTCCTGTGCTGTGATCACCTCTCCCACTTACGAAGGAATCCTATCGCCGGTGTCAGCTATCGCCGATGTGGTACATAAGAGAAAGATTCCGTTGATCGTGGATGAAGCCCACGGGGCTCATTTTCACTGGCATGAGACATTTCCTGACACAGCTCTGACAGAGGGAGCTGATATTGTGATAGAAAGCCTTCATAAGACGCTTCCGGCATTTACCCAGACGGGAGTGCTTCATGCCCGGTTCGGGCTGGTGAAGAAGGAATTTCTTACCTGGAGCCTCCAGACGTATCAGTCCAGCAGCCCCTCCTATCTTCTGATAGCGGGGGCGGAACGGTGCTTTTCCTATCTTCTGGGGGAGGGAAAAGAAGAGATGCAGCGTTATGTGGCGGATCTGGAATGGTTCCGGCAGGAGATGAAAGCATTGAGGGCATTGAGATTGTTTGAATCCCGGTGGAAAGAACCATCTAAGCTGGTGATCGCCACCGACCAGATATCGTTTCAGGGGTGTGAGCTGGCGGACAGATTGAGGGAAGCATATCGTATTGAAACAGAAATGAGCTGTGGCGATTATGTCATCGCCATGACAAGTGTAGCGGATGACAGGAAAAACTTTGAGAGGCTGGCTTCTGCACTGTGGGAGATCGACAGGGAACTGGCAGGGGGATCTGACAGACAGGCATTTGGAAACGTGGAATCGACTGCTGGGATAAAATCCTTTTGTTATGACTGGCACAGGCCGGAGCCAGGGATGTACAGTTATGAAGCAGCATATCTTGAAAAACGCCGGGTGCCGCTTCATAAGGCAGTCGGAGAGCTGGCGGCGGAACCGGTATATCCCTATCCGCCAGGGGTACCGCTTTTGGTAGAGGGAGAGAAGATCTCAAAAGAAATGGTGGAGTTGCTGGAGATGGCAGCCTGTCAGCAGATATCGGTTCACGGTGTGACAGATGGATTCATAAATGTATTAGTAACAGAGTAATCATAAGAAAGAGAGAAGTACATGGGCAGGTTATATGTGATCATGGGAAAAAGCGCTGTGGGAAAGGATTCCTTATACTGCAGCCTGATAGAAAGAAATCCCACGTTGAAGACAATAGTACCTTACACAACAAGACCGATCCGTACCGGAGAGGTGGAGGGGAAAGAATATCATTTTGTGACAGAGAGTGAGCTGGAGAGGATGCGGCAGCAGGGCAGCATCGTGGAATGCCGGAGATACTATACAGTACATGGGCCCTGGTATTATTTTACAGTAGACGACGGACAGTTGGATTTTTCGGGTGATGGTCAATATGTCATAATTTCCACACTGGAAGGATTTGAGAAGCTGCGTGCTTTTTATGGGAAAGAACATGTAGTGCCGGTGTACATCGAGGTAGAGGATTTTATGCGGCTGGAGCGGGCGCTGGAGCGGGAAAAGCAGCAGCCAGAGCCCTGTGCGGCAGAGCTCTGCAGGCGTTTTGTGGCGGATGAGGAAGATTTTTCAGAAGAGCGGCTGCGCATCGCTGGAGTGGAGGAGCGGATCCAGAACCATGTTTTTGAAGAGGCGCTGAAAAAAATTGAGGAGCTTATTGGAAGAGGATAGGGCTGGAAAAATAATTCAAAAAATGATATAATGGAGTTTAGAAAGGAGAGGATGAGCGGTGGATATAAAGATAGATAACATTCAGCAGACACAGGCGGCCACGACCGCGAAGCAGACACAGAGTACCGGGGAAGATTTTAAATTCACCCTTATGAGCTCTCTGGAGGAAGACGGGCTTCAGGCGAGGCTTACCCTGATGATGGAGGATATCACCATGCAGGGGAAAAAGCTTGGGAAGCATGTGGATGTAAGGGATATGAGGCGGTATCGCAAGCTGATCCAGGAATTTATGAATGAGATCGTGAACCGGTCCCATAAATTCAGCCGGGAAAATTTTCTGGACAGACGGGGCAGGCACCGTGTATATGGGATGATCAAGCGGGTAAATGCCGCGCTGGATGAGCTGGCGCAGGAACTGATGAAGGATGAGAAGGATCATTTGCTGATCCTGGATAAGATTGATGAGATAAGAGGCCTGCTGTTGGATATTTTGACTTAATAACATGGCAGACTTACAGGACACGATCATTGAGAGCCGGTGCGGCGGCACCGTTGATGTACGGTAAGGGAAAGGGATGGTGGTTGTTATGTTTTTATTTTCAGAGATCATGGGACATGAGGACATCAAAGAACATCTTCAGATGGCGATCCGCGGGGACAAGCCATTTCACGCCTATATTTTCCAGGGGGAAGTAGGGTGTGGCAAAGAGACCATGGCGCGTACCTTTGCGGCGGGGCTGCAGTGTATGTCGGAAGAGAGCGGCAGACCTTGTGGAAGCTGTGCTTCCTGCCGTCAGATCGATTCCGGGAACCAGCCAGATGTGATCTGGGTGAACAGGGAATTGTCCAGTATTGGTGTGGATGACATACGGGAAAAGATCAATAGCTCCATTGCGATCCGGCCATTTTCCAGCCCCTATAAGATCTACATCGTGCCAGAGGCGGACCGCATGACAGAGGCGGCGCAGAATGCCTTGTTAAAAACCATTGAGGAGCCGCCAGAATACGGTATCATTATATTGCTCACCAGCAATATCGATGCCCTGCTTCCTACGATACAGTCCAGGTGTCTCAAACTGGAATTCCGCCCTCTGTCAACGGCGACGGTGGAGAAGTATCTGATGGATAAATATAATGTCGTGGATTACCGGGCGAGAACCAGTGCGATCTTCGCCCAGGGGAATCTGGGTAAGGCCATACGGTACATAGAATCCGAAGACTTTGAGGAAAAGAAGGACAAGGTTATGGGGATTCTGAAAAATATACAGAATATGGATATTTCTGAGATGCTGGAGATCATCCGTGAGATTGGAGAGGACAAAGATCATATTAAGGATTACATTGATCTTATGATCTTATGGTATCGGGATGTGCTGGTGTTCAAAGCCACGAAAAATATGAACCAGCTTATATTCCAGAGCGAGTTCAGCGCGATCTCATCCGAGGCGAATCAGAGAGATTATGAAAAAATAGAAGAAATTCTTATGGCATTTGATAAGGCAAAGCTGCGTCTGAAGGCAAACGTGAACTTTGAGGTTGCCATGGAGCTTATGCTGCTGGCCCTAAAACAATAGCAGGTGGGCCGGCTTAGAAGAGAATGCCCAATAAAGACAGCGAAAGGCAGGATAATACATTGAAAACGATAATAGGCGTCAGGTTTCGCCAGGCAGGAAAAATTTATTACTTTGATCCCGGCGAAAATACAGATATAAAGCGGGATACCCATGTTATTGTGGAGACAGCGAAGGGAGTTGAATACGGAACTGTGGTGCTCCCTCCTACGGAGATGCCGGAAGAAAAGATTGTGGCACCGCTAAAGGGGATCATCCGCCTTGCGACGGCGGATGACGATGAGAGTGAGAGAAAAAACAGGGAGGAGGAGGAAGAGGCATTTGGGATCTGTCTCGAAAAAATTGCAAAGCACAAATTGGAGATGAAGCTGATCGCAGCAGAATTTACTTTCGATAAAAATAAATTACTTTTTTATTTTACAGCGGACGGAAGAATTGACTTCAGGGAACTTGTGAAAGATCTCGCTTCCGTATTCCGAACGAGGATCGAGCTGCGCCAGATCGGAGTGAGAGACGAGACAAAGCTGAGGGGCGGCATTGGCATCTGTGGCAGGGCATTGTGCTGCCACACTTATTTATCTGAGTTTGCGCCAGTTTCCATAAAGATGGCGAAGGAGCAGAATCTGTCCCTGAACCCGACAAAGATCTCTGGCGTGTGCGGCAGGCTTATGTGTTGTCTGAAAAACGAGGAAGAGGCCTATGAAGAGCTGAACAGCCGTCTGCCCAATGTGGGAAGCCATGTGAAGACACCAGAAGGGCTTCCGGGAGAGGTTCAGAGTGTCAGTGTGCTCAAACAGAAGGTAAAGGTGATTGTTACACTGGATAACGATGAAAAAGAGGTAAGAGAGTACCAGGTTGCCGATCTTAAGTTCAGGCGGGAGCGCAGGCGTGATAACCGTGGCGGTGAAAACGACCGGGAGCTGAAAGAATTGGAAGCGATGGAAAAAAAGGAAGGTAAGTCAAAGATCTGATGAAGCAAAATAAGGATATATCTTTCCACGAAAAGAAAATTCTGCAGGAGGGGGAGCGGCTGGACGATCTGCAGCGGGACGGTCTGATGCTGATCCAGAATCCGGAATGGTTCTGTTTTGGCATGGATGCCGTGCTTCTTACAGGATTTGCAAGGATCGGTAAGGGCTGCCGTACCATTGATCTGGGGAGTGGAAATGGTGTGATTCCCATTCTTCTTTCTGCGAAGACGGAAGGAGCATATTTTGAAGGACTGGAGATACAGGCGGATATTGCAGATATGGCGAGGCGCAGTATCCGCTTTAACGGTCTGGAAGGCCGGGTGCATATAACTACTGGTGATATAAGGGAGGCATCTTCGTATTACGAAGCGGCTTCCTTTGATGTTGTTACCACAAATCCGCCCTATATGATCCATTCCCATGGACTGACCAACGAGGCTTCCCACAAGGCGGTAGCCAGGCATGAATTGAAGTGTTCCCTGGAGGACGTGGTCAGGGAAAGCGCCAGGCTGTTAAAACCGGGAGGGCATTTTTTTATGGTGCATCGCCCTTTCCGGCTCAGCGAGATCATTACAGTGATGACGGCCCACAGATTGGAGCCCAAGAGGCTGCGGCTGGTTTATCCTTATGTTGACAGGGAACCCAATATGCTGCTGATCGAGGGAGTCCGGGGCGGAAATTCCGGTATGGTGGTGGAAAAGCCCCTTATCGTTTATGAGAGTGTAAATGTATATACGGAGGAAGTGCGGGCGCTGTATTGACAGGGGAAAGAGAGACAGGAGAAAGAATTATGGGAACATTATATCTATGTGCTACCCCCATCGGTAATCTGGAAGACATTACCCTGCGGGTGCTGCGGATCATGAAAGAGGCAGATCTGATCGCAGCAGAGGACACGAGGCAGACGATGAAGCTTTTGAATCATTTTGAAATAAAGACGCCCATCGTAAGCTATCACGAGCACAATAAGTACCAGAAGACGCCGGTGCTGGTGAGGGAGCTTCTGGAGGGAAAAAATATTGCGCTGGTGACAGATGCGGGAACTCCGGCAATTTCCGATCCGGGAGCTGAGCTTGCTCTGGCGGCATACGAAGCGGGGGCAGAAGTCACGTCCCTGCCCGGGGCCTCAGCGGTTATCACCGCCCTTACCCTGTCTGGGCTAAATACCCGGAGTTTTGCTTTCGAGGGTTTTCTGCCCCAGGAAAAAAAGGAGCGCGCCAGGGTGTTGGAACGGCTGAAGACCAGCACTTACACCACTGTATTTTATGAAGCCCCCCACCGGCTCATAAAAACGCTGGAACTGGTGGCACAGGCGATTCCTCCGGAGAGAAAGATCGCGGTATGCCGGGAGCTCACCAAGCGCCATGAAACGGTGCTGCAGTGTAGTCTCGCCGAAGCGCTGCAATATTTTCGGGAAAATGAACCGAGAGGGGAATTTGTATTTGTTCTGGAGGGAGCCGATGCGGCCGTGCTGGAACAGCAGGAGCAGAAAAAATGGGAAGATATTCCCCTTGTAGAACATATGGAACAGTATTTATCCCAGGGTATGGACCGCAAGGAAGCTATGAAAGCGGTAGCAAAAGACCGGGGGATGACAAAAAATCAAGTCTACAAAGGTCTGTTAGGATAGACAGAAAACGCAGGTTTGAACCAAGATTCAAACCTGCGTTTTCCGTTGAAAAGTATAAAAATATAATTTTGGGCAAAAGGAAAGGCAGGAGTCTAGGGGGGCTCCTGCCACACTAAAGGGATATATGATTAAATTAAACCAGCTAGCTTGGATAATTCTTTGATAGACTTTTTGGAAACAAGTTTTCCATGATATTCTATCAAATCTTCTTCTGCTCCTGTGAAAATATCAGCAGGTGCATATTTTGCTAAAATAATCTTATTGTCTTCTGTATAAATTTCTAATGACTCCCGATCACCAATCCCGAGTGAACGTCGAAGTTCAATAGGAATCGTTATACGACCTAATTCATCTAATCGTCTTACAATTCCAGTGTTTTTCATAATACGCTCTCCTTTAAGTATGTATCTGGAAAATTTTATGTGTTCGCTTGTTGTGCCTTTATACTATCATTACTTTCGCCGATAGTCAATAAAAAGATTGTAAAAAATTATAAAATATGTATTAAAAAGTCTAAAAATGTTAGATCATGATCCTTGAAAGTGTATCAGCTCTTTATTCTCTGTACAACCTGCCCAGCAACCCAGCCAATCAAAATTCCCGTAAAGAGACCGCTGAAATAAAGAACCGGGGCATACCAGAGGATGGAACGAAAACCTACAAAAAAGGAGGCAGACAAAAGCTGTCCCAGATTGTGGGAGATACCCCCCAGGGCGCTGACAGACAATATGGACAGGCGCCTTTTAGAAAAATGCAGGGTAAGAGCCATGACGGAGAGGCTCAGAAGACTGCCGGCAGTGCTGTAGAGCAGGCTGAACAGGCTTCCAAAAGTAAATGCATTCAGAAGATTGCGGAGCATGGAAAGCCCCAGGGCATAGCTGGTATTTTTTTGATAGAGCACGATCAATATGACCAGGTTTGCCAGTCCCAGTTTCATGCCCGGAAAAGGAAGGGGCAGGGGGATCAGGCTTTCCAGATAGCTGAAAATAAATGCAAGTGATGTGTAGATGGAAAATTCACACAAAAATCGAATGCGGCTCATGGTGCACCTCCTGTAACAGCATCCAGCGGAGACGTCTCACTTTCACCGCTTCTGATTTCCAATACAAGTTTGTGGGGAAGGCATACGATGGTCTCGCCGGAACGGGAAATGCGCCTCATGCTGACACAGACTTTGTCTGGACAGTCAGCAGCGGCCATGGATACGGTTCCGTCCTTTATGATGATCGTATTTTCGCCGGAGGCAGAGTGCAGCGTTTCTCTGCGGTCTGCGGAAAGGGAATATGCAGCGGCCTTTTTTCCGTCTACCCGGATCTCCACATAGGTTCCGGCAGAGCTGCGGGGAAAATAGATCAATACTGTCAAAAGAAGACCAATAGTGATCAGTATGGCCAGAAAAATAATATCTGTTTTTGGTAAATTCATATGTTCCCCCGTTTCTGGTGTACACCAATGATCCCAGTCTTGACATCTTTGAATTAGTATATCATATCTGCATGTCAATTCAAAGTCAAAAGTTATCCTTCTTTTGTTGGAATAGTTAGTGGCATTTTGAAGTTAACTGTTTTGTTTGATAATTTAGGATAAATTGTATAATTAGTAAAAACAGTTGAAACAAGCAGCTTTTTATGGTATGCTTTATGCATAGATTTTCTATTATCTTTATACATTTCGTATGCATTCCAGGCTTGACAAAACTAAATTGAATAGTATAATTAAAGATGGGAAGTGAATGTTTGGGGAAGAAAAATATTGTGTGGAACGATTACATATCACAGGAAGAGCGGTTTGCGGATTTTTTCAACGGGGTGGTATTCCAGGGAGAGCAAGTGGTTTTTCCGGAGGATCTGGTACCGCTGGATTCAAAGCTGTGGGGAAGACAGCCAGATAAGAACAGTTACAATGAATTCATCCGTGACACGGTAAAGCTCTGGCAGCACGAGGATGAGAAATATATCCTCAGCCTGGAACCAGAGGATTCGCCGCACTATGCCCTGCCGGTTAAATATATGAATTACGAGTCTGTCCAATACGACAGGCAGTATAAGGAGAACATGAAAGCGCACCGGAAGAACAGGGATCTGTGTTCAGATGAATATCTGGCTGGATTTTCTGTCTCAGACCGCCTGTTTCCTGTCGTGACCATCGGGATCTACCTCGGTGAAAAGAAATGGTCCGGCAGCAGCCGTCTAAGTGATATCACAGGAATCAGTGAGAAAACCGGAAAGATCAGCAGGTACTTTGCTCCGCTCTGCAACGAGTTCCGGGTGAACCTGGTCAATATTTACGATCTGGAAACCTGCGATGTTTTCCAGAGTGATCTGCGGGAAGTATTTGGTTTCCTCAGACTTAGGGGAGATAGAGCACAGCTGAGGAACTATGTGGAAGAAAATGAAGGATTCCGGCACCTTCAGGAAGATGCCTTTGATGTGCTGAGTGTATATGGTACGATGGATCTTAAAATAGACAGGGAAGAATATCGGACAAAGGAGGGGATAGATATGTGTCTGGCATTACAGCAGTGGGAGGAAGAAGCGAGAGCAGAAGGAACTGCCCAGGGAATTGCAGCAATGAATGAGCTGATCTATGTCATGGTAAAAGAGGGGAGGGCGGAAGAGCTGTTGCGTTCTTCCAGGGATTACGATTTTCAGAGAAAACTGATGAAGGAATGCGGGATCCAGATGTCGTAGTGATCATATTAAGAAAATGCGGGGGGCAGTCCTCAAGTCATTTCATGACTTGAGGACTGCCCCCCTATTCAAGATTTTCTTTGGCTATCTCTGAAACAGATCTGAATGCGTACCTGTTCTGGTAAGTTCCAGATATTCTCCTTTGTAACGGTAAATGAGTAACCAGTCCGGCATTATATGGCATTCTCTGAAACCAGCATAATTTCCTGCTAAAGTATGATCCTTATTTTGGGGTTGCAATTTGTCTGGTATTGCAAGAATGGATACGATTGATTTCAATAGATCCATGTCAAGTCCACGTTTAATACACCTCTTGTAGTCTTTTTTAAATTGCCCGGAATTCTTAACTTTTAACACTGTTATCCCTCCAGACTATTCCATAATCCATCAAGGGTATCAAAGCATTCACCGCCACCATTTTCTAATTCCCGCATTGCTTCCCGCGTCTCTTCATTCGGCATCTCATCCGGCACTGCTACTCCTTCCAAAAAGCCCAAAACATAATACATTTTGCTTTCAGGTATCTGTTCTAACAATTGTATTGCTCTCTCTTTATCACTCATAACAAAATCCCCCCTTTTTCAGAAAAAGACTCCCGCAGGAGTCCCCACTCAGGTCATAGCAACACAGTCACTACGACGAGATCATTAAAAACAGTCTACAATAATATATCTATTTCGTCAACTCTTTTGTCATCTCATTACCATAGTATGCACGGACGCAAAGGATTTATCCCCCCCTCCCAATACTATGTAAGAAGGGCTAAACTTTGGCCTGCATTGTTTTTGCTATGGTAATGTACCTGTAAACGTCCTGAATACAAAAATTTTTTTCAAATAAAGTCAAATATTAACAAAAGGGTCATGTTTGTGAAGCCTTGTGTGCTGGCAATATCTCTTATGTGTTCCGTGCATTTTGTATCAAAATTATATTTTGAAAAAGATACAAGTAGTTATTGCTTTTTCTGCGAAAAAGCAATATAATTAGATTAAAACATATCACTAAAAGGAGGGTTTAGGCTAATGAAATTAAAAAAAGCCATGGCGCTGGCACTGGCTGGTACTCTTGTTTTAACTACTGCCGTAACGGGTACTACTAGTGAAGCTGCCAAAAAGACGAAGCTGAAGACGAAAAAAGTCTCCATCTTTGTTAAGGGAAAAAAGAAAATTTCCATTACGGGTAAAAAGGCAAAGCACAAATACACCTTTACATCCAAAAAGAAGAAAATTGCCAAAGTGTCCAAGAAGGGTGTGATCACCGGAGTAAAAGCCGGAAAGACTACCATCACGGTAAAAGACACCTGGAAACAGAAAGGCAAGAAGAAAACCAAGAAACTCGGTACGGTTAAGGTAACTGTAAAGAAGAAGGCACCAGTTAAGACAAAGGCACCAGCGGTAACACCGCCGGCTGTAGTACCTGGACCAAGCCAGGCCCCGGCAGTGACTCCACCGAGTGGCGGCGGAAATCAGCCGGGTGTTTCAACACCACCGCAAACATCCTCAAAACCAGGAACGTCCGCAGAGCCAGGAACATCTGCAGAACCAGGAACATCTGCAGAACCGGGTACATCTGCAGAACCGGGTACATCCGCAGAGCCAGGGACATCCGCAGAGCCAGGGACATCCGCAGAGCCGGGAACATCCTCAAAACCGGGAACATCATCTAAACCAGAGATCAAAGAACCGACAGCTGAGATGAAAATTACTGCAACGAACATTAGAGCAGAGGAGACTACCACTGCTACGGTGAAAGTTAGTGCTGGTAATGTGTCGGAAGTGAAGTGGTCTGTAGGAGACACTGCCATTGCCACGGCTACTCAAGATAAAGACGATCTGAAGAAGGCTACGATCACTGGTGTGGCAGAAGGCGAGACAAAAGTCACAGCAGAAGTGAAGGTGACGGTAGAGGGGGAAAACTTTACCGTAAAAGCAGAGGGGACAATCCATGTTTCTGCGAAGGATGCACTTGTTATCAATGCAACGATCGAATCTGCTACGACAGAGCTTGAGATAACGAGATCTGCTGAGATGTCAGTAAAGGTTGATGTAGGAGATGAAGAAGGTGTTATCATCGACAGCATTGAGTGGGGAATAAAAGGCACTGCGGCGACGATCGATACCTCTTCAGTTGAAAAGAAACTTGTCACGGTTCATGCTAAGGAAATAGGAGATGTAACCCTTTCTGTTACGGTGAAAGCCCACAAAGATAAGAAGGAAGCGACAGATACCAAAGAAATTATCATCCATGTGACTCCGATCACTTATAATATTGGTAAAAAGCTTACATGCAACTCGGCAGACTGGGCGGTTATTCCACTTGATACGGAGATTCAGATTAAAAAGACAGATCTTGTAGATGTAGTATTTTCGGTAAAGTCTGGTGACAGTGATGATAAGACTACAGCAGTTAAACTATCACTTTGTCCTAAAGTTTTAGCGGAAGTCGATAATAACCCACATAAGATTCAGGAAGTAAGTGTACTTCGGACGAAAGACTGGGCAACAGGAGTGGTAGCAGGTACGGCGAAAATGGAAAGAGATGATATTTATTTCACCAACAATTATGCTACAATCAAGAGTGTGGCGGGGCAGCTCGCACAGGAAACCGAAGGCATCGCAGAGGTTACACTAGAGAAGATTCTTGTTACACCAACGAATGATCTGGCTTACACAATACATGCCCCTGGAGCAGTGGAGAAAGATAAGACGGCAACGATTCAAGTTGAGGTTGATGAAGCTGACTTTACTTCCATTGAGTGGGTATCAGATGATGAAACAAAGGCAACAGTAGCTGCTGATCCTCAGGATCAGAGAAATGGAATTGTTACAGGAATTGGTTCAGGTGAAGTTACTATTACAGTAAAAATTAAAAAAGACGGCACAGTAATTGGAGAGAAAGAAGTCAAACTGGAGGTAAGGTCAGGCTATAAGAATGATCCAAAGAAGCTTAACTTGAGAGATTATGAAGTGATACAGGGCGGAACTGTATCGAACGTTGGCACTGAAGGTATTAAAATTGACAGTGTAGCTGGCGCAGTAGTTTATACTCTTCCGTATCCTCTGAAAAACGGCGAGAAGTTGAGAATGTCGATCAAAGGTTCTTTGGAAAAGGGTTCTGCTGGTTTTCGTGTGTACACTACTCCGGCTGATGATAAAACCAAAGGAGGAAGTAATACTTGGGCAGAGCTTGTGGAAAACGTTCCAGGGTTTAAGCTCGGAGACTTTGAGGTTTCAAATTATGAGCTTACGGCTACTATGGATTGTACCAACATAATCATCAGAATGCCAGGCTGGGGTCTGTCTACCGGTAATATAACTGGAGTTACCATTACGGAATTTACAGTTGAGTATATTTAATATGCAGTATAGTGCATATTAAAAAATAATCAGTTTTTATTTTTAATTAGTATGCAAGAGGGGATTCCCGTAGCCATATAAAACGGCTGGGGAGATCTCCTCTTTTTTCGTTTTATGTAAAGTCCCCTTAACAATATTCCAGCCAATTTCCCCTTCCCCCCGTTTTGTAAAAGCTGATTTTTATACGACACAAAATTACTATTTTTGCAAAAATAGTTCATATTAGTTATAGTTGTTAAAGCAAAACTTATTAAGGAGGAATTAGGCTAATGAAATTAAGGAAGACCATGGCGGTAGTGCTGGCTGGTGCCCTTGTTTTAACAACGTTTGCGACAGGCACTACAAGTGAAGCTGCCAAAAAGACGAAGCTGAAGACCAAAAAAGTCACGGTTTTCGTCAAAGGAAAAAAGAAAATTTCCATTACGGGTAAAAAGGCAAAGCACAAATACACCTTTACATCCAAAAAGAAGAAAATTGCCAAAGTGTCCAAGAAGGGTGTGATCACCGGAGTAAAAGCCGGAAAGACTACCATCACGGTAAAAGACACCTGGAAACAGAAAGGCAAGAAGAAAACCAAGAAACTTGGTACGGTTAAGGTAACTGTAAAGAAGAAAACACCAGTTACAACCAAGGCACCAGTGTCAACACCACCTGCTGTAGTACCTGGACCAAGCCTGGCACCGGCAGTGACACCACCGGCGGGCGGCGGAAATCAGCCAGGTGTTTCAACACCACCGGAAACATCCAAAGCACCAGGAACATCAGCAAAACCGGATACATCAGCAAAACCGGATACATCAGCAAAACCGGATACATCAGCAAAACCGGACACATCCGCAAAACCAGGAACATCCGCAAAACCGGATACATCAGCAAAACCAGGAACATCAGCAAAACCAGGACCGGAGGCACCAAAAGCTAGCATTACCATGGAGAATGTTTCAGAGGGAGCTACGACTACAGCAACTGTGTCTGTAGATAAAGGTCAAGTGAAAGCTGTAACTTGGTCTGTAGCAGACAAAGAAATTGCTACTGTAGTGAAAGATGCAACTGATCCTAAAAAAGCTACAATTACTGGAGTAAAAGCCGGAAAGACTAAAGTTACTGCCAAGGTAACAGTGACTGTAGATGGTAAGGATGTTGAAACAGAAGCAGAAAAGGATCTTACTGTTGCAGAAAAAGGTGGATTGGTTGTAAATGCGTCCATCGATACTGCTCCATCAGAGGTGATTGTTGGTAATTCTGCAGAACTGAAAGTGACTGTGGATACGGGTACCATCGAGAGTGTTGTATGGAGTGTTGAAGGTGAAGGCGCAACTATTGAAACAGATTCTGTCGAGGCTGTGAAAGCGGTTCTTAAAACTACCAAGACTGGAACGGTAATTGTCTCTGCTGTTGTAACAGTTGAGAAAGATGGGAAGAAAGCAACTGCTACGGCGTCAAAGACGATCAAGGTAGGTCCTGTTGACGATCTGGTTCTCACCCTTCCCGAAGGAGGAGTAGAAGTAAGCGTTGAAAATGCCTCATGGAGGGACGCGATTCAACTTGAATTGACAGACTATGGTCTTCCGGAAGATTACCTGAATCTGTACACTGCACTTGAAGCGACTTATTCTGTTGAGAAAGACGGTATTGCTACAGCTATAAAACTGGACACTGACGTTAAAAATCCGGTGGAATTTGATAAATATGTACCAAACCGTTTTGCAGATAAATCACCTGCGGATAAAGTAAAAGACTGTGTTGTAAAAGTCGAACTAGACAAAGCTCCTAAAACCGCGAAGAAACTAAAACTTAACGTTACTATTTTAGGAAGTACGTACACCGGAAAGATCACTTTGAAACAGGTCAAGATGATTGGGAAAAAGTAACAGATAAATAAATTTTGTATGGAAGGGGCTGTCGCACTAACGATTAAAAAATCGTGAAGTGACAGCCCCTTTTTGTG
>CAJUFM010000061.1 GCA_910585745.1 uncultured Eubacterium sp. | reverse complement strand
GCATTTTTTCCAAGGTTACAATCAATACATCTCTTACATTATTGGAAACCTATACGTCTCCATCTGCTTTTCTTGAAGCTGGCAAGCAAGAGATTATTGATGTGATAAAATCTACAGCCCGTTTTGGTCTTACCTATGCTGAAAACAAGTATAATGCCATCATCCAGGCTGCAAATGATGCCGATGAATTCGGTTACATCATTGATAGTAATATCATACGTATCCGCCTCTATATAGGCTTCATCCGTAAGTACGATGAAGAAATCGCAGGTATCATCGAAGCTTTGCATGAACTTGTAGACTCCAATCAGAATACGGATTTTGTGAAGCAGATCCATTTAATTGAAACATTTAAAGGTGCTGGTTTCTTGTCTGCAGTATCCCTTATGGGTGAGATTGGCGATTTCTCGGCATTTAGCAAACCGAAACAACTCTTTGCTTACTTTGGTCTTGATCCTGCTGTTAAACAGTCTGGAAAATTTGAAGGAACCAAAGTGCAAATGTCTAAAAGAGGTTCCGCTATCGCCAGAAGAGTCATCCATACATTAACACTCCAAAGCATCAGTACTTCACGAAATGGTGAACCCAAAAATCCAGTGTTAAGAGATTACTATCTTAAAAAGTGTGAATCGAAACCAAAACTTGTTGCTATGGGAGCTGTGTCACATAAAGTATGCAACATGATATTTGCCATACTTAGAGATAATAAACCATTTGAAATCATCACCCCACAGGAACACATCAAACAATACAATGCTGCTAAATGCGGCATAGCTGCATAAAATACTGAATTTACTGAATGAATATCTTTTTTAAAACGATATTTTCACCAAGGGATAAGTGCGCCCTTTTTTAGTCCCAAAATAAGATCAAAGTTTTTTCATTCTCCTATTGACATTTATTAGCTGGACTTTGTAAATATTTATTTCTATAGGGATATTGTACCATTTTTAACCATAATGTGACAAGCAAAAACTGCAGGCATGGTAAGACACAACAAACGGGAAGCCACATAAATACTGGCTTCCCGCTATTTTTCGCTCACTGGAAATCAACGGCGCAAATCTGAACCCTGTTCCGTTTTGCGTCATCATCTTTTCCTGCTCTATGATTACGGTAACTCGATCTCTGAATACTCTTTCGGAGGCAGGGGTTTTGTGGAATCCTTCACAAACTTGCGCACTGCCTGGGCTCCCCTCGCCACAGGGATATTGGTTCCCGCTCCAGCGACACAGCCTCCCGGACAGCCCATGCCCTCGATCAGGCATCCATCCTTCTTTCCTGCTTTCGCCATAAGCAGCATCTTCTGGCACTCACTGAGTCCCTCGACATGCTCGATGAGCACCTCTGTCCCTGGATAATATTCATTGATACACTCCTCGATGGCATTGGCAACACCGCCGGCAACAGCATAACCACGACCAGCTCCTGTGGCATCGTGGATCGGCTCTTCTGCCTCATAGGTCTCCATGTCGATGCCCTTTGCCTCAAAGATTGCTGCCAGTTCTTCAAAGGTGATGACGAAATCCACATCACTCCGCACAGTCTCACGGGCAGCCTCCAGCTTCTTCGCCGCACAGGGTCCCACAAATACCACTCGTGAATTCGGATGCTTCTGCTTGATGGAACGCGCAGTAGCCACCATCGGAGTGAGGGCACTAGACACTGACTCCACCATCTCTTCCGGCAGAGTCCTCTTGGCAAGTACCGACCATGCCGGACAGCAGGAAGTCAGAAGGAATGGCAGCTTGCCGGTCTTTACCTCATGAACATAATGTCTTGCCTCTGTGATGGCTCCAATATCTGCTCCCAGTGCCACCTCGTATACCTCAGCAAAACCGATCTCTTTCAGCGCTGATTTGATCTTCCAGAGACGTACATCGGTACCGAACTGTCCGATCACCGCCGGGGCGAGCTCCACAATAACCTCATCCCCTTTCTTCAGTGCCTGGGCAAGCTGGAAGATCTGGGATTTATCTGCGATGGCGCCAAAGGGGCAGTTCACCATACACTGTCCGCATTTGACACAGATCTTGTCATTGATCCTGGCACGTCCGTGCTCGTCGCTGTCGATGGCACGCACACCACAGACAGAGGCACATGGACGCTGCTTCTTCGCAATGGCATCATAGGGGCAGATGGCTTTGCATTTTCCACATTTGATACATTTGTCCCTGTCAATGACAGAGCGTCCGTTCACCATACGGATGGCATCCTTGGGACAAACCTCCTGGCAGGGATGTGCCACACAACCGCGGCACTGATCCGAAACTTCGTATACGTTATCTTCACACATGGCACAAGCCGAGGGAATTACCTGCATCAGCGGCGGCTCATAATATTTATCGGAAATATTGCTTTCATTTAATCCACTGGTTATATGTACCGGCTGGCTCTCCGGGCGAAGAGACATACCCATGGCAAGCCGCACACGCTCTCCGGCAATGGCACGCTCGCGGTAAATACTGTCACGGTACAGCGGCACATCGGAAGGTGTTATTTTGTAAGGTATCGCCTCAATATCATCGTTGATATTGCCTGACTCAAAAGCTACCCTGGCAACCTCTGTAAAAACCTGTCTTCGTACTTTAGTGATCGGGGTTTCAATACCTCTCATAACGTTCTCTCCTTTATTTGTAAATAATATTCATAACTGGTTTTAGAATAACATGATGCTAGGGGCAAAAGGTCAAAATGCCGTTCATGCTTGCATGATAAGGCATTTGATCTTGGGACCCGCCAAACATGAGAAAGGAGCGATTTACGCTGTAAATCAGCGGATTTCGAATGTTTGAAGGATTGCGAGAGTTGTGAAACAACGGAGCAATCCGTAGCATCCGTTGGGGGCAAAACACTTTTTGACCCCAACATCATAACATAAATAGACCGTATTGTCCAGCCTGATAAAATTACCATCTCAGAGACTCTGCATATGCTCCATATCTTCCGCAGCCTCAGGCAGTTCCACGTAAAAGCAGGTGGTGCTTTTTTCGTCGCTGGAAACCCATATTTCCCCGGAATGGCGCTGGGTAATCTGCTTTGCCACCATCAGCCCGAGTCCAGAACCGTCCTTATTGCCGTGATCGCTGCCCCGGTAGAATTTATCAAATATGTTCTTCCACTCCTTTTTCGGCACAGCGATCCCTGTATCTTCCACAGATACCAGGATCTTATGTTCTGTTTTCCCGATATTGACCCGGATCTTCGTATCCTCATCTGCATATTTGACAGCATTCTGCAAAAGGATCAGAAACAGCTGGCGGATCCGGTCATAATCACCATTTATCAGAGAACACTCGTCCTCATATTCCAGCTCGCCGGCAATCCGTTTTTCCCCCATGAGAACCCGCATGCTCCTCATGGCATCCTGCATCACTGCGATCACATTCAGCAGCTCATAATCCAGCTGAAAATCTGGATTCTCCATCTTGGAAAGAATGAGTAGATCTGATACTAGGCGTTCCATGCCCGCGCATTCTTTAATGATCCGGTCAAAATAATCCTTCTGTTTTTCCTCATCTTCCACATAACCGTCCACCAGCGTCTCCGCATATCCCTTGACCACTGTAATGGGTGTTCTCAGCTCATGGGACACATTGGAAAAAAAGTCTCTCCTGCTCTGTTCCAGACGATTCCGGAAATCTTCTGCCTCCACCAGCTTCCGTGACAGGACGTCCATACTGTCCGCCAGTCTCCCCAGCTCGTCCCTGCGCCGGATCTGTGTGCTCTGGGCATACTCCCCTGCCGCCATCCGCAGAGCAATTTCCTTGAGACGTATGATGGGCCTCACCAGCTGCCGGGAAAAATAAGCCGCTATCACCAGGGATATGAGCAGTGCAATAATAACACTAAGGAACATATAACGCTGGTACTGTGACACCGAATTCTCCCGGTAATCCATCTCTCCGTTGACCATGACGACTCCTACATTCTCACCCTTTGCATTTTTGACCGGGGTGGCAAGATGCATCATATCTTTATCATAAATACTGTCATAACCGCTGTAGCTCTTCGTTTTTCCCTGGAAGGCGGCATTGAGTATGGCCCTGGAATTTTCTTCCTGAAAGTTGAGGCTGCTTATATTCACATTCGTATATGCTTCACCTAATGGCTCTTCCGCCGACGGATTAGCTAAGATCCAGATATCAGTATCCCGCAGCTCACCAAAATCTTTCAAGGCGCTCAGATACGTGGGAAAATCTTCACTGTTGTTGTCCACCATCGCTTCTGTCACCTGCTCTGAGATACTGCGCGCCATACTCTTCAGCTCTCCCTTGTACACGTTCATGATGTTGTGGCGGTTAAATCTGGTAAAGGCAAGCCCTGCCACGGCTGTCATGATGACGAGCGCCACAGCAAAATAAATCCCCACTCTCCAAAAAATCTTTTTCAAACAGATCCCTCATTTCTGCTCACACTCTTTGCACGGCATATGAGCTAATTCAACGGCGGCAGACTACACATTGATCTCAAATTTGTACCCCAGCCCCCAGATCGTCTTGATCTCCCAATCCGGATGCTCTACCTTATCCAGCTTTGCCCGAAGACGCTTAATATGGGAATCCACGGTGCGGCTGTCTCCAAAATAGTCCTGTCCCCAGAGGCTGTCGAGAAGATTGTCCCTCGTAAATACCTTGCTGGGGTTCTCGGCAAGGATCCACATGGTCTCTACTTCTTTTTTCGTCATTGGCACCTTCTCCGCCCCGATAAATACCGTGTATGCCTCAATATTTATGGTGAGGTCCCCAATGGTCAGTACCTTTTTGCCAGAAGACTCCTCTCCCCTCCCGATGCGGCGCAGTACAGCACGCACCCGCGCCATCACTTCGCTGGGGCTGAAAGGCTTCACCACATAATCGTCGGCGCCGATATCCAGCCCCATCACCCGCTCATAATCTTCTCCTTTTGCTGTGATGAGTATGATCGGAACATCAGATGTTTCCCGGATCTTTTTACAGACCTTGTAACCATCCATCCCTGGCATCATAATATCCAGCAATACCACCGCTGGATTGCATTTTTTGAACATCTCAAAAGCTTCGATGCCGTCTTTTGCCACTACCGGCTCAAAACCTTCCTTAACGACATAGGTTCCGAGAACCTCCGTTATATCTTCATTATCATCTGCGATCAGTATATGCTGCATCTTCAGCTCTCCTTCCTGGCTCAAAACCATTTGATCCTAACATTAATATATCTACTATATAACGAATTTTTATGTTTTTTCTGTGGCAGACGGTGCATTTTACATGACACTTTTATGCCACAGCTTATTGATAAACTCTACAAAAAGCTAGAGGTTTATCCAGTGTGTTGTACCACGGTACAATACACCAGCTTCCTAGAAAGGTTGATTGCTATGAAACGTAAAATGTTTTTTATAATACTTTTCTTCACCTTTATTTTGTCCAGTGCTGTACTAACACAGTCTGCCACTGGCAGCTGTGCGCCCAAAAAAGTAAAATTAAACGTGAAAAAGCTGACTCTTGCCAAGGGCAGCACCTACACACTCCGGACTTATAACATGAAAAGGAAACAAACAGTCCGATTTGTCTCGGATAATGAGGCGGTGGTCTCGGTCACCCCGCAGAAACCGCGTTCCAAAAGTGCAGAGATCAATGCCGTGGGTACTGGAAGTACGGTAGTACGTGCCAGCATTTATTCTGCCAAAGGCAAACTGACACGCACCCTGAAAACAAAGATCCAGGTCACGCCTTTTGCCATTAGTATAAAATTTACCCACCGGAAAGTCAAATTAAATGTCGACGAATCAATGAAACTTTCCGTTATTATTAAACCAAGCACGTCCCAGGAGATTCCGCTGTATGAAACCTCAGATCCGGATGTCGTCACGATAAACTCCAAAGGTGTGATCACCGCTGTGGCACCAGGGGAAGCAATCGTCAAAGCAACCCTTCTTTCCAGTGGACAGAAAGTAGTATGCAAGGTGATCGTACACGATGAGATTGATGCTACTCCGGCTCCCGACCAGCATGATTCTTATGATTGAAGACTTTAGGATTCCTTTAATAAGCTAACCTGGCAGCGGTAACCGCTGATCAAAAAATTGTTATCCAGTTTTTTCCATAGCAAAAGACTTCACAGGTAAAGTACATATGTGGAGTCTTTTGTTATTTCCTGCGCTTGAGGACAGCTTAACAGTGTCCGTCACTGGATTTCCTTAACCATGTAATCCTGCTCTTCCACTGCTTTTTTCAGGACCTCATCTGCAACCTCCGCTGACAGTGTTACAACAGCTGTTCCCTTCTCGTGGCTCACTTCAGCACTCTCCACACCATCCAGTGTCTCCAGACATTTTTTTACTCTCGCCTCACAGTGTCCACACATCATTCCTTCGATCATCATTGTCTTTTTCATCTCAACATTCTCCTTTTCTATTCTTTTTTTAGATTTTTGTTTTTTGTCTCGTTTCGGGTTTCTAAGATTCAGCAGATTCAGCCGCAAGGCATTGCTGACCACACAAAAGCTGGAGAGCCCCATAGCTGCTGCCCCAAACATCGGATTCAGCTGCCATCCAAACAGAGGGATCCAGACTCCCGCCGCCAGCGGGATCCCAATGACGTTATAGATAAATGCCCAGAACAGATTCTCATGAATGTTCCGAAGCACTCCCCGGCTCAGCCGGATCGCTGCAGTCACATCGGAAAGCCGGCTTTTCATCAGCACCACATCCGCCGCATCCACTGCGACATCCGTACCTGCTCCGATGGCAATTCCGACGTCTGCCCTGGTGAGTGCCGGAGCATCATTGATGCCGTCTCCCACCATCGCCACCTTCCCCTGGGAGGCAAAGCGACGCACCTGTTCTTCTTTTCCATCTGGCAGAACGCCGGCAATGATCTCATCCACTCCTGCCTGGGCTCCGATGGCTTCTGCTGTCTTTGCATTATCTCCAGTAAGCATCACCACCCGGATGCCCATATTTTTCAATTCCTGTATCGCCTGGGGGCTGTCCTCCTTGATCACATCTGCCACCGCGATGCAGCCGAGAAAGTGTTTTTCCTCTGCAAAGTAGAGAGGGGTTTTTCCGGATCCTGCCAGCCTCTCTCCCTCTTCCCGGATCTGCGGAGGAATCTCCGCCACATCTCCAATGTATTCCCGCTTTCCGCCATATACCGTTTTTCCCGCCAGCTGTCCCTGGACGCCATTTCCTGGTATCTCCACAAAATCAGTTACTCCAGTGCTGATATCGGCGGCAAAAATATGAATGGAAGCGTTTTTTCCGGAGTCTTCTGTCACTGCTCCTCCCCGGCTTACATACTCCACAACTGCCTTCGCCAGTGGATGCTCACTTTTTCCCTCCAGCAGATAAGCTGTGTTCAGCAGCTCCTCCGCAGACACACCTTCCGCCGGAAATACATCCGTGACTTTTGGCTCCCCAAGGGTTATGGTTCCTGTCTTATCCAGCACGACAACCTCTGTCTTTCCCGTCGTCTCCAGAGACACTGCCGTCTTAAATAGAATCCCGTTTTTCGCACCCATGCCATTTCCCACCATGATGGCCACCGGCGTAGCCAGTCCCAGGGCACAGGGACAACTGATAACGAGTACGGAGATCCCTCTGGCAAGAGCATAACCGAATCCTTCACCAGCAAACATCCAGACAAGGATCGTCACTGCTGCGATACCGATCACCACCGGCACAAATACCCCCGACACCTTATCTGCCACTTTGGCGATGGGCGCCTTAGTTGCGGCGGCATCACTGACCATCTGAATGATCTGGGACAACGTAGTGTCCTCTCCTACCCGGTCAGCCACACATTTGAGAAATCCATTCTGGTTGATGGTTGCGGCAGACACTATGTCCCCTTCGGCTTTGTCCACAGGAATGCTCTCTCCCGTCAGCGCCGCCTCATTGACAGAGCCGTTTCCCTCCAAGACGATGCCGTCCACTGGAATACTTTCTCCGGGACGAACCACAAAGACATCTCCCTTTTTTACCTGGGATACTGGCACCTCCTGCTCCTTACCGTCTACAACAATAACCGCTGTTTTAGGCGCAAGGCGCATCAGGCTTTTCAGCGCATCGGTAGTCCTGCCCTTGGAACGGGCTTCCAGCATTTTCCCCACTGTGATCAGCGTGAGGATCGTAGCCGCCGACTCGAAATATAATTCATGCATGTACCTGTGCATCTCCGCCATATTTCTGTCCAGCAGGGCGTAGGACATGCCAAAAAGGGCATAGAGGCTGTAGACATACGCCGCGCCTGCTCCCAGCGCTACCAGCGTATCCATGTTGGGGGCGCGGTGCCAAAGACCGCGGAACCCACTGATAAAGAAACGCTGGTTGATCACCATGATCACCGTGGTCAGCAGCAGCTGGATGATAGCCAGTGCCAGATGATTCCTCTCCAATACTTCCGGCAGCCACCACCCCCACATCATATTTCCCATGGAAATATACATCAGCACCACAAGAAATCCCACGGAAGCCAGCAGTCTTAACTTAAGTTTGGGGGTCTCCTGGTCTTCCAGTGCCTCCGCCGGGGAAGCCGCAGGCTCTGTCCCACCCCTTTCTTTTCGTTCCGCGTGATATCCCGCCTCTTCCACCGCCTTTATGACGTCCTGATCCGCGGTGTTTCCTTCCACCGCCATGGAATTGGTAAGAAGGCTCACCGACACGGATTCTACCCCTGGCAATTTACATACCGCTTTCTCCACCCTGGCACTACAGGCAGCACAGCTCATGCCTGTTACTTTATACTGTTCCATGGTCTCCTCCTTTTCCATAAACAAATCTCTATTGAACTCCTGTCCCCTATCTCATTAATTTCTGTAAGGCAGTCACCAGTTCATCGATGGTCTCGTCCTTTCCCTCCCGGATATCCTCTGCCACACAGGTGCGGATATGGTTTGCCAGCAGCACTTTGTTGAAACTGTTCAGCGCTGCGGTGACTGCGGATACCTGGGTGAGAATGTCTACACAGTATGCATCATTTTCCACCATTTTCTCCACCCCCCGCACCTGTCCCTCGATGCGCCTGAGACGGTTCAGAAGATCCTTATATTCCTTTTCATCCCGCTCTTTTTTCTTATTGGAACAACATTCCTTTTGGTTCATTTATTATTCTCCATTCTGTCTGCCTGTATGCAGAACCAGGGCGGTACAGCGGTCAGGCAGGCTTATATGCCATCAGTGTATCTTTACATTTACTGATATTATATACCCCTATGGGGTATCTGTCAAGAAAAGAAAAATGACCGGCTGGAGAATGCCTGTTTCGCAAAAATCTCCAGCACGATCATTAAAAATAAAACCAATTTTTATCCATGTATAAACGGCTGATTGCTAAATATATCGTAGTCCGGTGAATAAGCCGCCAGTTTCTTTGTTTTTATATACACATACTTTTTAGTTTTCCTTTGAATGGACTTCCTGGTTTTCACTCCCCGCGTATAAATTGTTAGTTTCTTCTTTGCATGGGTCTTATACCAATTTGAATTGAATTTAAGTTCCACCCCGGAATAAACCTGCAGAAACGAGAGCTTTTTGCAGGATGTCAGATCCAGTTTCTTATTTTTTGTCATGTATACTAGTTCTTTCAATGAATTATTTTTCGGAAGTTTTAAAGCACAGGCCTCAGCCGCAGACCCGTACATTTTTCCTACTTTAACCGCTTGCTTGTCAAAGTCATAATAATATCTGTCACCTATTATTTTTACCTCCTGGATCTTCGTATTCTTTCGTAAATCAAGAGACTTTACACTAACACTCTGCAACCATAGTTTTCTTAATTTTTTATTCGCAGTGAGATCCACGTCACCAAGTTTAGAAAAACGTGATACATAATAACTATCGGTCACTCCGATCCGAAGTTCTTCCAGATTCATTGCCTCTTTCAACGAAAAATCTGAGCATTCAAAACCGGAACCAATTTCTATGACCCTTAACTGCTTTATTGGGAAATCCACAGCATCTGTTGGCTTTCTTTCCCCGATCTCCAGGACAACGTCTCGATCTCTGGCCGAACATCAGGGAAAAGGGGTTCAACCAGATCATAGTCCGTAGTATCCTGATAATACACCGGATTAATATAGTTAATATGCAGATGTTTTAATACACTTCTCTCCTTTAATGACAATATATTATTCTTGTCTGTATCATACCGGGCTGCTAAACACCGAAACCTCGCATCCGGAAAATTTTCCTCGTTGATCAGCACACTTCCATCTGCATTGACTGCTGCCCGTGAATGCTTTGGTTCCGGGCACAAAAATAAGCTACATACAAACATCCCTAATAATATGCAAATTTTTATCTTCTTCATACCTCCCCTTAAAATGCGCGATTTCAGCTACCAGAATTCCCATTGTGGAATTCAAATGATGGTATATATCTTTTTCTTCCCAGCCTTTATCTTTTTAATAAATTTCCCACTCTTTACAATAGCACATCCCCACTTGTTCTTCCTAAAGGTCTTACGTATCCAGCTTGACTTTACTTTCACCTTTACAGATTTTAATTTAGTATTCTTCCTTAGATCCAGTTTGGCTGGCATAATATTTTTCAGTTCCAGCGCTTTTAATTTTACATTTTTATACAGATTGAGAGCCGACAGACGACGGCCGCTCCCATCCGGCAGTATCACCCTCAGGACCTGGAGACCAGCTATTTCGTCTACATTTAATTCATTCGCATAAATATTCTGTCTTCCCCTGAAATCTTCACACCTCTTCCTTATCTGAATGTCAGGATACCTCTTTAGATCACGTTTCATTTCCATATACTGAATTGTATGTTTTTTTATCTTACCTGAATTACTGTATCCCAACGTCAGAAACGTATGTAAATGGTTGTCGTAACCATATATCAAGTTCTGATGCAAATGATGCCTCACATGATATTCTTTATGTCCAGATAAATAATATTGGTCTATCTTTAGTTCTATATAATGCCCCTCTAAATTAGTCACTACAAAAGCCGGCTTCCACAAAGAAACCGGCCTCACAAAAACTCCCATCAGTACATTAAGTTTTGCAAATGAGAACTTGATATTATCTATGTTTTTTTCTTTTTTCAAAATACATATTTCTGTCCGAATCGGTAATGCACATATGAAAGCTGTCCGCCCTGCTGTTCATGACAGATACACCAAATGAGATACTTAACGGCCGATTCTGTATGCGGAACAGGTTTTGTTTGTCTTTCAGCTGATTTACGAGGAGCAGGGTTTTCTCCTCCGAAGTAGATGGTAATAAAACGAGAAATTCATCTCCGCCCATGCGGAACAATATACACTCTTTTGGCAAAACCATTTTGAAGAGGCTTACCGTCGCTTTTATGTATTCATCTCCCGCAGTATGTCCATATGTATCGTTTATTTCCTTGAGCCCATCACAATCAGCAGAAATAATGGAAAGCGGATAGCAGTCATCGCTGTGGGTTTTTATAAACTCATCCAGATATGTCCGGTTATAAAGACCTGTCAAAGCATCCGTTATAGCCTGATCCCGCAGCTTCTTTTTCAGCAATTCGTGTTCCGTCACATTATTGATCAAACCAACGATACCAGTAACAGCACCCTCTTCATTGAAGAGTGGCTGTTTTATAATTTGGAGAAATTCCTGTATTCCATCCGCATTGATTTCAATCGTGTATGTCGTGCCCTTGCCGGTTTCAATGATCTCCATATCCCTTTTTTGCGCTTCTATAGCGTTATGTTTATCTTTGCGTATCTCAGTATCCGTCTTTCCCCTGATCGACCAGTCAGGATCATCCGCCTTTTTCAGATGATGCCAATACTTTGTCGCAAAAACATATTTGCACTCGTTATCCTTGAGAAAAATATTGGAAGGAAGCTGTTTGAGCATTTTTTCAATCCCGTAAAAGGTCAGGGAATCCGTAAATGCAATCGCATTTGAAATCCTGTTTTTAATAATTTTACTGATAAATGGTTTGGTAATACAATCAGTAACGCCAGATCCAAGATATGCAAAACCATCCGCCGAGTTCTCTTTGTCAGTATAAATAAGAATTGGTATAGAGATAAGCCTGTCACTGTCTTTTACGAATTCGACAGCCTTTCGGATATCTTCCTGCAGATCCGCATAGATCAGAAGTGCCTGAATATCCACCTTACTTTGTTTGAGGATATCCTTTGCAGTTTTCATATCTCTTACCATCTTTATATTGTATTCGTCATCAAGTATTCGGCAAAGTTCTTCATAGGTCTGCCCATTATCAATAAAAAGCAGGTTTTTTTTCATTTTTGTATGATTCATTCTGCACTTCCTTTCACATGAACATAATTGTCATGGATTTTCTAAATGGATATATATTCCATTATACAGTAATAAAGAAAAAATGTACACTAGCTATATTTATATTTTTTATGATATCAAATTCATCATTACCCAGAAAGAAACACTGCCCTCCAAACCACGAGTGTAATACTTCACCTTCACGTAAATAAAAGAGCTCCCACAGGAGATGAACTGCATTTATCCCATGAAAAGCAGCATAATAAACCCTGTTATTTGCCCTTTATATTCTTCTGCTTCAAATAGAATCATATATTTTCTGAACTTGTGTAATATACTTTTCAGACAGGATAAGAAGCATACGCCGTTCCAAAATCATCCAGGTCTATTTTAAAGCCCAGCACCCAATCTGCCATAAAGCCTGGTCATATTCCGGATCTTCTCACATAGACCATCCGTAAATGCGCCTTTTTCCATACGCCACTGCCAGTTATGCCCCAGGGTGGAGGGTGTATTGATGCGGGCTGCCGCCGGAAGGCACAGATAATCCTGAGCCGGAATAATGCACAGATCCGCCACGCTGCGCTGTGCCATAGTGATCAGCTGCCAGGTGAGCTTTTTCTTCGTCAGAAAACGGGAGGGCAGGTTCATATACCGAAGCGCTACATCCCGGTCCTCTTTCGACATCTCCTCCCACCAGCCATATGTTGTCTGATTATCATGAGTCCCCGTGTATACCACACAGTTCAATGTATAATTATGGGGCATATAATCGCTTTCTTCTCTGGAATCAAATGCAAACTGCAGCACCTTCATCCCTGGATAACCGGTATCTTTCAAAAGTTTCCGTACGCTGTCTGTCAAAAAGCCAAGATCCTCTGCGATGATCTCCCTCTCCCCCAATTTCTCTTCCATCACTTCAAAAAGACGTATCCCTGGTCCCTGCTCCCATGCGCCGTTGACTGCGGTGGGCTCTCCATAGGGGATGGCATAATACTCATCAAAGCCGCGGAAATGATCGATTCGCACCATATCATGCCATTTAAAACAATGGGTGATACGCTTCAGCCACCAATCAAAACCTGTCTGCTCGTGGTACTCCCAGTCATACAATGGATTGCCCCAGAGCTGCCCCGTCTCTGAAAAAGCGTCCGGCGGACATCCTGCTACCGCCCTGGGCACCAGATCCTCCGTAAACTGAAACAGCTCCGGATGTGACCAGGCGTCGGCGCTGTCCAGGGCCACATAGATCGGTATATCCCCAATGATCTGCACTCCTTTCTCATTAGCATAGGTCTTTAGCTGCCTCCACTGCTCGTCAAATTCATACTGCAGAAACATATAAAAATACACATCATCTTCATATATATCCCGATAACGGACCAGTGTCTCAGGCTTGCGCCGCTTGAGTTCTTCCTCCCATTCCAGAAAGCTCTGCCCTCCCTTGCTGTCCTTTACTGCCATAAAAAGTGCATAATCCGGCAGCCAGTCATCATTGGCCTCTACAAATTCCAGAAACTTTTTATCTTCCCGGATCCCGCTATTTTTATAGGCCCTCCGCAGCAGGGGAAAACGCTTGTTGTAAAGAGCTTCATAATTCACATATTTCCCGTCGTCCCAAAGTCCGGACTGCTCCAGGTCCCTTTTGGCAAGATACCCCTTGCGCACCAGTTCATCCAGCGCGATATAATAAGGGTTTCCCGCAAAAGTGGAAAAAGACTGGTAGGGGGAATCCCCAAAACCGGTAGGGC
Source organism: uncultured Eubacterium sp. (assembly GCA_910585745.1). Taxonomy (GTDB): domain Bacteria; phylum Bacillota; class Clostridia; order Lachnospirales; family Lachnospiraceae; genus Eubacterium_F. The sequence goes on along the minus strand of CAJUFM010000061.1, from coordinate 5,660 downwards.
CCATGGGAAGGATCTGCCAGTATCTCTGACCGGCACTCACCAGCGTATCCACAAAATCAAACGCGCTTCTGTCAAATGCTCCGATTCCATATTCCGATGGAAGACTGGATACCGGAAGCAGTATTCCGCTCGCTCTCATCATTTACTCCTCTTTTCTCTTTATTTTGCCAGAAGTGACTTACTTACCTTCACTTCATATTTTTCCGCCCAGTTTTCATAAGCAGTCTGAAAGATCCGGTTCTGTTCTTCTGAAATGTACTGCTCCCAGTATGCATTGTTCAGTCTCTCTGTGCTTGTTTTCAGACAGTACATAATATAAAAACCGTCTTTTTCCTCCACCACACCGCTGGTGGTATAACGCTGCATGGAAAGCGCAGTACTGGCGAGGCCGGTCCGGCTGTCCAGGCTGCCAAGAATCACCTCTTTCGGAGCTTTTCCTGTTTTGTCCTTAACAAAAGAAGTAAAATTCCCAGTGTATTGCCCCAGTTCTGCCGACAGGGCATTTGCCTGATTTCTGACCTGCTCACGGTTTGTATCGTCTGCCTCAAGATGAAGCAGCAGAACCTTTGCCGCCTGCACTTCTTTTCTGTCAATCGCCGCCGAAGTTGTCACATCATATACCTTTCTCGCCACTTCATTTTCCTCAAAAATCCGGTACATAATATCCCTTGTGATGCCATTGGCCTGCTGTACTTCCGGCGGGATCGTCGCCAGGTACTGATCTGCCTTGTGGTCAATGTCCTCTTTTTCATCAATTCCCAGACTGACCCCCTGCTCTGCTCCTGCCTTGTTCATTACCTTGATCTGAATGATCAGACGCAGGATATCCTCAATGGCAACTTGTCCAACAGTGACATCTCCCAGTTTATAATCCCACACCTCTGCCGAAAGAACGCCCTCGTACTGGTTTTTCAGGAACCAGCTGTACACCCGGTACTCATCATAACTTACTGCAGCTTCACCTACACCGATCACCGTGGAGTCGCTTTTCAGCTCTCCATTGGTAACAGCGGCTGCCTTTTCTGCCTTTGGAGCCTCGATTTCCTTGTTCTCTCCATCATCAGAGCAGGCGGCAGTCCCCAATGCTACTGCTGCCACTGCGATACCGCAGATTATTTTCTTAAAGATAGTGCGAAACCCTCTGTTTAATTTATTCTTCATTGTGCGTCTCCTCCATTTTTTTATCCTGTCGCTTGATCTCTCCAATTCTATCCACCACATAGTCCAGCTGAACCAAAAGCTCTCCGTCTCCCTGGGGAATGTATACAAAATATGGCGTTGTATCCGGAACAAAACGAAGCCGTTTTCCAAATTCCCCCACAAGAGGCGGGATTTTCTCCGGTGCCACTTCTGCCTGAGGATACATTGTGATCCGTACCCCGCCCGGTTTCTCTGCCACAGCAGTAATGAAATTTTCATGCGCCTTTACTTTAAGCAGGGCAATATCCAGGAGGTTGCATACGCTCTGGGGCGGCTCCCCAAAACGGTCAATCAGTTCATCCAGAATGTCGTCCTTCTCCGCCACTGTCTCAATGTCCGCGATGCGTTTATACACATCCAGTTTCTGAAACTCATTTGGTATATAATCCGGTGGAATATAACCATCTACTTTTACATCGATATTAGTCTCGAACTCGTCGCTCTCCACCTTCTCGCCCTTCAGCCGTTTCACCGCCTCATTCAGCATCTTGCAGTACAGGTCGTACCCCACTGCCTCCATATGTCCATGCTGTTTGGCGCCCAGAAGGTTTCCAGCTCCCCGGATCTCCAGGTCCCTCATAGATATCTTAAACCCTGATCCCAGTTCTGTAAACTCTTTTATTGCGGCCAGACGCTTTTCCGCTACTTCTTTGAGCATTTTATCCCGTTTATACATCAAAAAAGCGTAAGCAGTCCGGTTCGAGCGTCCCACCCGCCCTCTCAGCTGATACAGCTGGGAAAGCCCTAGTTTGTCGGCTTCGTCTATAATGATCGTATTGACATTTGGGATATCCAGTCCGGTTTCTACAATCGTAGTAGAAACCAGGACGTCAATGTCACCATTGACGAAAGAAAACATTGTATTTTCCAGTTCCCGCTCATTCATCTGCCCGTGGGCATAGCTGACCACCGCCTCCGGCACCAGCTTCGCCACCTCGCCAGCGATGATGTCCATATTAGCAACCCGGTTATACACATAGTATACCTGGCCGCCCCGTCCAATCTCCCTCAGAATAGCTTCTCTGACGATCTCTCCATTTTTCTCCATGACAAAAGTCTGAATTGGCATGCGGTCCACCGGCGCCTCCTCCAGCACACTCATATCCCGGATCCCTACCAGGCTCATGTGGAGTGTCCGGGGAATCGGCGTAGCTGTGAGCGTCAGCACATCAATATCATTTTTCAGCTGTTTCAATTTTTCCTTGTGGGTCACACCAAACCGTTGTTCCTCGTCCACGATCAACAGCCCCAGATCCTTGTAGCCCACATTTTTCCCGAGAAGTTTATGGGTTCCGATAACGATGTCCACCCTGCCCTTTTTCAGCTTTTCTATGGTCTCCCGATTCTCTTTGGGAGTCCTGAGCCTGGAAAGCATCCCCACCTCAACGCTGAAATCCCGCATCCGCTGGACAAAGGTATTGTAATGCTGTCCCGCAAGTATGGTTGTGGGCACCAGAAGCGCCACCTGTTTTCCGTCCATCACCGCTTTAAAGGCAGCACGGATGGCGATCTCCGTCTTACCGTATCCTACATCTCCGCAGATCAGACGGTCCATGATCCTCGGACTCTCCATATCCTGCTTTGCTGCCTCAATGGCACGCAGCTGGTCCTCCGTCTCTTCATAAGGAAACAGCTCTTCAAATTCTTTCTGCCACACTGTATCTTTCTCGAATGCGTGCCCCTGTCTCGCCTGCCGCTTAGCATACAGCTCCACCAGCTCTTCAGCAATCTCTTTCACCGCACCCTTTACCCGTGACTTGGTCTTTTTCCACTCCGGCGAATTCAGCCGGTTGAGTTTCGGCACCTTTTCCGCATCACCACCGGCATATTTTTGCAAAAGCTCCAGGGAAGTGGCGGGAATGTACAAATTGCTCCCGCCAGCATAGGACACTTTCAGATAATCTTTCGTGATATGGTCCACCTCGATCTTTTCGATCCCCTCGTAAATGCCAAGTCCGTGATTTTCGTGAACCACATAATCCCCGATCTTTAAGTCATTAAAGCTGTGGATTGCCGCTCCCTCATACTTTTTCGGCTTCCTTTTGCGCGGCTTTTTTGCCCCGCCAAAAATATCACCCTCAGTGAGCACAACAAATCGAAGGTTAGGATACTCAAATCCTTTCCGCAGATTCCCTTTGGCGATCATGACCTCGCCCGGAAGCAGCTCATGCTCCATATCCCTGCCATAAAATGCCACCACATCGAAATCCTGCAGATCCTGGCACAGCCTCTCGCCCCTCGTCCTGGAGCCAGACAGCACCAGCACCCGGTATCCATTTTTTTTCAGTCTCTGGATATCCTTCGCCAGCAGAGAAAAATTGTTGTTGTAGGAAGGCGCTGACTGCACCTGAAAATTGAACTTGCGCTTTACCGCAAATTCTTTTACCGCCATATCCAGGGTAGTCAGGAGCAGCACCGGCAGATCTCCCAGCTTTTTCAGCACAATGGGCAGTGAAAATAAAACTTCCATCTGGGTCGGCAGAATATATCCCTTTTCCAGCCGGCTCACCATACTCTCACGAAATTCAAACTCCACCGCCTCGCCCTTTTCTACACACCGGCTGGGCTCATCTACAAACACCAGCACATCTTCCCCGGCAAAATAGTCAAAAAAGGACTGTACCTCCCCGGCAAAATAACTCACATAGCTTTCCAGATTTACCAGCCCATGATAGATCTGATAATTTTCCCGGAAGCTCTCCACATTTTCCCGCAGCCTGGCGGCCTCTTCTACTTTTCCCTCTTCCTTAAATCTAGCGACGCAGTCTTTCAGCTCCCTTTCAATCCTGCGCATCCCCGCCAGCACCTGGTCCTCTTCCAGAAATATCTCCGTCGCCGGATAGATGCTGACCTCTTCTATATTTTCCACGGACCGCTGGCTCTCCACATCGATCCGCCGGATATTGTCCACCTCATCTCCCCAGAGCTCGATCCGGCAGGGGCAGTCCTCCGTCAGCGGAAATACATCAATGATCCCTCCCCGCACAGAAAATTCTCCCTCTTTGCTCACCTGGGATACATTTTCGTAGCCAATATACACCAGACCGCTGCGGAAAGATTCCAGCTCCAGCACATCCCCAATCTTAACCTCCATGCTGTGGTCTTTGTACATGGAAAATGGCAGACAATAGTCCATCCCCCCATCGATGGTGGTCACAATGGTAGTAGGCTTCTTTTCCATCAGCCTCTTGATCACTTTCAGCCGCTCCTTTACGATCGCCTGTCCATGCACATCCGCGCTGTAAAAAATAAAGTCTTTCGCCGGATAATACATGGTCTCTGGAATCTCGCCGCCTTCGGAAATGCCGCTCCTGCCCTCATACAGTTTCAGATCCTCCACCAGTTCTTTCGCCCGGACCTCATTGTGGGTGATGATCAGGCGAAACCGGCAGTCCGCTCCCGCCCCGGCGATCATATGGCTCTTCTGGGTATCCATACAGCCTACCAGCTGAACCGGAAACTCACTCTTTTTCATGGAAGTATTCAGTTGGTCAAATTCCTCCAGTTCCCGGAGGGGTGCGAGTAGTGTATTCATGTTACTTTCTGCCTTTCTGACTCTGCTTTCGCCTTTCTAATTCTATTACCTATCATTTCCATCCAAAATCATTTCTGTGCACAAAAGAAGCGCACAATTTTTCATTGTGCGTCCTTTATCATTTGCGCCAAGGTATTCGAGCGGTCTCGCAAAGCGTAATGCTCGTGATCTGTTTTCTCTATTATATATTATTTCCCCGGAAAAATCAAGATTTCCGCTTAGCATTGTACCGATTCATCGCGGCATCCACACCCTCGGTCACGATCAGCTCCACCGCTTCGACAGCGAGATCCAGCACCTCGCCCATGGCCTTTTCATCCTCCCTGGAAAATCTGCCCAGCACATGGCGCACCAGATCGCCTCCCTCCGGCTTCGCTCCCACTCCTACCTTCACCCGCGGAAACTCATTTGTCCCCAGGTGCTGGATGATACTCTTGATCCCATTGTGCCCCCCGGCGCTTCCCTTCCTCCGCACCCGAAGCTGCCCCACCTCAAGATCAATGTCATCAAAGGCAATGATGATGTCCTCCGGCTCAATCTTATAATAGTCGGCGATGCTCCTGACACTCTCTCCGCTCAGATTCATATATGTCTGGGGCTGGGCAATGATCACCTTCTCCCCCCCAATAAAGCCTTTGCCACACACCGCTTTATGCTCCTTGCTGCTCAATGGTATATTATATTGTTCTGAAATACGGGTTATCACACCAAATCCGATGTTATGTCTCGTCCCCGCATAGTCTCTTCCTGGATTTCCAAGTCCTGCAATGAGTTTCATAATTAATACGGTTTCCTTTCGTTGGGTTTTTCTGCTTAGGATACTGTTTAAGATATTTTAACATATGGGGGGAAGAGGGGCAAGGGGGAATGAGGGTGGGGTTGGTGGGTTGGTAACGATAATTGATGATTATCGGGAGGGAAGGTT